>SVPD01000051.1 GCA_015066045.1 Oscillospiraceae bacterium
CAGCCTTGCTGCGTTTTGTGGCTTCAATACAAGAAATTTTCAGTTCTTACGAAACTGCGAAGCACTTTAAAATGCGAAATAGCTTTGCAAGAAAAGGCAAAAATCACCGATAATGCTGACGCATATTGGTGATTTTTAACGCATTATTGTGATGTTATTTCACATTTTAAAGAAATGCTTCCTTTCCACTCGTCGGCGAAAGGGGAGGGGGTTAAGTTTAACGGTTAGGAAAAGGGATAAAAAAAGAGCGGTTTTCATAAGGCCTTTGCTAAAAACCAATTAAAACCGACACAGACATTATATATTCAGTAGACTGAACAAAGTGCAACAGGAACAAAACATCCTGTTGCACTTAATCGTTTTATGTATCAGCTTATGCAAAAAGTGAAGTTATAGCTTCAAAAATCATCTTGAAGAAAGCCATAATGCCGTCAAAGAAGCTGATTTCAACATAGAAATCAGGTGCATATCTTAAAACTGTGGGAAGATCTGTCTTGGCATCGTACTTTTCAATCTGAACTGTGTGTTTACCCATAGTAAGATACTTGTAAGGAATTTTGCAAACGCCGTTTTCATCGGGTGTGATTTCTACGGTTTTGCCGTTATAACCCCAAGTGAGAACATAACCGGTAACTGCACATTCCTTTGTAACAGCATTCCAGTTTTCGTCGTAAACTGTGTCCATGCTTGTAAAGGAGATTTCACCGTCAGCAAGCTTTTCTGTGTTTATGATGGGATACTGCATACCTGTGTTCCAGGGATCACCGTAGTACATAACAATAACATCATCGCTCTCTACCCTGTAAGCACTCACGCCTACATCGGGAGCAACGCCGTCAACCATATATGACCAACCGTCCCACATCATATCTGTGTAGGTACCGGCAACAATACCGTTGATGTCTACAAGATAGGGACCGTAGTCTGAGTCAACGATTGTTGTTGTAAGGCTTTCCTCTGCCTCGTCAGCAGCCTTGATTACATCGAGAACGGTGGAATCAGCCGCTACAGTTACATCACCGTAGAAAAGGCATTTGTCAATACCTTCAATGCGAAGTGAAACAGTTACATCATCTGCTGCGAAGGAGCAGAGTGCAAATGAGCTTGCGAGCATCATAATTACAAGAAGGATGCTCATTGATTTTTTGAACATTTTCATTTCAGTTCAATCCTTTCGTTTTATTTTTTATGTAAGCTTATCCTTATCGTGCACTATAAAGACAAGTCGTTACCTTAATAAGAGTCACCCTAATAAGAATTACCTATATCCTCACCCATATTGCAGGTGAAGGCGAAAACAATGACATCACCGGGTGAAACCGTATATGAGCTGGTACCTACATCGGGGAATACTCCGTTTACGCTATACATCCAGCCTGACTGTGTACCGCAGTCTTTTTCGTAAATCTGATGTATACCCTCGATATAGTAATTGTTAAAAGCAGGCGTATAAGTATATTCAATCTGTACTCCATTTGACTTGCAGTATTTGCAGTTATCAGTGCAGACATTTTCTTCACAGGCCTTTTTTATTACCTCAAAGGCACTTTCACCGCCTGTAAGCTCAACCTGAACACTATCAAGAATGATTCCGCTTGCGGGAAGAAAAGCCTTTTTACCACTTTTCAGCTTGCTGATATTATCGTAGATTGTATTGCACTCAATCCTAACGGTGCAGTACATTTTTGCTTGTGTTGTAGCTTGTGATGTGGGGGCGGTTGTTGTGGGCTTGGTAGTGCTTGGTTTGGTAGTAGTCGGTTTTGTTGTCGGTGCTTTTGTTGTGGTAGGCTTTGTGGTGGTTGGTTTGGTTGCAGCGGGCTTTGTTGCAGTAACCTTTTCTGTTTCTTTTTCAGTGGTGGTTGGTTTGGTAGTTGTAACCTTTAAGGTTGTAGGCTTGGTTGTTGAAGCCTTTGCGGTAGTTGTTTCTGTTGTCGTATAAGCTGTGGTAGCTTCGGTTGTAGTAGCAGAAGTTGTAGTTGCCGTTGTGGCTTCTGCAACCGTAGTTGCCTGTGTTTTCGCTTCGGTTGTTTCCGCAGAAGAAGTGCTGTTAAAAGCATTCGTAATTTCCGCCAAAGTGGTTGAAGCAGTAGTCGGCACAGTTGTCGTAGTTTCTGTGATTATTTCTTCTGTACCGCTACAGGCAGTAAACAAGAAAAGCATTAAAAGCGCAATTATCAAAACATTAAACTTTTTCATTTTTTACTCCAAGGCAAATATGCCGTATTTTATTCTTAATCGGTTGAATTTGTCTGTCATAGGCTTGTTTATGAAGAAAAGCAGAATACCCGTTGTAATGCCGTGAATAAGATTAAAGCTCATTCCCGAAAGATAAATCTTCATAGCAGATTTGAAGGTGAAATCCGTACTCATCATAAGGAAGGAACAACTGTCAACTATTATTCCGTATATGAGAAAACAAGCAATTCCGCCGACTATGCTGACTGTGAATCTGTTATTTGAGTAAGGCTTTTTGTGAAAAAAAAGTCCGCAGATAAAGCCTGTAAGTCCCATGCCGAGCATCTGAAAGGGAGTGAACATTCCCTGCCCGAAAATGAAGTTTGAAACAAACATAGATAGGCTTCCCGTCAGAAAGCCCACATTCGGACCAAAGGCTATGGCAGTGACTACCACAAGAGCACAGGTAGGTTTCACCTGAGGAATATATGCCATAACTGCTCTCGATGCAACACAAAGAGCAATCATAACAGAGAGTGTTACTATCTCGCTTGTCTTTATCTTTCTTTGTTCAAAGAACACATAAAATGGCACAATCGAAAGTATGATTATCGCAACGGCGGCAATATAATAGCTGCCGCTTTCAAAAAGCTTTAAGGAAAGAAGCATAATTACGGGTGCCAAAACCAAAAGCAAAATAACGGACAAAATTGTCAGTTTACGAGATTTTGTCTGCAATGCTCAAGCACCTGCCTTTCTGTAACGGCATTAGGAAAGAACTCCCTTGCGATTTTATTGGCGGTGGTTGTATAGAAGAAATTCTTCGAAAAGAATTTTCTGCTTTCCTCCTGAAGAGCACACATTCCGTCAAAAATCAAGGCACATTCGTCGCAGTATTCGGCACAGAATTCAGTATCGTGGGACACCATAATCACCGTTATGCCTTTACTGTTAAGCTCTTTGATTTTACTTGCGAACTGCTTTTTGAAAAGGTTGTCCATTCCCTTTGTCGGCTCGTCAAGCAAGAGTATCTGCGGCTCTTTCAGAAGCACCATACAAAGGGCGGCTCTCTGCATTTCACCGCCGCTTATGTCATAAGGATGACTGTCAAGAAGTTTGGTTATCTCACAAAAAGCTGCGACCTCTTCAATTCTTTCTTTCCTTGCCTTTTTGTCGGGTAAACTTTTGCTCAGTGATTTATCAAGATCCTCTCTGACAGTGTAACCGCCGAAAAGACTTTCACATTTCTGCGGCAGTACACCGATAGTCTTACCGTAAAGCTCATCATCCTTATATTTGTTAATGGGTTTGCCGAAAAGCTTTATCTTGCCTTGTTTGCACGGAAGAAGACCGCTGATAAGAGAAAGTGCCGTTGTTTTGCCGGCTCCGTTTGCACCGAGAAGAGCAAAGAAAGAGCCTTTTTTTATTTTAAGGTCAAGACCGTTTAAAACATATCTGCTCTTGTCATAGGCGTACCAAAGATCTTTAACCTCTACTGCCGATTCATTTATGTTGTCTTTGCTATCTGCTTCAAGCTCTTTATGCTTTGGCTTTTCGCTGAAAAGTCGGGAAAGCATCTGCCTTCCCTCGGCAACGTTAAGAGGTACGGGTGAAGTGAGCTTTAATTTTGTATGTAATCTCATAGCTATCGGTACGGCTGATGAAATAAGATCATCATCTGCCGCAAGCTCAGCAGGAATATCACGGGGTGAGGTGTCGGAAATGATTTTGCCTTTATCCATAACAATTACCCTGTCGGCAACAGGAATAAGATTTTCAAGGCGGTGTTCGGTGATAATAACCGTGATACCGTTTTCCTTGTAAAGCTTATGTATTGTGTTGAGAAAAGTTTCCGCTGTCATAGGGTCAAGCTGTGAGGAGGGTTCATCAAAAATTATCACATCAGGATGCATCGCAAGAATTGATGCAAGACAGACCATCTGCTTCTGACCGCCTGAAAGCTCGCTGATTTTTTTGTCAATTATGCTTTCAAGAGAAAAGTAGGCTGAAATTTCAGCAATGCGAAGCCTTATTGTTTTACTGTCAAGTCCGAGATTTTCAAGGCCGAATGCCAGCTCCGTTCTGACAGAATGTGTCACAGCCTGGTATTCGGTATTCTGCAAAAGAAAGCCTATCTTTTCGGCAGAATCCCTTAGTGAAAACTCATCTGAGCCGAAGAATTTTATCTCTCCCTCTTTTGTGCCGTGGGGTGTCAGCTCTGGCTTTAGCATACGAAGAAGAGTTGACTTGCCGCTGCCGGACCTTCCGCAAATGACAATAAATTCACCTTGATTTATTGTGAGATTTATATTCTTCAGAGCCTGAGATTTACTGTCGGGATAAGTAAAGGACAGATTATTTATTTTGAAATTGACCATTTTCTGTCCTCCCTTAAGTCGTAAAGTGTGGGCAATAAAAGCACCGAGGCAATAAAAATTATAAAGATTGAAGATAATGCATCGGGCATCGGTATATCAATAACGGGATTGTAATTTGCCTTATAGTTACTACCAACAAAGACATATATACCCGACGCAATGAGCGTAGAAATCATAAACAAGGCATCCTTGAAATTGAACCTGTAGTTATTATATGAGGTTCTTGCGTGAAGTCCGTAGCCTCTTGCCTTCATAGAGTCAGCGGTATCGATGCCTTTTTCCAGTGTCCAGGAGATAAGGATAGAAAGCCGTCTTGTCCCGTGACGGACTTTGCCGAAGAAATCTTTATCTGTCGGCAGATTACCGGCACCCATTTCAGCCTTTTTGATTTCCTCTGATTGACTTCTCACTAAAGGAATAAATCGAAGCACCATTGAAATAACAAGAGCGATTTTCGGTGATACTCTGCCGAAAAGGAAGATAAATTTGTCGCTTGTGATTATTTCATTGAAGCTATTAAGCCAAAGGAGAGCAGAGGATGTTCTTACTGAAAAAACGAAACCGAACACCAAAGCTTCAAGAGTAAAATTATTGCCGTTATGCATCTCAAAAAGCACGGTTACACCGTAGTGGCTGAAGATGCCGTTAAAAAGAGTTATAAGGCAAACAAGAGGCAGAATAACCTTCAGCAAAAACGAAACTGCCTTTTTGCCCGAAAGCTTAATGTCGTAGACAAGTCCTGCAATAAAGCTGACTGCGAGAAAAAAGGGGTGCGAGGCAGTCATGCTTAAAAGAAAAGCAAAGACATAAAATGCAAAGGCAGATATGGGATGTACCGATTTAAAGCCTGTCTGCATTTTCTTTCACTTCCTTTTATTTATTGCTGAGTAATGCCATAATTTTTGCTATTATATTTTTTATCATTGTGATAATCCTTTGCAGAATAGATTGAACTCCTGTTTTTGCTTCTGTCAGAGCAAAGATATTACCCGAATCGTTTTTGTAATAAAGTGTTCCGTATTCACCTGCGGATATTGTACTGATACAGTACTGCTGCATATCACTTTCAGGGGTATAAAGCTCTGTTTTAACGGCGGATGTCTGACCTTGACTGTCCTCGAAAACAGTTATGCCGCCCGGCTTGGCGTTGTAGGTTGAATAGATATGAACCTTGCCCGTTGCTTCCTCATAGCCCGTTGATACAAGCATGGAGGCTTGCGGATAACCGAGCATATCGCAGGTGTAAATCTCTTTCATTGTTTTTGCATCAAGTACAATAAATTTTCCTGTGGAGCCGTTCTGACAGCCCGAATAGAGTCTGCCGTTATAGATAACAGGTGTGGCAGTAACAGCACCTGAAGCCTTATAGGTTTTAAGTGAGCTTAATTTACCTGCAGAATCCATAGAAAATTTATATACATATCCTGCTTTGCTTGAAGCGTAATAAGTATCAGCTTCGGCAGAGTACACAACAGATGAACGGATATCACCTGTAACTGAAAGACTTGATACTGCTTTTCCTGTACTTTTATTGAGTGAGATGATTTTTGAACTGTTTTCACTGTTCTTTTTGCCGTCATCCTTGCCGACAACTAAATATTTATCCGTAACACAGCAGCCTGCCCAATAGAAGCCGCCGAGAGCCTTGTAGGTCCACTCGGCACTTTTACTCTCGGTTTCTGTTTTTATGTTTTCGTCCGAAGCATCAAGGCAGACATAATTGGCATATTCTGTTTCATCAACCCAGAAGCCTGTGTAAATATATCCGTTATCGTATGTAATGGGTGAAATTGCCTGACCGCCGATAGAGTCAGTATAAACCCAAAGAGATTTCATTGTTTCGTAGTCAAAAGCCTGAATGATACCGTCATCAAGAGCTACGAACACCTTGCCGTCGGCATAAAGAGGCGGAACGGTTGCATAAAGGGTTGAGCCTTCCATTTTTACACTTGCAATTTCTTCGCCTGTTTCTGCATTCAACTTGTAGAGCTTTACACCTGACATAAGAAGTATAGTGTCCCCAACAACAATCGGCGGTGTAGGTGCGGCTTTATAGCTTCCGCCGAATTTTTTTGAGAAAAGCAGGCTTGCATTAGTTGTAGGTGTCTGTGCTGATGTAAGACCTGTGTAAGCCTGGCTCAGTGCATAGACTGCCATACAGAAAGATGAAGCAAAGATAATTAAAGCAATTAAAAGCGATAGTGTTTTTTTCATGGCTTACTCCTTATTTTTTTTGTGCATTACGGCTCTTTTCTAATTTTTTAAGTCCCATTAACCGTTGTGCCTTAGCTTTTCCTGCATTTCTTTTTTTAGGCTTTGCCGCAGTTGGTTTAGCTTCTTTTAGTCCTGCATATTCCAAAGCTCTCGGCCAGGGTCCGAGATAAGCTTTTATGTATATAACCTCCAGAGGCTCAAAATCTGACTTCTTCGGTGCTCTGCCGATTATATCTGCTTTCTGCCTTAAAAGCTCAACAGCTTTTTCTTTGCTCTTAACCATAATAAACAACACACTCCGACAAAACAAAAACGCCCTTTTCGGTAAGAAAAGGACGTGATAATGACCAAGTTAGTCTGCAAAAAAACACAGACAGTGACACTGCCATACGCTCTCCCTCTTGCCCAAAAGCGAACATTGTCTGCTCACAGCAGGCATTCCGACTTAAAAGCTCGAGGCTTAATTACGGTAATGGCGGTTGCACGGGATTCTCACCCGAATTTCCCTGTCTGCGAAGCAATATTAAGTTTTCGTGTACATTTTATCACAAAAAATAATTTTGTCAATGGGTGCAGTAAATTTATTCAGTGATTTTGTAAAGCATACAGGGTCTTCCGCCTGTTTCATAGTTTATTTCACCTTGAACCTTGCCTGATTCAACAAGGTAGTTCATATACCTTCTCACAGTAACAGATGTAAGTCCTGTCTTTTCGGCAATATCATCACCTATCAACCACTTGTTTGTGTTTGATTTCAATTCTGCGAGTATAATTTGCAGAGTTTTTTCCTGTATTCCTTTAGGATGCAGGTCTCCACTTCTTTTCCGTGAGGAGTCAATTATAAAGTCAATGCTTTTCTGGTTAAGAGTATCAAGCTCTTCAAGGGCCTTGGTCTGTGCAGTGAATTTCTGAAGCGCCATCTGAAATCTGTCAAAGGTAAAGGGCTTAACAAGATAATCAACTATGCCGAGGTGTAAGGCTTCTTCAAGGGAATCTCGGTCGTTTGCCGCCGTTACCATAATGACATCGACAGGTATCTGCTTTTTTCTTATTTGTCTCAGGGTTTCAAAGCCGTCAAGCTTCGGCATATAAACATCCATTATTATAAGGTCAACGCTTTCTTTTTCCAAAAACTCGAGAGCAGATATACCGTCTTTGCACTTGCCGCAGACAGAAAAGCTTTTATTTTTCAGAATATACTGCTCGTTTATCATCGCAACCATAGGGTCATCCTCAACAATCAAAACCTTATACATTTTTCTTCTCCTTTCACTTATTTCTTAAAGCTGACGGTAAAGGATGTTCCGACGCCTTCCTGTGACTCAACATTTATACTGCCGCCCGCATTTTCTGTTATGGTTTTTACCTGATAAAGACCTGTGCCTCGGCCGTTTCCTTTAGTGGAAAAGCCGTTTTCAAAAATATGCTCCATATTCTTTTCACTGATACCGCATCCCGTATCATCAGCGGTGATAAGCAAAGCTCCGGGCTTTGAATATATACCGAACATAAGCTCCTTCTGTCCGTCATAAATACTCATATCATTCATTGAGTCAAAGGCGTTGTCTATAAGATTACCTATAACCGTAACAATAATTTCCGAGGGGATTGCTATATCTGCCGGAGAATAATAACAGCCTTCTCTTAAAATAAATCGCACATTAAGCTCTGATGCTCTTGCAATTTTACCTATTAAAAGTGCGGCAACGGAAGGCTCGTTTATACAGTTCATAACCTTGCTTATGGTTTCTCTTTGTACCATAGTTATATTCTGAATATATGAGGTTGCCTCATTGTACATTTCCATCTGAATAAGTCCGAGGATAACATGAAGTTTATTTGTGAAATCGTGGTTGTTTGCTCTCATTGAGTCAACAAGATATCTTGTTCCCGTAAGGTCTTCCATCAGCTTTATGTATTCCTTTCTGTCGTGAAGGATACCAACTGTTCCGATTGCTTCGTCACCCTCTTTGATAGGAATTGTATCAATAAGTATATTATCATCACCTGAGCTCACCGTGATGCCGTTATCGGGATTGTTAAGCGAGCCCAGAACAGGTATATCCTTACTTAACAAATCTATATTCCGACCTATAAGGCTTTCTGAGTTTGTGTTGCTTTTAAGCATTTCCGTGGCAGATTTATTGACGAATTGAACCTCACCCTTGCTGTCAACTGCAACTATACCCTCGTCAAGAGATTCAAGGATATTGTCACGCATACGGAACATGGAGGTGAAAACATCAGGCTCATAGCCTAAAAGGCTTTCCTTTATCTTGCCTGAAAGCTCTGCAGAAATAAGAAGCTCCATAAGAATTGCTACTATTGTAATAAGGGTAAAGGTAAGAAAAATCTGAAGCACCTCAGCCTTTACATTTTTCATAAGCATAATCGCCATAACAAAGCCGATGTAATCACCGCCTTCATCATAAATCGCCGCATAAGCTCTTCTCTGAGTGCCTGAGGGGCCGTTATCTGTGGTTGTGTAATAACCCTCTGAATTGGCGTCAAAGTCAGGGGTGGTGCCATCGTAAACGGTACCGATCAGCTCGTGACTTGAATGATAGAGCCTTTTACCGTCGATGCCGATTACAGATATAACATCGATATCCTCAAGGGTATCCTTTAATGAATCAAGGTATTCGGAAAATACAGCATAATATACCTCATCAGAATAATCCTTTTCCGTAAGAAGCGGAGATTTTGCGATGGCTTCTGCAACATTCTGCAAATTACGGTCACGTCGGTTTGTTTCAAACTGAAGATTTATAAAGATGCCCGCAAAGCCGAGAAACAGTGCGAGGGTAGTGATAAGAATGATCTGAAACCTGAAGGACATTTTCTGAATACCGGCAAGAGTCTTTGTGTTTTCCGGTCCGCTCTTTTTGGCTTTTACTTTTTTATCTGACATAAAGGAAGACTTCTTTCATTTAGTTTATGACTTTATAATAATAGATTTCTTGCCTTTTGAAAAGGTTTTGAAAGTAAAATAAATGAAGAAAATAAGAAAAAATTCTTTTAATCTTTTGAATGATTGTCTGACGAAAATATCGGTGATAATATGTGCTCAACAAAAAACAAAGGAGCGATATTATGGGTTCGATATTTGAAACGATTATGCTTGTATGCTTCGGCTTTTCCTGGCCGATGAATCTCATCAAGGCATATAACGCAAAAACCGCAAAGGGTACAAGCCTGCCTTTCATTCTGCTTATTATAACAGGATATATTGCAGGCATTACGGCAAAGATTGTAGGCGGTCAGATTAACTATGTGCTTGTAGCATACATCTTAAATCTTGCCATTGTGCTTATGAACCTTGCAGTTTATTTCAGAAATTCTGCACTTGACAAAAAGAACGCATAAAGGAGAAAAAAACAATGCTTCAAACAAAATATACAGTGCTTAACAGTCTTGCTGAAAAAGGCGGAACAGTTATTTTCGGGAGTAAAGAGGATACCTTAATACCCCTTTGTGAATTAAAGCAATCCTTTGGGCTTGGCTCTAATTTTTATAACAGAAGCTTTGAAGAGCTAAGTGTCACTAATGCAAAGGAGCTTTATAAAAGCTACATAGCAGACCTTGTACCTAATACAATTTTTCTTCACATCGGTGAAAATGATTTAAATATCTTTCAAGAGGACAGCAACAATTTTATAAAGCTTTACCGTGAGCTTATAGGTGAAATCAGAAGCGATAATAAAAAGCGTCGTATAATAATTGTATCACTTAAAAACTATGATACTAACGCAATTATTACAAAGTTAAATGAACAGCTTAAATACCTTGCGGATTCGGAGAGATGTGAGTTTGCAGACATATCCGAAAAGAAGCTATGGAATCCTACGGGAACAAGAGATGCAGTTTCGTTTGCATATTCACTCGGCTTAAAGGCACAGAAGCC
>SVPD01000052.1 GCA_015066045.1 Oscillospiraceae bacterium
CTTATAAAACACATCTGTTTTAATTGTTTTACGGAATAATATGGTGTTGCATATAATAAATATTTGCTTTTTTAGACGTTTTTTCGCCCTCTCGAGGTATAATCATACATCTTCGGAGCGAAGAAAATGCCTTCTGCATCTTACTGCAACAGCCCCTTACTTTATTCAGCCTTAAAGAATTCGAAGCAGGCTCTGTAGGTGCTGTAAACGTCTGCCTTCGAAACGACCTCATAGGGAGCGTGCATGGAAAGCACGGACACACCGAGGTCAACAACATCTACGCCCAGGTTTGCGATATACATAGCGACAGTTCCTCCGCCGCCCTCGTCTACCTTACCGAGCTCGCCTATCTGCCATGAAACATTAGCAGCGTCGAGTATTCTGCGTATCTTGCCCACAAATTCTGCGCCGGCATCGGAGGTGCCTGATTTGCCTCTGGCACCGGTATATTTGGTAATTACCGCACCGTGATTAAGAGCACAGGCGTTATATTTATCGTGTACCGAGGGGAAATTGGGATCAAAGCCTGCATTGACATCAGCGGAGAGACACTCTGATTTGGAAAGTACATCTCTGCCGTCCACGCCGTCGAGCTGAGCCAGATCCTCGATAAAATACTTAAGATAAGCGGAGTTGAGACCGGTGTTTCCGTCGGAGCCGATTTCTTCCTTGTCCGAAAGGACTGCGATGGCGGTACGCTCGGGAATTTCACTGTCAAAAACCGCCTCACAGGCAGGATATGCACACACCCTGTCGTCGTGTCCGTAGGCACCGATGAGACTTCTGTCGAAGCCGATGTCTGCCACAGGAAATGCCGGAACGAGCTCCAGCTCTGCAGAGATGAAATCCTTTTCCACGATGCCGTACTTTTCGTTGAGAAGCTTAAGAATGTTAAGCTTTACCAGCTCACTGCCCTTGTCGGCTTTGAAAGGTCTGGAGCCGATGAGTATATTCAGCTCTTCACCTCTGATACCGTCAGAAAGGGTTCTCTGTCCCTGCTCTTTGCCGAGATGGGGAAGAAGGTCTGTAACCACGAATTTAGGCTCACCCTCTTTTTCACCGATGTTTACCTTCACGCTTGTACCGTCAGCTCTGATGATAACACCGTGAAGAGAGAGAGGAATAGCCACCCACTGGTATTTTTTGATACCGCCGTAGTAATGTGTTTTGAAGTATGCCAGCTCACTGTCCTCATAAAGAGGAGTAGGCTTAAGGTCGAGACGGGGTGAGTCAATGTGAGATGCGACGATTTTCACACCGTTTTTGGCGCCCTGCTTACCCATAAGAGCGAGAATAACGCTCTTACCTCTGTTGTTCACATAAACCTTGTCACCGGGCTTGTAGTTCTTTGTCTTGTCAAAGGCGGTAAAGCCATTCTTTTCTGCCTTTTCGATAATATAATCGGCACATTCTCTTTCCGTTTTGGCATCGTTCAGGAACTTCATATAGCCCTCACAGAACTTATCTGCCTTCGCTACCTCTTCCTCTGTCATCGCCACGGAAAAATGCTCCTTTTTCATCATAAGCTCTTCTCTGAGAACTTCTGCTGCACTTTTTTCGTTTTCCATTATTAATCTTCCTTTCCGTTATATAGTTTTGAATATATATTTCTGGTTTTTATAACCTTATTCACATAATTTTTCGTGTTTTTAAAGGGCATATCGTAAAGAGTTTTCCCGTCGTGGGAATAGCGTTCATCCTTCAGCCATTTCGACACATTACCCATACCTGCGTGGTATGCGGCAAGAGCAGTCCTTTCGTCTGCATATTTACCGAAAAGTATTCCGTAGAAAAAGCAGCCGTATTTTATGTTGGTCTCGGCATCAAAGAGCATTTCTTCACCTAAGTCTTCACCCTTTTTACTCTGTAACCACTCGAAGGTTTCGCCTGTCAGCTGCATAAGACCTCTGGCATCGGCATAGGAAACGGCCTTTTCATCATATCCGCTTTCGCACTCGATTACCGCATAGACGAAATATTCGTCCAGGTTATTTTCAGCTGCATAAATTTCTACAAAATTCCCGTATTTCATAGGATATAATGTCTTAAGTATTGACACTGAGCCGAAGAATATAACCGTCATTACCAGAAAAGAAACGGCAAGAGCCGTAATGACCTTTGTCAGTCTTTTTTTTAGTGTGATTACCTTTGACGCCAAGCTATCGGTTCCTTTCTTTACAGAACTGTCTGCAGCTGTTCTTCTATACTGTACGGAGGATAAGACCTTACTATTATATCGGCCTGAGAGAAGTAATATTCGTCACTTTTCTGCGCCCTCATTCTGGTCTCGGCCTCCTGACGGGTAATACCGTCACGGATTAGGATTCTCTCCAGACGCATTTCCTCGGGGGCATAGACCACTATTATCTTACTGCAGAGCTTTTTACAGTCGCTTTCCAGAAGAGCCGCCGCATCTATGACCGCCTTTCCGTAGCCTTCACTGACTGCTTTTTTTATTTCGCTCTCAAATTCCTCGGTAATAAGAGGATGGGTTACGGAATTAAGAACTGCAGTTTTTTCCGGTGAGGAAAAGGCACGGCAAGCCAAAAGCCGACGGTTTAAGCTGCCGTCTGTGTTTATTATGTCGCTGCCGAAGGCCTCTGCCAGAAGACTGAGCGCAGGCTTACCCTTATCGGTTATTTGTCTGGCGATAAGGTCGCCGTCGATGATGTAAAAGCCTCTCTCCCTAAGGAAAGCGGCAACGGTGCTTTTACCTGCACCCGTTTTTCCCGTAAGACCGTAAACTGTCATTTTTATACCTCTATTATATTGAACGCCGCCGCACGGACAAGCCTGTTGAATACGGCGAGCCCTACCCCATCCGTTTCGGGGAAGCGTGCGAAAACCTTGTCGGCTCCCAGCTCGTCTACCCTGCGCAGAGCATCGAAAATATTCTTTGCCTGGTCAGAGGAGTCGTCTCTTTTTCCGTATGTAACCGCTCTGACGGGAAGCTCTTTTTCCTCTCCCTCGAAGCAGAGAGCGACGGTTTTTTCTGTCCTGTTCTCTTCGATAAAGCGTTTATATTCACCGAAGGAGCCCTTTATTATTATTACCTGAGCATCGGGAGAATAATGCTTATACTTCATTCCCGGTGAGGCGGCCTTTTCTCCGTCGGCGAGCTTATTATAAACTGCATCGTCTACGGTTATTTCACCTAAGACCTCCGTAAGCATTTCAGGTGTGATTCCGCCGGGGCGGAGAAGTCTGGGCGGTGCTTCACAGAGGGAAATCACGGTGGATTCCACACCCACACTGCAGTCCCCCGCATCGACGATGGCATCTACCTTGCCCGAAAGGTCCTCGATAACATATTTTGCCGAGGTGGGGCTGGGCTTGCCTGAGGTATTAGCCGAGGGAGCCGCTAAGGGTACTCCCGATTTTTCGATTATGGCACGGGCGATTTCATCCGAGGGCATCCTTACGGCTACCGTGGAAAGACCGCCGCTCACCTCATCGGGAACAATTTCGCTTTTCGGCAGTATAACCGTAAGAGGTCCCGGCCAATACTTATGTGCGAGAGCGAGTGCTGCTTCGGGTATCTCACTGACTAAGGGAGCCCATTGGGCAAGGTCGCTGATATGAACTATAAGGGGATTGTCGGAAGGCCTGCCCTTGGCGGCATAGATTTTATCCGTAACGGTGCCGTCGAGAGCGTTACCCGCCAGACCGTAAACCGTTTCCGTGGGGATGGCGACTATACCGCCCTTTTTTAATATCTCTGCCGCACGGTCGATGGCCTCATCCTTTTCCGATGTTACCCTGAATATCTGTGTTTCCATAAAAAATTATACCTCTATCTGTTCGGCTTTACAGTAGGCTGTGAGATTTTCCACCAGCTCATCCATATCACCGTTCAGTATTTCCTTCAGTGAAAAGTAGGTTTTACCCGAAATGTGGTCACTTACTCTGTTCTGATGATAATTATAGGTTCTTATTCTTTCGCTTCTGTCTCCCGAGCCTACCTGATTTTTTCTGTCTGAGTCAAGAGTATCCTTCTGCTTCTGTCTTTCACTCTGTAAAAGTCTCGAGCGAAGCACCTTGAGAGCCTTGTCTTTATTTTTATGCTGGCTTCTCTCGTCCTGACATTCTACCACGGTGCCTGTGGGAAGATGAGTAATTCTGATAGCCGACTCGGTTTTATTTACGTGCTGACCGCCCGCACCGCTGGCACGGTAGGTGTCTATCTGCAAATCTGCCATATTAATCTCGAAGTCCACTTCCTCGGCTTCGGGGAAAACGGCTACGGTTACCGCAGAGGTCTGCTTTTTACCGTTGGCTTCCGTTTCGGGGACACGCTGAACACGGTGAGCTCCCTTTTCAAACTTATATCTGCCGAAAGCACCTCTGCCCGATACGGTAAAAATCACTTCCTTGAAGCCGCCGAGCTCTGTGAGAGTGCCGTACACGGTCTCCGTTTCAAAGCCGCAGCGCTGGGCGTACATGGTGTACATCCTGTAAAGGTCGTAAACGAAAAGCTCAGCCTCCTTTCCGCCGGTGCCGCTTCTGATTTCAATGATGGCGTTTTTCTCATCTCTCGGATCAGGCGGAATAAGCAGCATTTCCAGCTCGGAAAGAAGACTCTTTTCCTTTTCGCCGAGAGCCTCCAGCTCTTCCTTCGCCATTTCATAATAATCTCCGCCAAGCTCTCTTGCCTCAGAAAGGAAAGCCTCGGCACTACCTTTGTTATCAAGGCAGCTCTCATACTCCCTTATCACCTTTAGGATGGGAGAAAGATAGGAAAACTCCTTTGAAAGCTCATTATATTCATTCATATCCTTCGTGCTGTCCTCACGGGCGAAGAAGGCGTAAAGCTCATCGCAGCGTTTTTTTACGCCGTCGATTTTATCTATAAATTTTTCTGTCACGGTAAAGCTCCTTCAGTAAAGATTTTCTTGTCTGAAAAAAGCTAAAGAGTCTCACCGTCACGCACTACCCTTTTAATATTTTTTTCTGCCTTTACACGGGGCACCATAACCACATGGCCGCAGCCCGTACATTCGAGCTTGAAATCCATACCCGAGCGTATAACCCTGAAGCTATTGCTTCCGCAAGGATGATTTTTCTTCATTACGAGCTCATCGCCCACTCTGATGTCCATAAAGCTGCCTCCCACTGAAACTTTTATCAATATAGTATAACACAAACAAAAGTAAAATATCAATGATTATCCTGTAACTAAAGCAAATAATGATAAAAAATTATGCATATAATTTAATACTAAAAACGAAAGGGTTTTAAAAATGAAAAAATTTTATCCTGAAAACACTCTTATTCACACACAGGAAAACAAAAATGCTCTGCTTTCCGCCGCCTCAATAAAGGAGGCCTATTACAGCGGCAAAATCATAGAATGCAGAGCCACCGTATGCGACAATGAACACAATCTCTATGTGGATCTCGGCCCCATGAAGGGCTTTATTCCCCGTGACGAGGGTGCCATAGGAATAGATGACGGCTCCGTAAGAGATATAGCCATTATTTCGCGGGTAAACAAACCCGTTCTGTGCAAGATAACCGACTTCACCGTAAACGAAAAGGGTGAGACAGTGGCCATTCTTTCCCGTAAAAAGGTCCAGCAGGAATATATGAGGGATTATGTCTCCACGCTCACTCCCGGCTGCATAATCGATGCCACCGTCACCCATATGGAGCCCTTCGGCGTTTTCGCTGACATCGGTGCGGGCATCTCTGCTCTTATGCCCATAGACAGTATCTCCGTGTCACGCATTCCCCACCCTTCAGCCCGGTTTTCAGCAGGAGATAAGATAAAAGCCGTGGTCAAATCTATCGATGACAAAGGGAGAATCACTCTCAGCTATAAAGAATTACTTGGCACATGGGAGGAAAACGCTGCTCTTTTCAAAGCAGGCGAAACCGTTCCCGGCATAGTCCGTTCCGTGGAAAGATACGGCATTTTCGTTGAGCTTAAGCCTAATTTAGCCGGGCTTGCCGAATATGTACCCGGTGTAATGCCCGGTCAGCACGCAAGCGTGTATATCAAAAACCTTATCCCCGAAAGAATGAAAATAAAGCTCATTATCGTAGACTCCTTTGAGGCTCCCTATCCCAATGAGCCTGTCACCTATTACCACAAGGGTGACTTTATAGACCGATGGGTTTACTCACCCGCCTCCAGCGAAAAAATAATCGAGACAGTTTTTTCCGACTACAGGTTGACGGAAGATGCAATTTGATATAAAATAGGAATAAAGAAAAAAGGAGGTCTAAAATATGAAGATTAAAGAAATATTCAGAAAACGAAACAGCTCCATTAAATTCGCCACAGCTAAAACCGTGCTCAAGGCTGCCACCTCAGCGGCAGATTTACTCTGCTCTCCCCCCGACCTTTCCAAGGCTAAAAAGGTGCTTTTCGTTCAGCCTCATCCCGATGACAACCAGATAGGTGCAGGCGGTACCATCGCATGGCTTCGCTCTCTCGGTGTAGAGGTTTACGAGCTTACGGTCACCGACGACCGATATGCAGAGCCCGAATACATCGGCAAGGAAAACGAGGTGCAGACCATAAGACAGAAGGAGGCCCTCGCTGCACAGCAGATGCTCGGCATGAAAAACGCAGGCTTTTTAGGCTTCGCCGATAAAAACGATGCCACCGAAAGAGAGATTTCTCTGAAAATCCTCGAGGTTATCCGTGAAATTAAGCCTGATTATGTTCTTACTGCTGATCCTAATCTTCCCAACGAATGTCACTCTGACCACATCAAGGTAGGTAATGCAGTCAAATATGCAGTTATGGATGCTCAGTGTGACTTCTATCCCGAGTTTATCGACGGCAAGCTCCGTGACGATGCATGGAAGTGTAAGGGCGTGGGCTTTTATTACACCTCTGAGCCCAATACCTTAGTAGATATCACAGAGTTCGAGGAGCTTAAAATGAAGTCCGTAAAATGCCACGTTTCTCAGGCAGAGCCCGCACTTTTAGCGGCTATTATGCTCCAGCAGACCATGTTCGCCGAGGGCACGGAGTTCAAGGCCGCAGAGCCGCTCCGCCTCATCAGTGACCTACAGATGCACTGCTTTAATCTTCCCGTGGTATAAAAGAAAGGAATTAAAATGGCTACTGTAATTTATCAGACAAACGCAGGCTCATCAAAAAAATATGCTGAGCTTCTTTCACAGAAGCTCTCTCTGCCCGTCTTTCCTCTTTCCGGAAGCGACAGCGTAAGCTCCGATGAGGAGGTCATCTTTATCGGCTGGGTTATGGCGGGAGATATTCAGGGACTCACTCAGGCAAGACAAAAATTCAGCAATATAATCTGTGTCTGCTCCGTAGGTCTCTCAGGCGGAGAAAAGAGCATATCAGAGATAAAGACTAAATGCTCCGTCACCGAGCCTCTTTTCTTCCTGCCCGGAAACTTTCATCTCGACCGACTCACAGGTATGTATAAAATGATGATGTCTATGATGGTGAAAATGCTGAAAAGCAAGCTGAAGGAAAAGCCCGGAGCCGACACTGACAAGCTGATGACCGCCATAGAAACAGGCGTAGATCAGGTCAGCGAGGAAAAGCTCGACGAGGTTATCGCTTTTCTCAGCGAAAAATAACCAATATATGGGGCGTACCCATTAAGCACAGAACAAAAAGCAAAAAAGCAGATTTTTTCAGTAGTTTTTTACCGGAAAAATCTGCTTTTGTTTTATTAAAGTGTATTTTTTATGTTGTATAAGAAGAGCCCTTGCTTTTTAGCCGTTTTTTCGTCCTCTTGCAGTATGCACACACTGCTTCGGAGTGAAGAAAACGCCTTCTGCAGCTTAATGCAACAGTACCGTTTTTATTTTGTCATCTGTGAAAGCACTGTTTCCACCAGCTCGCCCGTCATGGCATCGATGTCTGTCTGTGAGGGATTACCGCTGATTTTCTGCATCTTTTCTGCGTACTCGCTCTGCACCGCTTCGTCACACATAGAAAGCACGTGATAGAAGGTGGTGGTATTGATACCGAGAGCATCAGAGAAGTTTTTCTTGCCCCAGATGGCGGTGCCGTCATCACTGTAGCCTGTAAATACCACAGTGCCCTCGTCGAGCTCGAAATCCCACACTGCCATAGGATAGATGTTATATTTTACTGAGTCAATAACCACCGTGTAGCAGCCGTCGGCTTTGGTGAGTGTACCCTCGGTAGAAAGCTTTCTGCCTTTGGCGATGTCTTTTTCGGTGATTACCGCCTTTTCGAGGATAGTTACGGTCTGAGAGGTGTTTCTCTCCACTGCCTTATAGCTTTCACTGTCACCCATAGAGTCGAAAACTATAGTATCCCAGTTTCCGTAGAGGGCAGACTGTTTGATTTTCGTGGAAGCGGCAGTGCCCGAGTAGGTTTCGGGGCAGGCTACAGGCCATCCGTCGGTAGTCCACTTAAGCTCCCTTACCTCGAGGCTGGGGAAGGGGTAAACATCAGTGAGTGCATTCGCCTGAGCCTGTGCAGCACCGGTGGTAATGACAGAGTCGAGCTTATAATAAAGCTGAGACTGAGAGCCCATAAACCATTTGCCGCCCGAGGTCTTTATGATGCAGGGACTGCCTATGGAGGCTCGTCCGATGTCAGTGTAGCTTACACCGCCGTTGCTGCTGGAGAGGAAGTTATAGCCTGCAGCGAGCATAAGTCCCTTGGTGTACTGATTATTTCTTCCGCTTTTACCGAAATCTGCCATATCCGCACCGCTGAAATCTGTGTAGGGGCCCTCGGGAGATTTGGCTCTTGCCACACGGATATTATAATTACTCTCCTGCACACCGTAGGTAAGGAAGAGATAATAATAGCCCGTCTCCTTGTTATAGACTATATCTGCGCCGCTGAGAAGGCTTCCGTCGTTTTTGGAAAGAGCGGGAATTCTGCCGGGCTCAGCGATAAGAGTACCTGCCTGGAAGCGTGAAGAGCCGTGAAGGGTGGAAACCACGTCGCCCTTACTGTTTACGGGACTTGCCGCCTTGAGAAGACCGTTTTTGGTGCTCAGCTCCACGATGTAAAGCTCACCGCTGATTTTCTCTCTGCCGTAGGAGCCGCCGTAAATCATAAACAGACCGTTTTCAGTGCTGATAACCGCAGGATGCACCGCATTGGCGTTATCGTAGGATGCCTTAAAGGAATGCTTTCTCTTTTCTCCCGATGTCTCATCCTCTACTATTTCACTGCCTGCATGTCTGCCGCAGGTGCTGATAACGAGGCCTGCATCCTTCCACTCCTTGGTCTCGATAGCCTTGGCCAGATCATCCGTAGTCACACAGAAGATGGCGCTTTCATTGGCATCGGCCGTTTTGGAAAGAGAGAAGTAAAGATAATAGGTGCCCTTACGGTAAATAATTTCGGGGGAAAGAGGTGTTCTGTCCTGATTTTCATCCGAATAGGTTTCATCTTCACCGTAGCCGTGCTCCTTGCCCCAGCTCTTTACACTGTCAAAAGCGGAAAAGGACATAACGGTATTGCTCACTGCGTCCTCCGGTGTGGGGAAATAGGTGGTGCGTGAGGACCAGTTCAGAAGGTCCTTTGACTTTATTACCACATTATCTGAGCCGAAGCAGTAATAGTATTCGCTCTTTTCGTCGTAGAAAATGCAGGGATCCTTTATGTCGTAGGCTGCATAGGAGCCGATGTATTTATTGTCGGCATATCTGTCGATGGAGGGCTTATCCACATTGGAGGCTGCCTCCTCGGTTTTGTAGCCCTCAGGTCTTTTACCCTTTTTGAAAAAGGCCAGAACATTGAGCTTTTTGTTCGCAGTCACCTTATACTGGAGCATATTTACATCGTCGGTTACATCTATACCGTTTACGATAAGCTTTTTAAGGTTATAGTAGGCTGAATCTGTCCTTTCGGGGTTTATGTTCAGAGTAAGCTCCTGTCCGTTTTCGCAGGCCACACGGTATTTTTCATCGGTGCCCACGGTGTTTTTACTGTCCACAGTGACTACGCCGTGACCGAAGCTTTCCACAAAGACCATATATTCAGAAGGTCTGACATATTTCCAGTAAATGAGGAACACCCCTGCGAAAAGCAGAAGAGTCGCCGTAAAAAAGGCTAAAAACTTTTTCATTGCACTTTTTCGTCCTTTCTTTTATTCAGTAGTCAGTGTGGAGATGATATCCGAATAAATAGAGACGGCGTTATCGAAGAAATTCTTTTTAACCGTTTCTATCTGGCTCTTATCGGGCACATAAACCGTTATTTTCAGAAGCTCGGTATCCATATCCATTACGGTAAATTTCACGTGAAAGCCGTGGTCAAGATTGACAATCTCCACGCTGCTTTCTTTGATTATTCTCTCTCTGGAAAGCACCTTGACGGCCGCCGCCACACTCTTTTCTCTGACAGAGCGGGGCAGGCTTCTCTCTATGGCTGCCACATCGAGCTCCGCTTTAGCCGTAAGAGTGATAAGCTCATCGCCCTCGCTTATCTCGCTGATAACCTGTCCGCCGGAGATAAGCTCACTGACGGCTCCGTTTGCCTCGAAATAATTTGCCACGGAGTATTCGCTTAAAATCTCGTTAAGCTGAGTTCTGGTAAGAGACCTTTTCAGAGTTTTCAGCAGATAACAGACCAAAAGCTTGATTTCGTTCTTTTCGCGAAGACC
>SVPD01000009.1 GCA_015066045.1 Oscillospiraceae bacterium
TGACCTCCTTTATATTATTTAGTTGCAGTTGGCAGACCGCAACTTCATTATAATATAGGGAGGATTTTTTGTTCAACTATATAATTTCTCCCGAACCACGCGTCCAACGCGTGGTTTTACATTACAAAAACGCTCGTAATCCTTGCGGATTACGAGCATTTTTAACGCAGTTATTTGCAAAAATAGCGAATTTTAAAGTTTAAAATCCTTATGAAGTGCCGCCCTTGGTGTCCGTTTTTAGTGGCTGAACTGCTCCTAAGAAGCCCTCTGTTTGTTTTGGCTTATGCGGTCTGCACTTTTTTACAGTACCTTTTTATAAAGACTCTAAAAGAACCCTTTCTCCGCCGTTTTTGCGGGAAAGCTCTGCTGCTACGGCGATATCGTGACTGATAACCGTGGCATCGATGGTAGTGACATTTTTAAGGTCATTTCTTTCACCGCAGAGAATTTTTATAAAGCCCGAAATGAGCCTTATATCTCCCTCTACATGGCCGCTGACGGCAGGGCTTCCCGTCCATACAGTGCCCGATTTTCCGCCAAAGATATTCATTTTAAGCTTCGTACCGTAGCCTATAAGCTCACCCTTGGTGCCGACGATGTGACATTCACGGAACATTTTCTGCGAAAATCCGTTAAGATTAAGCACGGCTACGGCACCGTTTTCAAACTTCATAGTGACAAGCTGATGGTCACATACATTGTTATCGTTCATAAAAACGCATTTGCCGTAATCGCCGTATTTCAGAGCATCCTTTATGTCCTGCTTACTGTTTTTCGCCTTACCCGTGAGAGTACGCTTCATATATTTGATGAACTTCGCCTTATAGAAGGGATCGGTTATGTAAAGCCTTTCAGCATCATAGGGACACTTCTTCTTTGCCTTGCATCCGCCGAGGCATCTGTCTGTGGCACCCTCGGGTGCATACTCCTTACGGAAATATTTCACATCACCCACAGAGCTTACAGAAACACACGGCGAATCCGCGAACCAAGCGATAAGGTCGATATCGTGGCAGCACTTAGCCAGAATGGAGGGTGTGGAGGTAAATTCGTCTCTCCAGTTACCTCTGACAAAGCTGTGTGCAAAATGAAAATATCCGACATTTTCCGTGTGATTTATGCAGACGATGTCCCCTATTTTACCGCTCTCGATAATTTCCTTTATCTTACTGTAATAATTCGAATAACGGAGCACGTGACAAATAATCAGAATTACACCGTTTGCCTCTGCCATATCACGGAGAAGTCTGTATTCATCCCTGACACCGCTGACGGGCTTTTCGAGAAGAATGTATTTATAGCCGGTCTCGATAGCAGCCTTGGTTATTTCGAAATGACTGGCATCCTGTGTGGTGATTATGAGTGCATCGGAAAGAACTCCCTCAGCGAAAAAATCCTCTGCGGAAATAAACTGCTTTTCCTTCGGGATTTTATAAAGAGGCGAAATATCATCCAGTGCCTGACGGCTGATGTCACAAAGAGCGACTATCTTCGCTTTTTTAGAATGAAAGCCCTTTATAAAGCCCATATACTCCGTTCCTCGGTTACCGAGACCTATAACGGAAATCGTTTTCATTTCATATCATCCTTTCTCAGAAAAGATATTATCTGAATTCGGGTACCCAGCCCTTGTGTGCCTCGAGAAGGTCATCGACCATCTTTTTTATGGTGTCGATGTCAAGCTCACTGCCGGTGTGCGGATCGAGCATAGCAGCCTGATAGATATGCTCCTTTTTGCCCGTTACGGCTGCTTCGATGGTGAGAAGCTGAACGTTTATGTTTGTCATATTCATAGCGGCACACTGCACGGGAAGAGCACCCACGTGGCAGGGATGAACACCGTAGCCGTCCACGAGACAGGGCACCTCTACGCAGGCATTTTCGGGAAGATTTGTGATAAGATGGCCTGTGTTAAGAACATTACCGCCGATTTCATAGGGATTGCCCGTTACTATAGACTCCATAATTCTCGATGCATATTCGTTTGAACGCTCGTGCTCCTTTACACCCTTTTCGAGCATTTCGGCATAGTCCTTTTTCCACTTTTCTATCTGACTTACGCAGCGTCTGGGATATTCGTCGAGAGGAATGTTATATCTTTCGATAAGCTCAGGATATTTTGACTTTATGTAGAACATATTGTATTCGGCATTATGCTCACTGGATTCGGTGCAGTAATAGCCGAAATTCTTTATGTAATCCATTCTTACCTTGTCGTCTGCATCAGGCTTAGACATATATTCATCCACACGGGCTCTGATTTCGGGATAAAGGTCCGCACCGTTTTTATCTCTGATGTCGAGAAGCCAGCCCATATGGTTAATGCCTGCGATAAGCTCTTTTCTGCCCTCAAGCTTATCCTCCATACCGAGCTTTTTAAGAAGTCCCTCCGAGCAGCACTGAACACTGTGGCAGAGACCGACAGTTTTTATGGGAGTATAGCGCAGCATATAACCGGTGAGCATAGCCATAGGATTAACATAGTTAAGGAAAAGAGCATCGGGGCAAACCTCTGCCATATCGTCGGCAAAATCCTTGAGAACGGGAATGGTGCGCAGGGTACGCATTATTCCGCCGATGCCGAGGGTGTCAGCTATAGTCTGTCTGAGACCGTATTTTTTGGGAACCTCAAAGTCAATAATGGTGCAGGGATCATAAAGACCTACCTGAATGGCATTGATGACAAAATCAGCACCTCTGAGAGCATCCTTACGGTTTTCGACACCTACATAGCATTCGATTCTGCCGTATCCGCCCTTGGCTTTTCTCATAGCCTCGAGAATCACATGGCTTTCCTCAAGTCTCTCCCAGTCAATGTCATAAAGTGCGAAAACACTGTCACGCAATGCCTCACTGCACATACAGTCACCGATAACGTTTCTGGCAAAGACAGTGCTTCCCGCACCCATAAATGTAATCTTCATAATGCTTTCATCCTTTCAGCTTTTCTGTCTTTATTATAACAAAAAAGTCGTACTTTTCAATACGTTTTTTATTTTATCCTTACACTTTTAACAGTGCTCCACGCTCCGTAAAGCTTTTTTCCGTCCACGGATTTATACGCCCTGACTCTTACATAATATTTCTTTTTGCTTTTAAGCTTTTTCAGAGTGAGCTTAACCGTGCCGCTCTTTTTTACGGTAACGCTTTCAGCGGCTTTAAGCTTTTTCGAGGCGGAATACTGCACCTCATAGCCGCTTACGCCCGACTGCTTTTTCCAGACAAGAGTGGCGATTTTTGTCTTCACGGATTTAAGGCTTTTAAGTTTTATTTCCGACGGTGCGGTAGAGACCTTCAGTGTCTTACCGAAATCGCCCTTATTTTTACCTGCCACGGCTCTGACTCTGACTTTATACACCGTAGCCTCAGAAAGCTTTTTAAAGGTGCAGGAGGTCTCTTTGAGCGTTACCGACTTAATTACCTTACCTTTGGAGCTGAGAAGCTCTGCCGTATATTTCTCGGCACCCTTGACCTTTTTCCACGTTACCTTAAGCCTTGTCTCTGACGACGACACCTTAAGCCCCGTGACCTTGGAAAGAGTCAGTCTCGGTAAAAGCTTTACAGAGTTCTTTGCCGTGCATCCTTTACGGGTACAGTGCTTGCTTTTCGAGCCCGAGGCCTTATAGGAGGCTTTTTTATCGACGGTATATTTTTTCGAATAGCTATGACCGAGAGCCCCTGTTTTTACCGTATAGCTATAACCGCAGAGTGTGCAGGTATATTTTTCCGAGCCGGCAGCCGTACAGTCTGCACTACTGAGAGTGTAAGCCTTATAGCTATGACCTTTCGCAGGAATCACAGTCTGTTTTTTAAAGATTTCACCGCAGCCCGAACAGTGAGAGCCCTGCGTAAGGCCTGTCTTTCCGCATTGAGCCGCTACCGCCTTATCGGTTACATACTTTTCCGGATCGTGTGAAACGGTAAGATAGCCCTCAGCTACGGTAATGTTATATTTATCGCTTTCATCATAAGAGGCCGTTATTCTGTACCTTCCTGCCCCTGTGCCCTTTTCTCTCGTAAGAACAAGCTTTCCGACCGTCTCGCCCTCGCTGAGACCTTCGACGGTACAGGTAAAGACAGGATCGTCCTCATATACGAATTTACTTTTATCGTGTATTAAAATCTTAACCTCGACAGGCATAATATCATCAGTTTCTGCAGTAACTGTATAATCCTTATCGGTGCTTTCAGCCTTTAAAGAAAAGGAGTAAGTCCTGCCGTCGGATAAATCTGTATTCGGCTCAAGTCTTTGTCCGTTAATATAAATATTTTTTATATATCTTTCCTCGTCGGGTGTGACCGTCACTGCATACTCCCCTGCCGTCAGAGTCTCTCCGCTTAAAACAGACGCCCCGTTTTTACTGACGGTGATGTTTTCTCCGAAGGAAAAAGTATGTGTCTTGCCGCAGACGGAAAGAGTGTACGTTTTTTCCGCAGCCTCATATTCCTCTGTTTCACTTACTCCCACGGAAAAAACAACCGTCTGTTTTTCTCCGTCTCTATCGGCAGAAATATGACTCAAAGCATATGCAAGCTCATATGAAAGCTCTATACTTTTAACTGCGCCGTCGGCATCCGTATATGTGGCCGTGTGTATCCAATCTTTTATATAGTCTTCAATTTCATCAATACTGTCAAAGTAAAAAGGCTCCGTGAAGTCATCGGGCAAAATAACCTCAGCTCGGGATTTTTCAAAGCTTAAGCTGAAGTCCGTTGATCCGGTTTCGATGAAGCTATGGGAGTAAAGGTACCATCCGTCTTCTGCCACAAGCTCTGCGGTATATTCTCCGCCGACCTTAAGCACCGGCTTGTAGCCGCTTAAGGCTCTGAAGCTTATCCCGAAAATATCCTTTCCGTCACCCTCCGATAAAAGCGTAACGGTCTCGTCGCTGACACAAGGCACATTATTTACCTTAAGGCAAATATCCTCCTGTGTAAATCCGTCCGGCAAGGCGACAGAGATATCCGCTTCGTAAAACATACAGACCTTGAACTGACCTATGGTCTGATTATTACCTATAGCCTTTTTCACATAATAAAAGCCGCCGTCAGTAAAATTTACCGTTTCACCCGTAAGCCGTGTGTCGCCGTCATAAACATAACAGTTACTCGTTCCGAAGCAGCTTCTCACGCTATTCATAAGCTCCGAATAATCATAGGAAAGGGTATCCTTTATATAAAGAATGTTTTCCTTAGTGCCGTCAGCTCTGCTCTCTGTACATAAGCCTTCTTTTACGGCAGAAGAAGAAAATGAGAATACAGAAAAAGCAGTAGCCGCAGCAAACAAAATTAATATAGCTCTTTTTAAATTCATTTTTTCACTTCCGATTGTTTTTTTCTTTATTCCAGATTATCATAGGATAAGCCTATCTGTTCTCTTACGGTATCGAGAATTTCCATTACCTCCTGCGTAGCGTTCAGAGGTACCATTTCACTTTCGGTCTTTCCCGAGCGGATATCCTCAGCCACCGCATCGAATTCATCAAGATATGAATTTATTTTAGGTCCCTTACCCTTAAAGGTCTCCTTTTTAAAAATACCCTTTTTACAGGTTACACCGTTCATAGCGTGAAAAAAGGGTGCGACAATCCTTCCCTTTTCACCGCAAATCACCATTTTTTCCAAGCCGACGAAGTCATTTATGGAAGCAGTTATATTTACCTTAAGACCATCGGGATAAGTTAAAATAATATCTTCGCCAAGGTCAATTCCGTCCTTAAGCTTTGCCCTGCTTTCGATTTTTTCGGGCTTGCCCCAGAGCCTGTAGGCATAGGTCAAGGGATAAACCGTGATATCAAGCAGAGCACCGCCCGCTCTTTTAGGATCGGTATGTCTGCCCTTGTAGCCGACAGTTCTGCAGTGATAACTGAAAAAGGCAGATCTGACTCTACCTATTTTGTTTTCGTCTATCCATTTTTTAGTCATATTTGCCGAAGGAGAAAACCAGGTCCACATAGCCTCACAAAGATACAGCTTTTTCTCACGGGCAAGTGAAATTAATTCTTTTGTCTCGTCAGCAGTGACGGTAAAGGCCTTCTCACAGAAAACAGGCTTACCGAGCTCAAGAGAAAGTCCGGCATAGCGGAAATGGGCATTATGAGGAGTGACGATGTAAACGCCCTCTACCCCCTCAGCGGTTATGGCTTCTTCGGCAGTACGGTATGCAGTGCCTCCGTGCTTTCGGGTAAATTCTTTTCCTTTTTCGAAATTTCTCGTATAGCAGGAAACTATCTCGTGTCTGCCGCTTTTATTCAGCTGAGAAGCTACCGTAGCCGCAAGACTGCCCGCACCGATAAAGCACCATCTAAATTTCTCCATGAAATCAACCTTTCATTATTCGATATTTCCATTATCTCATATAATCGACAAAAGTCAACATAAAAGTAAAAAAAACAGCCTCATTTGAAGCTGTTTTTTTTAATTTTATCCAAGGCCGGGCTCTGCCTGTATTTTTACGCTGTCGGTTTTACAGTTTTCCGTTTCGAAGACGATAATCTCGTTCTCTTCCTTAAGCAGAGAGCCGGGGATATAGAGAGCCTTCTGCGGTCCTATGGACCAATATCTGCCGAGATTAAAGCCATTCACGAAAACATAGCCCTTCGTGAAGCCGTCCATATTCACGAAGCAATCCCCTTTTCCTGCCTTGAAGCTGCCCTTAAGGAAAACGGGGCCGGTGACAGTTTTTCCCTGTGCAGCGGTGAACTTCAGTCTTTCGAGATTATCAAGAGAAATACTGTAAACGGTATAGTCCATTACAACCTGATTTGCAAGAGTTACCTTCGAGATACCCTTACGGTCATAAAGATCCGTACCGTAATTCACTCTGCCCATGGTATCGACTAGAATGCCGAGCTCACTTTCACCCGAAACGCCCTTTATGAAAAGCTGTTTTTTCAGCTTAAGCTTGGTGAAAAATGAATCCTTTTTCATTCTGTCGATGGTGGCTATTTTCTTTTTATCGAAATAAACATGGGCATAATCACGGACATCCTCTATACCGATAAAGCCTGCATCATATTTACCCCTGATTTTCGTAGTGTAATATATGAGACCGTGGCTCTGTCCGTAGGCCTCCATACTTCTGGGCAGAGGTGATTCGTGCTTGACGGAAATGCGGTCAAGATTTTCAAAAAGGTCGGCTCTTTCAGTCAGCTTAACCGTACCGATGCTCTGCATAACCGGTGAAGGCGGCAGGTCACCCATAGTTATGCCCTGCTTTTCACAGAGGAGCTTTCTGATTTTATGATAGGTCTCCGTGTAGTCGCCCCACTCCGTAAGAGGTGCACAGTAGTCGTAGCTTGTAACTGTAGGCTGATATTTACCGCCGTGGTTTGCACCTGCATTAAAGCCGAAGTTAGTACCGCCGTGGAACATATACATATTAAAGGACGCATCCTGCTTTAAGAATTCTTCTATTTCCTTAAGTGTGCTGTCTGCACCTCTCGTATGATGCTTTTCACCCCAATGGTCAAACCAGCCGCACCAGAACTCCATACACATTTTCGGCACCTTGCCGTAGGGCTCGAGAGCATTGAAGGCCGTGGCTGTTCGTGAACCGAAATTAAGAGTGGGAAGCACCCCTTCAATAGTACCGCCTGAAAGCATATTGCACCAAGTACCGTCCGAGGTGAATTTAAGAACATCTATACCCAGCTTGTCATACATATTTTCCAGCGACTTAAGGTACTTTTTATCGTTACCGTAGCTGCCGTATTCGTTCTCTATCTGCATGGCGATAATATTACCGCCATTAGTGATAAGCTGAGGCACCAGAAGTGAGAAAAGCTTTTCGAAGTATTCTCTCACGTGCATTAAATAAGCTTCATTATTACAGCGAAGCTCTATGTTTTTATCGGCTAAAAGCCATGCGGGAAAGCCGCCGAATTCCCACTCGGCACAGATGTAGGGGCCCGGTCTTACGATAGCGTATAAGCCTAAATCCTGTGCAGTTTTTAGAAATCTCACGATGTCGAGCATACCGCTGAAAACAAAGGTGCCCTTTTTCGTCTCGTGAAGATTCCAGCAGACATAGGTTTCGACAGTATTGAAGCCTGCCATTTTCAGTTTGAGAAGTCTGTCCTCCCAGTATTCGGGAAGAGTACGGAAGTAGTGCATAGCACCCGAATATATATTGAAGGGCTCTCCGTCAAGATAAAAGCGGTCACCCTTTACTTCGAATTTTGCCATATTTTTCTCCTATAAAGTCTCCTATACCCTCACGAAGAAGGTATAGGAGAAGAATTTTTTTAGCCGTAGATAGGTCCGTATTTTTCGCAGGCCTTATAGTCTGCACTCTGACTGTCCTCTGTGCCGAAGGCTGCCCATGAGTGGGGACGGAAGATTCTGTCTTCGGGAACATTATGCATATTTACAGGGATACGGAGCATAGATGCAAGTGTGATAAGGTCATCACCTACATGGCCGTAAACGGTTACGCCGTGGTTAGCACCCCAGTTAGCCATCACGGAGTAAACATCCTTGAATGCACCCTTGCCCGTAAGGTTAGGTACGAACCAGGTGGTGGGCCAGGTTCGGTCTGTTCTTACATCGATAGTGGTGTGTGCATTATCGGGAAGGTCAGCAGTATAGCCTTCTGCTATCTGCATAACGGGGCCGATACCCTCGATAATATTTACACGGAGCATAGTAACGGGCATTTCTGCTCTGCAGCGGAAGTGGCTTGAAAATCCGCCGCCTCTGAAATATTCATAGTTGGCTCTGCACCAGTCAGTAGCTTCGAGACAGGCCTTCATATCCTCCTCTGTGATTTCCCAGAAAGGCTTCATGCAGCCTTCACCCTTGTCGTTCTTTGCTGCGCCGCTGCCGTCAAGAGCAGTTGCACCCGAGTTGATAAGGTGGATAAAGCCATCCTTAGCCTTGCCCTCGGGCCTATAGCCCGTAACTCTTTCGCAGGCCTCGGGAGACCAATAGGTACGCACATCGTGGAAGCAGGGAGCACTACCCGAAATGAGTGTGCCGAGCATCATAGCTACGCCGTTAAGAGTGTCATTCTCTGTAGCGAAGGGTGTGGGAGCCTTAGGACCGTTCCAGTCAAAGGTGGAAGCCATAATAGCCTCGGTGAAGTCAGCATTGGGGAGCCAGTCTGTCCAGTTTCTCTGTCCCTGGAAGCCGCCTGCTACTGCGTTTTTACCGAGAGCCTCCTCATGCCAACCGAGGTCGTCAAGCTTTTTATTACCGTAGAGAATATCTCTGACGATGATGGAAAATTTAGCGATGAATTCCCAGTCCTTGTCAGCGGGAATCACCTTTGATTTTCTGATGATTTCGGGAAGATTTTTGCCTGCGTTCACATCAAAGCCTTCCTTGCAGTTTGCCTTGATCCATGCAAGTGCCTTTTCATATTCAGCCTTGTCATAAATTTCGAGAGTGATTCGTCTGATAATGTCACTCATATCCACCCATTCGGCACGGATACCGAAATATTTCTGGAACATAGAAGCGTCACAGTAGCTGCCTGCGATACCCATTGAAATACCGCCGAGGTTTACATAAGCCTTGTTCTTCATCCAGCCTACTGCCACTGCACCTCTGGCGAAGGAAAGAATTTTCTTTGCCACGTCCTCGGGAATGGTTCTGTCGTCCATATCCTGAACGTTTTTACCGTAGATAGAGAAGGCGGGAAGTCCCTTCTGTGCATAAGCGGCCATAACTGCGGCAAGATAAACCGCACCCGGTCTCTCTGTACCGTTGAAGCCCCATACTGCCTTGATGGTGTTGGGATTCATATCGAAGGTTTCGGAGCCGTAGCACCAGCAGGGAGTTACGCTAAGAGTAGCCACTACATTTTCTTTGGAAAACTGCTCTTCACATTTAGCGGCTTCTGCACCGCCGCCAATGGTGGTGGCGGAAATGACACACTGAACCGGTGTACCGTCAGGATACTTGAGGGTTTCGCTGATAAGCTTGGCAGCATTTTCAGCCATTCCCATAGTCTGCGCCTCGAGGCTTTCTCTTACGCCGCCCCAACGTCCGTCAATAACAGGTCTGATGCCAATTTTAGGATATAACATAATATTTTTCTCCTTTATGTTTATTTTTTAATAATTTTACAGAATCTTACGAAGGCCTCATCCCAATCTGATGTATGCTTTTCTTCGTATCTTTTTACCTTTTCAGTTTCGGCGATAAGCTCTCTGCCCTTTTCGATGCTTTCGATTTCACCCAGAGCAATAAGCTGGAGAACTATATTACCTAAAGCAGTAGCCTCAATGGGGCCTGCTATTACGGGAATACCGATGCTCTGTGCGGAAAGCTCGCAGAGGAAGCCGTCCTTCGTGCCTCCGCCCATAAGGTGAAGCACATCGAAGCTTTTACCCGTACACTCCGTAATCTGCTCGAGAGCAAGTCTGTATTTAAGAGCGAGGCTTTCATAAATACATCTTACCAGCTGACCAATGGTTTCAGGCACAGGCTGTCCTGTGCTTTTACAGTAGGCTTTGATTTTATCGGGAAGGTTTCCGTGAGCGGAAAGCTCAGGAGCATCGGGATCAATAAAGGATCTAAATTTCTCGCTTTCACGGGCAAGCATTTCAAGCTCGTTATAGGAATATTTACGGTCGGTTTTCGCAAGGTCACGTCTGGTTTCCTGTATAAGCCACAGACCGCTGATATTTTTAAGGAAATTAACCTTTCCGTTAGCACCGACCTCGTTCGAAAGCTCGAGAGCATTACTCTGCTGTGTCATAACAGGCTCGTCAAGCTCACAGCCGATAAGTGACCATGTGCCGCAGGAAAGGAAGGCGGCATTTTCGCTTTCAGCGGGCATAGCGGCTACGGCACACTGTGTATCATGGCCTGCCACACTTATCACGGGAATTCCCTTGTAATCGCCGTTAACGGTAGCGCTGGGGCAGATTCCAGGAAAGATATCCTTGCTTATGCCGAAGCATTCAGTCACCCTATCACTCCATCTTTTAGTGAGAGGATTAAGCATCTGTGAGGTGGAAGCGATGGTGGTTTCACATACCCTTTTACCTGTGAGAAGATAAGCGAAAAGGTCGGGCATAAAGAGAAGCTTGTCAGCCTTGTCTTTATTTTCGTCAGAGATAAGCTGAAAAAGAGTATTGATATTCATTATCTGATTACCGGTTTCAGCGTAAATCTCCTCTGCACTCATCTGAGAGAATGCTTTTTCGAGGGCATCCTTCGTTCTTTCATCACGGTAATGGTAAGGCTCATGGATTATACTGCCCTCTTTATCTAAAAGAGCATAATCGACGCCCCATGTATCGAAGGCTAGGGAGTCAACCTTACCGGCTTTTTCTATGGCGGCTTTAACCTCACCTATTATCATATCCACATCGTGGCAGACGTGTCCGTCCACATACTTCGGTATATTATCAAAGCGGTGGATTTCCTCATACCTTATTTCTTTTCCGTCAAAGGTTGCCTTGATAGCTCTGCCGGTGGATGCACCGAAATCAAAGGCTAAAACCGTTTTCATTTTACCACACCCTTTTTCAGAAGAATATTGGCATAAATAGCCCTTTCACCTGTGGCTATGATGAGATAAGCACTCTTTGCTCTTTCATAGAAGGCAAAGCGCTCGGTGTAATCGACAGCGTGATGGTCGGGCTCGTGCTTCACAAGTATCTCTTCATAGGTACCCCATATTTCGGGAGTGCCGCAGGTGTCACCCTTGACAACCTCCATAAGAGCTACGGGCTTTTCGGTATATGTATCGAGAGGAATAAGCTTCAGCACTGCATCAAGAATTTCGGGTACGCCGTGTCCGTCGGCACGGATAACCACGGCATTCTTTCCCACACTGTGGCAGGGAAAATTTCCGTCAGCGATGACAAGCTCGTCCCCGTGTCCCATCTCAGCCAGAGCCTTCAGAAGGTCGGGAGAAATAACAGGTGATATTCCTTTAAGCATAGTGTCACCTCTCAATCCTTTTTATGCAGCATTCCGTCATCGTCGTTAAATACCTTGTATCCGGGATGACGGCCTGTAACTCTGTAATAGCCTCTGAGGTCGATAAGCTTTTGAATGTTTTCTCTGCTTATGTCGTGGCTTCCGCCCAAAATGACGGCATTAATGGTAATCTTGGCCCAAAGCTCAAGGCTTTCCATTCTGTAAAAGGCAGTAATAACGTCACTGCCCACTGCGAGAGCACCGTGATTTTCCAGAAGCATTACATCGTGCTCCTCGAGATAAGGCTCGATAGAGTCGGGAACCTCGGAGGTGGAGGGTGTGCCGTAGGGAGTGAGAGGCACAGAGCCAATAACTGCCACATCCTCGATCATATTATACATATCCATAGCCTTATGAGCCACGGCAAAGCCCGTAGCTCCGGGAGGATGAGCGTGGATTACGCTGAATACATCCTCTCTCTTATCATAGCAGCGAAGGTGCATTTTGATTTCGCTGGAGGGACGGTAGCCCTCTTCAGCCTCGAGGATATTACCCTCTCTGTCTAAAATGACGAGCTTATCGGGTGTTATGAAGGATTTACTGATGCCGGTGGGAGTGGCGATAATTCTTCCGTCGGGAAGTTTTGCGCTGACGTTACCGTCATTGGCTGCTACCCAGCCGAGCTGCCACATTTTATGGCAGACGTCGCAGATCTGATCTTTGATTTGTTGTAAGGTGTCCATATTATATCTCCTTTATTTAATTTTCTTCTTTTAGTATAACAGAGATATTTTTTAAATTCAATATCAATCCTTTTATTTAACGAAAAAAACTGTCACCAAAAGGTGACAGTAATAAATATATTTACCACTCTCTGATAACCTCGGGATTAGCAAAGATTTCATCGAGCTTCTGAATGAAGGGAAGAATATCACCGAAGCCGCCTACTCTGTGGTCAAAGGTGAGAGTAATGGGAAGAGTTTTTTTCGTGCCCATTTCGATTTCGCCCTTTTCGTTTTTATAAACGTAATTTTCATCTCTCGCCACACCGACAGCCATAAGAAACACCTGAGGATAAAGAAGAGGAGCGTTGGTTACTCTGCCGTTCAGATTCTTATTTACGGCGCCGAGGTTAGTAAGACATACGGTACCTTCGTCAAGATCGTCGGGCATAAGACAGCCTTCTCCACGGGGAGCGTGCTCGAAAATACCCTTGACCGTAGCAACCCTTCCCTTACCGATATAGCCTGCAAGAGTCTGTGCAAAGGTGGAGATAAGCTTGCCCTTGATAATAAAGCCGAGAGTTCTTTTCGTAAGAAGGTCGAAAAGCACACGGTCAACATCACTGGTCTGGATAAGATGAGCAAGCTCAGCAGTACGCAGAGAAATCTCTTTAAGGCTTTTTTCCTCGCAGGCACGTACCTTTACGGGAAAGGTCTCACCTGTTTCGAGAAGTATGGGCACTGCGATGTCCACATGCTTTTTTATGATAAGCTTACCTGTGGTGCACAGACGGTTATATTCGATGTAAGAATTAAGTCTCGGAGCTACCTTAAGACCTTCTACCATAGCACGCATCATAAGGTCATTGAAGGTGAGCTTGTAGTCACACTCCGCCTGAAGCTTACGGAACTCCTCCCAAAACTTCGTAACATCGGCATCATAGGTGTAGCCGGGAGTAGGCATATCCTGTGCGTTGGTAAGAACATTACCCGAAATTTTAGCTTTGAGATTAAAATATTCTATTTTATCCCCTTCTACGGGGCCGTGAGTTACGTCTGCTATAAAATCCTTAAATTTGCTCATTGGTTTTTCACCGTCCGTTTTCATATTTTCTGCAAAAAACTATAAAAACAGTCTACCACTAAAGAGCGTATTTGTCAATTGATTAGTACGTTTTGAAACAGTTTGTACAAATATGTATAATTCTTTATTAACAAAATAGCACCCCCGAAGGAGTGCTATGAGAAATGCTTACTTATTTATATACGTATCTGAGTTCTTCATTCCATTCGCCTTTGATGAAGTTTCTTACTCTTACTACTACTTCATCCTCGTAAACCTCGACAACGATACCGTCACCTGCTTCGTAATCAGTGGTTTCGGTTACACGGCAAAGGTTGATACAGTCAACGCCGTAGTTTTCATAGAAGTTATTACCGTCGATGTAATCATGGATATGACCGTGAATGAAAAGCTCAACATCATATTCTGCCAGAAGAGCGCCAAGCTCAGCCTTGTCAACCTCTGCACCCTCGGTTCCGTCCTTGTCAAGATAACGGAGAGGATAATGATTGAATACAAAGACACGGGCGTCAGCTTCCTCAGCCTCTTTAAGTACACCCTCAAGCCAAGTGAGCTGCTTTAAGGTCATAGTGAAATCCTCAGTGTCAGGTCTCTCGGAAACGAGACATACCATATAAACACCGTCGATTACTCTGTAGAAATAGTCATTGTTGAGAACATTGCCCAGTAAAAGGTTATTATAGAGATACTTCTGACGAAGCTTAGCAGAATCAGTTCCCTCTGCACCGTTACCGTAGTCGTGGTTACCTGCCAGAACAATATTATTCTCAGCAGGATTTACGGCCTTCAGTGCCGAATAGAAAAACAGATCCTCTAAAACCTGACCGTTCATAACATTATCGCCTGTGTAAACGACAGTGTCCACATCCTCTGCTGCCTTGATGCCCTCGAGAACGGATTTAAGCTTTGAGTAGGCTTCGGGGTTATTGGTTTCAACGTGAATATCTGACACTGCTACGAAGCTGGTGATAAGCTCATCAGGTCTCTCGGCAGAATAGGACTCTGCCGTGCTGCCGAAGGCAGGTGAAAGCATCATAAGAAGTGTCATAATGGTGGCTAATAAATCTTTGAGATAAATAATTACTGTAGAAAAGTCCATATTTTATCCTTCTTTCTTTGAATTTAATAAATTATACCACAATATTTACACTTTGTAAATTAAATATTGAAAAACTTTTCCAAAAAAATTTGCGGGGTTCACAGAACCCCGCAGTTAATTTGATTTCAGCTGATTATGCGCCGAAAAGCACAAGTAATGATGACACAAGTGAAAGAACGAAGAAAACCGTGCCTGCAATCTTTGTGAACTTTTCGAGCTTTGCTTCCATAGTTCTGCCCTTATTTTTGCCGAAGAAAGTGTCGCCTGCACCTGCGATGGTACCGGAAAGACCTCTCTGCTTGCTTTCCTGTAACATAACGAGAGCAATAATGAGAACGGAAACGATTATAATTATAATAGATAATACATACTGAAGCGCTGTCATTTGTTCGACCTCCAAAATTTTATACTATGGTATTTTATCACAATACTGAACAAAATGTCAATAGATTATTCAGATTTTTTACGCTTTGACTGAGGAAGACGGAAATGTCTGCCTTCAGAGTCTTCAAAGGTGTCAATTACTGCTCTTTCCGTACCCTCCACTGCCTCTTTGGTAATAAGGAGCTTACCGAAGGTACCTTCTGCCGGAACCTCGTACATATAATCGAGAAGCAGCTTTTCCATTATGGAGCGGAGACCTCGTGCGCCGGTTTTGGCCTCAAGTGTTTTTTCTGCGATAGCCTTAAGAGCGTCGAAATCAAACTCAAGGTCGATATCGTCAATACCGAAAAGGTACTGATACTGTTTCACAAGAGCGTTTTTAGGCTCGGTCATAATTCTTACCAGTGCCGCCTCGTCGAGATTATCCAGAGCGGTTATGACGGGAAGTCTGCCCACAAGCTCGGGAATAAGTCCGAACTTAACCAGGTCGTGATGCACCACCTGATGCATTATCCTGCTGCTTTCAAAGTCACTTTTGGTTTTTATGGAGGCACCGAAACCGAGGCCTGAGTTGCCCATTCTCTTTTCTACTATCTTTTCGATTCCCTCAAAGGAGCCTGCACAGATAAAGAGAATGTTTGTAGTGTCTATTTGGATGAATTCCTGCTGAGGATGCTTTCTTCCGCCCTGAGGAGGTACATTTGAAACCGTTCCCTCGAGGATTTTCAGAAGTGCCTGCTGAACACCCTCACCGCTTACGTCACGGGTGATGGAGGTGCTTTCGCTCTTTCTGCCGATTTTATCGATTTCATCCACATAGATGATACCCTTTTCGGCTCTCTCCACATCGAAATCAGCCGCCTGAATAAGTCTGAGAAGAATATTCTCTACGTCTTCACCTACATAGCCTGCCTCGGTAAGAGTGGTGGCATCAGCGATGGCAAAGGGTACATCGAGTATCCTCGCAAGAGTCTGGGCAAGCATAGTTTTACCTACACCTGTGGGACCGAGCATAAGAATATTACTCTTTCCCACCTCAACGGGACTGTCCTTGCCCGAATATATTCTTTTATAGTGGTTATAAACTGCAACGCTGAGTGCTTTTTTAGCCTCGTCCTGTCCGATTACATATTCGTCGAGAAGTGCTTTGATTTCACTCGGCTTTTTCAGTGATGCAAAGTCGTTTTCACTTTTCCCTGCTTTTTTGTCCGTCTCTTCCTCTACGATTTCACGGCAAAGAGCCACGCATTCGTTACAGATGTATACACCGGGACCTGCTATCAGGGTTTTCACATCATTCTGGGATTTGTTGCAAAAGGAACATCTGACGTTCTTATCTTTGATGTCGCCGTCTCTTGCCATAAGCTCTACCCCTTAATCTCTCTTATATAAAATCTTGTCAACAAGACCGTATTCAAGTGCCTCATCAGCAGTCATAAAGTTATCTCTTTCTGTGTCCTCAGCGATAACGGAAATGTCCTTGCCTGTGTTTTCGGCCAAGATTTTATTTAATTTTTCTTTAGTTCTTAAAATATGGTCTGCCACTATTTTAATGTCGGTGGCCTGACCTTTGGCACCGCCGGAGGGCTGATGAATCATTACCTCACTGTTAGGAAGGCAGTATCTCTTTCCCTTGGTACCGGAGGAAAGAAGGAATGCACCCATGCTGGCGGCAAGGCCCATACAGATGGTGGAAACATCACATTTGATGTACTGCATGGTGTCATAGATAGCCATACCTGCGGTTACGGAGCCGCCGGGGCTATTGATATAAAAGCTGATATCCTTTTCGGAATCCTGACTTTCAAGGAATAAAAGCTGAGCCACTACAAGCGATGCGGTAGCGTCATTGACCTCATCCGAAAGAACGATGATACGGTCATTGAGAAGACGGGAATAAATGTCGTAGCTTCTCTCTCCTCTGCTTGTTTGCTCTACTACATAAGGTACTAAAGGCATAATAGTTCCTCCTTAATAAATATTCAAATTCGGAGCCGTACCTGTACGGCCCCGATTTCTTTATACTATTCTTGGTTTAAAACAACCTTTATAAACAGTAATTATTCAGCATCGTCAGCCTTTGCTTCTTCTTTCTTTGCGCGGGGCTTTCTGGCTGTGGTTATCTTTGCGTTTTCCTTTACGAATGCGAGAGCCTTTTCGTTAAGAAGATCGCCTCTGAGTCCTTCTGCGGGAACTACCTCCTTGATCTTCTCTACCTCCATACCGTACTGCTCTGCAAACTTGGCAAACTCTGCTTCGAGCTCCTCGTCGGAAACCTCGAGGCTTTCGAGCTTAGCGATAGCTTCGAGAGCGAGACGGATTTTAACCTGCTTCTCGGCAGCCTCTCTGAGAGAGCCTCTGTATGCTTCCATGGTCATACCAGTGTACTGGAGGTAAAGCTCGAGGCTCATACCCTGCATAGAAAGTCTGTAGTCGAGGTTTTTGATCTGATTGTCGATTTCAGACTCAAACATACATTCGGGAATTTCGCCCTTTACGTTTTCGCTGAGCTTTTCGAGAAGCTGAGACTCGATTTCTCTGTTATTGGCAGCTTCCTTCTGCTCTTTGATTTCCTTTTCAAGATTCTTTTTAAGAGCGGCTACTGTGTCGCAGTCAGCTGCATCCTGAGCGAACTCGTCGTCAACCTCGGGAAGCTCCTTAACCTTGATTTCGTGAAGCTTGATTTTGAAAACTGCATCCTTATCGGCAAGCTCGGGAGTATATTCGGTGGGGAACTTAACGTTTACATCGAATTCTTCGCCGATGCTGTGACCTACAACCTGCTCCTCAAAGCCGGGAATGAACTGACCTGAGCCGAGAGTAAGCTCATAGTTTTCACCCTTGCCGCCGTCAAATGCTACACCGTCAACAAAGCCCTCGAAATCGATAACAGTGATGTCACCGTTTTCAGCTGCTCTGTCCTCTACTGCTACAAGACGTGCATTTCTTTCGACGAGCTCGTCGATTTTAGCCTGAACTTCCTCTTCGGTAGCCTCTACCTTTTTCTTGGTGGCCTTAAGCTCTTTGTACTCGGTTACCTCTACCTCGGGCTTAACGTAGATTTCAACAACCATTTCTACGCCGTTTTCACCGATTTCTTTGATGTCAGCGCTCTTTGAGCCTACCATTTCGAGACCTGCCTCTGCGATAGCGGACTCTACGGCCTCACCGTAGCAGTAATCGAGAGCATCCTCATAAAGGAAGCCTTTACCGTAAAAGTTTTCAGCCATTTTACGGGTTACCTTACCCTTACGGAAGCCGGGAAGAGAGATTTTATTCTTCTGCTTTGCGAAGGCTTTGTTCTGTGCTGCCTCAAAGGTAGCTGCATCGATGGAAATTTCGAGTGCGTAAACATTTGTTTCAACGTTTTTTGATGATTTTAAGCTCATTTTAAAACTCCTATCCGGGTACCTCTAAAAAAAACAACTTACACAAGGCTACCCAATTACATTTTTAACTATAGTATTATATCACAATAAAAAATTTTTTCCATAGTTTTTTTAAAATTTTTCTATTATTTTGGGACAAAACTCGAGAAAATCAGCGGAAACCAAAGAAAACTTTATTCCGTCCACTGTATCACGGACCGCTCTGAGGGTAGATTCACCGTGGAGATGACCGTAATAGCATCTTTCTATGCCGTGCTTTTTCAGCACTGCCATCATCTCCTTGCAGCACATATTGGTCATAATGGGAGGATAGTGAAGAAAAACTATCAGCTCTCCGCCGAGCTTTTTCCCCTCCTCGATGGACATATCCAGTCTGCCCGCCTCACGCAGAAGCACCTTACTGTCTGAATTTTCAGCGTCGAAAAACCAGCCTCTGCTTCCGCAGAGAGTAAAGTCACCGACACGGAAGGCATTATTATGCAGAATAGAAAGAGAATCGAAGCCCTTTTCCGAAAGAAAGGTGTCCATTTTTCTTTTTGTGGTCCACCAATAATCGTGGTTTCCCTTCATTATAAGCTTTTTTCCGGGGAGACTGTGCAGAAAAGCGAAATCCTTTTCGGCCTGCTCTAAGGACATAGCCCAGGAAATGTCACCGGGTATGACCACGATGTCATCCTCGCCTACTACAGCCTTCCAGTTTTTTTCGAGTCTTTCCACATAATCCGTCCAGCCGCGGAAAATATCCATAGGCTTATCGGTACTGAAGGTAAGATGGGTGTCCCCTATAGCAAATACAGACAAGCTGACACCTCCTGTTTATGTTTAAAATCAAACACCGAGCATTTTATAAACCATTTCTATCATGGCTTCCTTTTCGCAGCAGTCAGTAAATCTCGGCTCCTTACCCTTAAGTGTGGCAAGCTGAGAGGGACACTCTGCACCTGTTTCTGCGATGAGAAGGTCAACCTGCTCGAATTCGTCCGCACTCTCGGGAACCTCACCCTTTACTGCCTTAAGCACGGCGGCAGAGAATTTATAGGGATTGGCTGTAGAGGCGATAACAGCCTCGGTAGTGTCACCTGTGGCCTTCACATATTCACGGTAAACATTTACGGCTACGGCTGTATGTGTGTCGCAGAGATAGCCGTTTTTATAGGTTTCGCTGATGGTCTCGGCAGTAACCGCATCGTCGCAGCAGCCGGCATCAAAGAGAGACAGAACGAGCTGCTTTACATCCTCGCTTACCTCGTATTTACCCTCGGAGGAAAGAGCCTCCATCCAGCCCCTTACCGTAGCGTCGTTTTCACCGCAGAGATGGAAGAGAAGTCTCTCAAGATTTGAGGAGATAAGGATATCCATAGAGGGTGAGGTAGTAGTAAAGAACTTTCTGTTTTTATCGTATACACCTGTTTTAAGGAAATCGGTGAGAACGTTGTTTGCATTTGATGCACAGATAAGCTTTTTAACGGGAATACCCATTTTCTTGGCATAATAAGCAGCAAGGATATTACCGAAATTACCGGTGGGAACCACTACATTGATTTCGTCACCGTTTTTAATCGTGCCCTGCTCAATAAGGTCGCAGTAAGCAGAAATGTAATAAACTATCTGCGGAACGAGTCTGCCCCAGTTAATGGAATTGGCAGAGGAGAACATCATACCATTTTCGGCGAGCTTTTCTGCTACGGCCTTATCGGTGAAGATTTTCTTGACACCGCTCTGTGCATCGTCGAAGTTACCGTTAATGGCACAGACGGCTACGTTTTCACCTGCCTGAGTGGTCATCTGGAGCTTCTGCATGGGGCTGACACCGTCATCGGGGTAAAAGACCATAATCTTGGTACCCTCTACATCCTTAAAGCCCTCAAGTGCAGCCTTACCTGTGTCACCTGAGGTGGCTACGAGGATTACCACGGTTTTATCGAGCTTAATCTTTTTAACGGCTGTGGTAAGAAGATAAGGAAGAAGCTGAAGTGCCATATCCTTAAAGGCGCAGGTGGGACCTCTCCAGAGCTCGAGAATATTCTCACCCTTTGCAATTGTATTGATGGGAGAAACCTTGTCGCTTGAAAACTTACCCTTTGCATAGGCTCCGCTTACACAGTAATCTATTTCTTCCTCGGTGTAGTCGGTCAGATAAAGAGAAAGAACCTTTTTCGCTCTTGAGATGTAATCAAGACCTACTAATGAATCGATAAAAGCTGAGTCAATCTGAGGAATTGATTCGGGCACGAAAAGGCCTCCGTCAGCCGAAATTCCCTGAGCGATTGCCTGAGTAGATGTAACTTTTACGTTTTTATCTCTTGTACTTGTATAAAGCATAATACTACCTCCGTATAGATATAGAGATTATTCATTGTATTTTAACACATTAATTACGAAAAGTAAAGATTATTTTAATAAGAAAAACAGACCCTCCGAGGAGAGTCTGTAATAATATTCAATCAACCGATAAGACCAGAAAGGTCTAAAGAAAGCTTTCCGTTGATAATATTTGTAAGAACACGGATGAAAGCCGTAAGAAGGCGGATAGCTGCACCTACGATCCCCTGCGTAGATTTTACATAATCATCATCGGATTCTGTAACGGGGACAAGCGTATCGCTGTTTACGCGCAGAAGATACTGAGGATATTTTTCATTATGAACCGTCATATCATAGCGCATAATTTCGAGAGTCATATCATGAAGCTCGCCGAACCAATCATGATGGAGTCCCTTTACAAACCAGCTTCTTTCGGGAATAAGAGCAGAAGCAGCATTGATTTTATAATCGGGAGAAAGATAAGTTGTATCTGAAAGCGAATTAATGTATTCATCGCTGAAGGTTTCGCCGAAATCAGAGCATTCTGCACCGAAGGACTGTCTGGGTACTGAGGTAGTTGAGTCACTTTCGTTGGCTGCACCGTCATATAAGGGCATATCAGGGAAGCCATACTTAGAGAAAATATAGAAATTTATACCTTTATCCTGAAGCTCGAGAATGGTTTCCTCTGCGCAAAGCTGAACCTCATAGTGGTAACGGTCTGTCTTTTCGATAAGGCCTGCATACTCATCTTTTCTGTCACCGTAAATGAATTCAATTGCCTCTTCGTATTTATCCGCTGTAACCATAGACCAGTAAGAAGCCCATGAACCGATAATATTAGGAAGAAGAGTGGGTATAAGATCATATTTTATTTCGTCGAAAAGAAGAAGCAAGGTGTCAGTTCCTATACCTAAAACCTCAGCGTATCTGAACACCTCTATAAGAGCGTAAACAAAGCCGGAAAGCACATCGTCTTCAATAAGCTCTTCATCCTCAAGAAAATACTGTACAAAATTGGACACAGCCTTATCGTCGAGAACTACTTCGCCCGAAAAAAGAGCACTCATATAATCAATACCCATAACTGATGAAGCGAAATAAGAGATATCGCTTACATTTTCAAGAGCATGATCCTTATAAAGAGTTATGTAGGTCTGAATAACATTGGCACCGTAGCAGCGACCTACAAGCTGAACCTTTTCCTTACCTGTTGCCTCGGTAACTCTGTCGATATAATCCTTAAGCTCTTCAGCAGTAACTATCGGCGAAAGTCTCCAGTCATACCAGAATCGGTAGTCCCAGATTCCGTAGCCGGAATATTTTTCTTCTACCTCAACGGAGGAGGAATGCTTTGCCGGATGGCTTCCGTTACTTGCTTCACCGTTTTTATCGAGAACAACCTTTTCGAAGATAGGCGCTACATAGCTGTTTACTGTTTCAGCATAAGCTTTGTAGTCACGGCTTGCCATACCCGTAAGCAGTTCTTCAAGGCAAGGCTTAATAGCCTGCTTAACCACAGCCATAGCATCTACATCGAGATCCCAGATTCTTTCGCCCTCTGCACTGTAAATATCATTTGTCTGTGCACCGGTCACATAAACAGTGGGATATTCCTCGGGCTCAGCCGCTGCAAAAGCAGGAAGCGACAAAGAAAACACCATAAGCACACAAAGTAAAAGTGAAACAATTCTTTTCATAATAACACCTCCGTATTTTTCACGAAATATTAATAACACACAAGTTATATAAGTTTTTGAATTAAATGTAAACTTACAAAATTTTTAAGCTTAATAACATTCAAAACAGATCATATCTTCCCGAAAAATCTGCGGGCTCAAATGCATTTTCTATGCTGTTGAATTTATAAACTCTGCCTTCATTCATCCATACCTCGCAAACATCGAAGCGCAGCATTTTTTCGCTTCCGTTTTCCCCGAGATATTTCAGAGCGGTGAGAGTAAGCCTCTGCTGCTTTTTGGTGTCCACCGCCTCACGTGGAGCAGACGGTGTGCGGCTGCTTCTGGTTTTTACTTCACAGAAAACCACGTATGCTTCGTTTTCGGCTATAACATCAATTTCACCGTAACGTGAGTGCCAGTTCATTTCTCTGACGGTATAGCCCTTTTTACGGTAGTATTCAGCGGCAAACTCCTCACCTGTCTTTCCTGTAAGCCCCTTTTCCATTTCATTCACCCAAAATCTTTTTGAGGAATGTTTTTCTGTGCTCGGGGCATATTCCGTGCTCCGCTATCGCCTCATAATGAAGCTTGGTGCCGTAGCCCTTATGCTTCGCAAAAAAGTATTCGGGGTATTTTTTATCTGCTTCAAGCATATATCTGTCTCTGGTTACCTTGGCTAAAATGGAAGCTGCTGCTATGGAAACGGATTTGGCATCGCCCTTTACCACGGTTTTTTCCGCTATGGAAAGTCCCGGTCTGCCGTTTCCGTCGATAAGTGCTATGTCCGGCTTTACCGTAAGCTTTTCCACTGCGGTACGCATAGCCAGAAAGGTAGCCTGCAAGATATTTATTTCGTCGATGGTCTGTGAATCGACCATCTGAATACTGTAAGCAAGTGCCTTTTCGGTTATGACATCAAAAAGCTGCTCACGCTTTTTTTCGCTGAGCTTTTTAGAGTCATTTATACCTTCGATTTCACAGTCAACGGGAAGAATCACCGCCGCTGCACAGACAGGACCGCACAGAGGACCTCTGCCTGCCTCGTCCACACCGCAGACCACCTGATAGCCCTCGGCCATCACTTCTTTTTCTATATCAAAATTCATATTCCTTCACATCCTCAGAAAATGCTTTCGGTAAATCCGTAATTACACCCTACGTCCAAAATCACAAAAAGGACTGTCCCGTCCGAAACAGTCCCATATTGTCTGATAAGCTTAAATTAAAGAACCTTGCAGTAATTGAAAATAGATTCGGGAAGCTCTTCTTTGTCAGCAGAAATGGTGAATATGAAATCCTTTTCGTTAACGGAAGAAAGCTCGTAAATCTGCTCAAGGAAGGATGCGAGCTCGTTATAGTCTCTGCCGCCGATACGAAGAGTAGCATCAACGAGAACATCTGTGATGTCATGGTTACCTGCACATACGCCAGCAAGGAAGCCGTAGAAAGCAGCATAGCCCTTTACTTCGTAGTCGTCTGTGGCGATAAGTCTCGCACGATAGTTAACATCATATGTTAATTTGGTTTCTTTTTCCACGCAGACAACATTACCCTTAGAATTTTCAACTGCCTCGTTTACGCAAGAAATCAAACGCTTTGTTTTACCTGCACCTTTGTGTCCTAAAATAATAGAAATCATTTTGTATTTCCTCCTTTTATTTGTTTGTTCCGGAAAAGCCTTTTCACTTTTTCGGTTCAATTACAAGTATATTATATCACTTACTTAATCTTTGTTCAAGTACTTCTTTCTCTTTTTCGTAACCGGGTTTGCCTAAAAGTGCAAACATATTCTTTTTGTAGCTTTCCACACCCGGCTGGTCAAAGGGATTGATGCCCAGAACATAGCCTGATATCGCACATGCCTTCTCGAAGAAGTAAATGAGATAACCTAATGATTTTTCGCTCATATCAGCGTTTTTGATGATTATATTCGGTACGAGACCGTCATTGTGAGCCAGAACCGTACCTCTGTATGCCTGCTTGTTTACGAAGTCCATAGATTTTCCTGCCAGGAAATTAAGACCGTCCACATTTTCGGCATCCTCTTTAATAAAGATTTCCGCTTTGGGCTTTTCGAAATAAATAACTGTTTCAAACATTATTCTTTCGCCCTGCTGAATATACTGACCGAGAGAATGAAGGTCAGTGGAAAAAACGGCTGATGTGGGGAAAAGGCCTTTGCCTTCCTTACCCTCACTTTCACCGAAGAGCTGCTTGAGCCATTCGTTCATCATAGTGAAGCAGGGCTCATAACAAATAAACATTTCTGTCTTTTTGCCCTTGGCATAGAGAGCGTTTCGTGCTGCAACATATCTGTAGCAGTCATTTTCCTCTACAGAGGTGCTCATCAGCTCCTCTCTGGCCTCAGCGGCACCTGCCATAAGAGCATCAATGTCGATGCCGGCAGCGGCGATGGGGAGAAGACCTACTGCAGTGAGAACGGAATATCTGCCGCCGACATCATCAGGAACCACGAAGGTTTCGTAGCCTTCCCTGTCGGCGAAGTTTTTGAGAGTGCCCTTTGCTTTGTCGGTGGTGACAAAGATTCTTTCAGCGGCCTTTTCCTTGCCGTATCTTTCGATGAGCATTTCACGGAAAATTCTGAAAGCGATGGCAGGCTCTGTGGTAGTGCCCGATTTGGAGATTACATTTACTGAAAAATCTTTACCGTCACAGATGGAAATGATTTCATCGAGATAAGAGGATGAAATACTGTTTCCTGCATAATAGATGGCGGGAGTTCCCTTACGGGTGTCGTTATAATTCTGTCCCTTTATAAACTCAATAGCCGCTCTGGCACCGAGATATGAGCCACCGATGCCTATTACTATAAGAACATCACTGTTGCTTCTGATTTTTTCTGCTGCAAGCTTTATTCTCGCAAATTCTTCTTTGTCGTAATCAACCGGAAGGTCAACCCAGCCTGTGAAATCGCTTCCCGCACCTGTTTTGCCGTGTAAGGCTTCGTGTGCTGCGGTGATTTCGGACTGATAAGAGGCTATTTCTTCATCTGTTATAAAAGAAGAAACGTATTTTTTTGTTAATTTTGCTGACATACGTTATACTCCTAAACATATAATTGTGGTATTTTCTGTATTTTAATACAAATTACAGGATTTGTCAACCTAAATATTATATTATTCGCATGCTTTTGTAAGACTTTTTATTATTCTTTCCGCCATAAGGAGGATATTAATTCTTCCGACGGCATTTTTCGCCGTAAGCTTATACTCCGCCACGGTCTTTTCTCCGAGTAAAAGCTCTACCTTGCCGACAGTCTGATTTTCCTCTACGGGAGCCTCCACATTCTCACAGAGAGTGATTTTAGTTTCGAGTGCCTGCTTTTCTCCCTTTTTCAGAGTAAGACTGTCCACACGGGGCAGCTGAGGCTCCACATAAGCATCTGTACCTTTCAGCACTCTCACCTGCGTAAGGGCAGAAAGGTCGATTTCGGGGGCTGCACTCTCATAGTTTGCAAAGCCCCAGTTAAGCATAGCCTTGGCGCCCTCAAAGCGGTCCGTACTGTTTTTCGCACCCATAACCACTGCCACGAGATGAAGCTCATCCCTTTCGGCCGATGCGGAAAGACAGTGTCCTGCCTTGGAGGTGGTGCCCGTTTTAAGCCCCGTGGTGCCCTCATAAAAGCGGACCAGACGGTTAGTGTTTACCAGCTCGGTTTCTCCGTCACGCAGAGAGTCCATCCACACGGTGGTATAGTCCGTTATTTTTTCGTGCCTTAAAAGCTCGCAGGACATAAGTGCCACATCGTATGCGGTGGTAAGATGCTCCGTGGTGTCATCGTCAAGACCTGAGCAATTGACAAAATTCGTGTTTTTCATACCCAGTGACCTTGCCCTGTCATTCATCATTTTTACGAAGGCCTCTTCACTTCCCGCTATATGCTCACCCAGAGCCGTGCAGGCATCGTTGGCACTGGCTATGGCCGTGGCACGGAGAAGCTCATCGACAGTCATCTGCTCCCCCTCCTTCAGCCATATCTGACTGCCGCCCTTTGAGGCCGCATCGGGACTTGCCGTTACCACATCGGTAAGAGAAATCCTGCCCTCGTCCAGTGCCTCCATAAACAGAAGCAGAGGCATTATCTTGGTAACGGAGGCAGGGTAAAGCTGCTTATCCTCATTAAAGGCATAAAGCACCTGCCCCGTCTGCACATCCATAAGCACTCCACTTTCAGCATTGACCGTTATTCCGCTTTCATTCTCTGCAGAGACGGAAAAAGTGAAAACGGAGAAAGAAAAAACAACTAAAGCTACCAAGGCAACGAGCCTTTTCATATTTATCACCTCAAAAAAGTTTTCGCTAATAAATATGACGGAAAAAGGTAAAATAAAACAACCACTTGAATATTCCGTGATATTGTTTTATAATTACAGGGACAATAATAACAAGGCGGGTTAAAATGAAAGTTAAATTTTACACCTTAGGCTGCAAAGTCAATCAATATGAAAGTCAGGCTATCAGCGAGGCACTGGCCAAAAGAGGCTATGAGACCGTAACTGACGGCAAGGCCGACATTTTCATCGTGAACTCCTGCACCGTCACTGCCTCTGCGGACCAGAAGACAAGACAGGCGGTAAGGCGCTTCAAAAGGAATAATCCCGACTCGGTGGTGGTTCTCACGGGATGTATGCCACAGGCCTATCCCGAAAAATCAAAGGAGCTGCTCGAGGCCGACATAATTTTAGGAAACAGAAGCAACGAGGAAATCGCAAACGCCATAGAGCAGTTTTTAAAATTCGGCTCGAGGGTTTTCGAAATCAGAGAGCATAAAAGGGGCGATGCCTTTTCGGGCACGACCATCAGCCGCTTCGAGGAGAGGACCAGAGCATACATTAAAATACAGGACGGCTGCAACCGCTTCTGCTCCTACTGCATCATCCCCTATTCCAGAGGCAGAGTCCGCTCGAAGCCTCTGGATGAGCTGAAAAAAGAAATAGAAGTTCTCGCACGGGGCGGCTACAAGGAGGTAGTTTTAGTCGGCATAAACCTTTCCTCCTACGGCTCGGATATCGGTCTTACCTTCCCCGATGCGGTCAGAGCCGCAAACGACACAGAGGGTATAGAAAGAGTACGCTTAGGCTCACTCGAGCCCGACCATCTGACGGACGAGGTAATAGAAAGCCTTGCCCGATGCGAAAAGCTCTGTCCCCAGTTTCACATCTCTCTGCAGAGCGGCTGCGATAATACACTTAAAAGGATGAACCGACACTATACCGCCGACGAGTACAGACAGATATGCCGTAAGCTCCGTGAAAGCTTCAGCGACTGCACCCTCACCACCGACGTTATGGTAGGCTTCGCAGGAGAAAGCGAGGAGGATTTCAGGGAAAGTCTGGATTTCGTAAAGGAAATAGGCTTCGAGAAGGTTCACGTTTTCCCCTACTCTGTCAGAAAGGGCACCAAGGCTGAGAGCTTCGGCGGTCACATCGACAAAAAGACAAAGGAAGAAAGAAGCCGCCTGATGACACAGACGGCAGATGAAATAAGAAAAAGCTTTTTCAGAAATCAGACGGGCAGAAAATATTCGGTGCTTTTCGAAACGGCAGACAAGGACGGATATTGCTGCGGTCACACGGCCAATTACATTCCGGTAAAGGTGAAAATTTCCGGGGAAATGTGCCATAAGACGGCCGATGTGATTATCAGAGAAGCGGCAGAGGACGATTTCTGCATAGGAGAAGCAGTAAAATAAAACAAACGCTGATAGCTCAGATGCTGTCAGCGTTTGTTTTTATCATAGAATTTTTCTGCTCGAGGGAGCATTCTCTGATTTTTTCCGTAAAAATGGCAAACTTATCAGTAGAGGAGCACTGAAGCTCATAAACCTCTTTACCCCTTCCGGAAAGATTTACCGCTTCGCTGTGACGGGTGATAATGGGTACCGAGGAGTTTTCCTTGGCTTTACCGAGAAGAGCTATCCCTTTTTCGCTTACGGCCAGAATGCGCATATAAGGAGGCCTTTCCTTAGCCATATATCCGGGTATTTTCAGATAAAGGCTCATAACCTCACGGCGGATACGGGAATGAGTATAATTTTTACTCTTAGCCTTCTCGTAAAGAGAGTCAAGAGAGTCTGCGGTCTGCACTGCCTCATAAATGCGGCCTGCCAGACCTGAAAAATCGGTAACATAAAGCGAATATTCCTCTTTTTTCATTTCGCGCAGAGCGGAAAGCACTGCTCTCTCCCCTTTTTTCATCCGGTAGGGGCCGTTACCCTCACCGAAGGCCTCGGCAAAAACAGAAAAAGCCTTTTCCGGAATATACTCCGCCCCCTCGGAAAGGCTTTCAAAGGAACGGATTTTGCTCGCACTGGCAGTGCTTCCGATTATCTCCGCACTGTCATGGCCGCTGCCCGTCCTTTTCACGGGTAAAAGCTTCACGTCGGGTGAAAAACGCTTTAAGGCACGTATATATTCCACGGCAAGAGTACTGTTAGGAGAGGCTAAAAGCTCGCTCTCCCTTTCTCCGTAAAGCTCTCTCACCGCAAAGCTGAGTGCCGAGGGATAAGAAAGCCCCGAGGACATTTTTTCCTTCAGCAAAAAAGCTACCCTTTCATCCTCCGATGCACCGGCGCATCGGCTGAGAAGCTCCGCATCCTCACTTTCACTGCCGAAGGAAAGCATATCTATGCCGAAATCGCAGAGAAGACCTACACTTCCCCGTGCAAAATTTTCGGCAGAGGCACAGGACCACGGCACGGGTAAGTCGATGACCGCATCGGCACCGCAGTATATGGCGGCTTTCGCTCTGGTCCATTTATCCGCATATGCACATTCGCCCCGCTGAACGAAATTTCCGCTCATTACACAGACAATAAAGTCTGCACCCGCTTCTTTTGTTTTTCTTATGTGATAAAGATGTCCCTTATGAAAGGGATTATATTCACACACTATTCCCGCTATCATCGCTTCACCTCTTTTTCGCTGTTATTATGTATTTTAAGTGTTTATGAGAAAATTGTCAAGAAAATTATTATTGACTATTATGCGGGCAGATAGTATAATCAAACTAACAAAAATAAAAGGTGATATTTATGAAGCTTATCAGCACAGAACTGCCCGAGGTAAAAATCATCGAGCCTCAGATTTTCGGAGATAACAGAGGATGGTTTTACGAATCATATAACTATGAAAAATTTAAGGAGCTGGGTATAGATACCGTCTTTCTGCAGGATAACCGCTCCTTTTCTGCCGAAAAAGGAACCCTCAGAGGTATCCATTTTCAGAAGAGCCCCTACGCCCAGACCAAGCTCATATGCTGCACAAAGGGAAAAATACTCGACGTAGCCGTGGATCTGAGAAAAGGCTCCCCGAACTATCTGAAATGGGTAAGCGTCGTTCTCTCAGAGGAAAATAAAAATATGCTCTACATTCCGAAAGGCTTCGGTCACGGCTTCGTAACCCTCACGGATAACGTGGAGGTTTTATATAAGGTAGATGGCTATTATAACAGAGAAAACGACAGAAGCATCCGCTACGACGACGTGGAAATAGGTGTAAAATGGGGTACAGAGTCCCCTGTTCTTTCAGATAAGGACAGAAATGCACCGTTTCTCCGTGACAGTGACTGCGATTTTATTTACTGAGGTAACGATATGATTATAGTAACGGGAGCTGCAGGGCAGCTCGGCGGCGATGTGTGCCGTTTATTAAAAGAAAAGGGCATACCCCATAAGGGTATAGATAAGGCCGATGTGGACATTACCTCGGAGTCTGCCGTAAAGGATTATTTCGGCAGCACGGCTTTCGATGTGCTCATTCACTGTGCCGCATATACTGCCGTGGATAAAGCAGAGCAGGAAAAGGAGCTCTGCTATGCCGTCAATGCAAAAGGCACGGAAAATCTCGCACGCTTATGCAGAGATAAAAAAGCCGCCATCATCTACATCAGCACTGACTATGTTTTCCCCGGTGAGGGAGAAGCACCCTACGGTACAGACGACGAAAAAGCCCCTCTTTCGGTTTACGGAAAAAGCAAATATGAGGGAGAAAAGGCAGTTATCAGCCTGTGCGAAAAGTATTTTATCGTGCGTACCTCCTGGGTTTTCGGTGAGGAAAACAGAAACTTTATCGCCACTATGCTGCGCCTCTCTCAGACAAGAAGCGAAGTAAACGTGATATATGATCAGGTAGGCTCGCCCACCTACTCTGCCGATCTGGCCGTTCTTCTGACAGAGATGGCTCAGACGGAAAAATACGGAGTTTATCACGCCACCAATGAGGGCTTCTGCTCATGGTATGAGCTGGCGAAAAAGGTTTTCGACTACAAAAAAATCCCCGTAAAGGTAAACCCCGTCACGAGTGAGCAATACATCACTCCCGCTGAAAGACCTAAAAATTCCAGACTCAGCAAAAGCTCTCTGACCGATGCAGGCTTCTCTCTTCTCCCCCGCTGGGAGGATGCGGTAGAGAGATATCTTGACAAAAAAAGCGAATAAACAAAAAACAGAAATTTCTTCGGCATAGCTGTCAGAGATTTCTGTTTTTTTATGCCCTGAGCGGGCTTATGATGCGGCCGATAAGCTTTCCTGCTGAGAAATACTTCTTGCTTTTTCAAGCATCGTTTCGGCGAAAATGGCATAACCCTGTGTGGGATCGCTTACAAACACATGAGTTACGGCTCCTACAAGCATATTATCCTGTATTATCGGCGAGCCGCTCATACCCTGAACTATACCGCCTGTTTTCTCTATCAGTTTACTGTCTGTTATTTTTATTACCATATTCTTATTCTGTGACGAAGCTTCCGTTACCTTGGTTATCTCTATATCATAATATTCAGGGCCGTCCTTATCCACCGTGGAAATTATCTGAGCCTTGCCTGTTTTTACCTCGCTCTTTGTCGCCACGGGCATAAGCATTTCAGCATTTATTTCCTTTGCCTTACCGTAAACACCTGTTTCACAGTTACACATCAGAATGCCCTTTACCTCGGGATTGAACACACCGCAAAGCTCTCCTGCCTTGCCGCTTTTCCCTTTATAGCATCCGTTTATATAGGCAGAGACTATGTCTCCGTCAGAAAGAGGCAGTATTTCTCCCGTGTCCACATCACAGACTCCGTGCCCAAGAGATGCAAACATACCTGTGCTCACATCGTAAAAGGTCATGGTGCCTATGCCTGCCGCACTGTCTCTTATCCAGAGGCCGGCCTTGTATTTACCCTCGGAAGTACTGTAAGCCAGCGAAAAGGATATACTGTAATATTTGTTTCCTCTTTTATATACGAGAGTCATAGGACTGCTTCCTGCCTTACCGAAAATTTCGGAAACCTGCTGACTTGTAGTTACCTTTATTCCGTTTACAGAGCAAATGACATCACCCTTCTGAAGTCCCGCACTCTTCGCCGGGGAAACAGAACCCATTTCCGTATCGACCTCATCGGTTCCCACTATCATAACACCTTCGGTGAAAAGTCTGAGACCGAACAGTTCACCCGAAACCTCCACATAATCTCTGCTTTTCACAGTTACCGAGGAGCTTTTTACGGGAATCACATTCAGTAGACTTACCTCAGCCTCGTATTTTTCACTCTGACCGATATTTCTTTGTCCGCTGCTGCTGATTTTTTTACCGTAGGTTATAGTATAGATTTCATTTACACTGTCTCTTTTGTCGGCTATGCAGTAAAGCTCATCCGGCACCGCATAAAAGCCGTAAACGAGAAGACACAGAAGTATAAAGGTAACACACATAATAACCGTTCTTATTGCTTTGATACTCTTTACCATTTTTCACCTCCGAACACGCTGTTTTTTCAGCCGCAGATATAATTTGTGTCCGATGCGAAAAATTATCACAGGTAAAAAATCACTTAAAAACGAAGCTCCCGAAGCACGTAGAAATCGGGAGCTTTGTCATTTATTTCATATAATTTTTTATAATGCCGAGTATTCTTTCCGTGCTTCTGCCGTCACAGGCACCCATCTGCTTTTCTTTGAAAACGGCTCTCACCTCAGGCGAGGATACCTCGTCGGCACGTCTTATGGCAGGAAGGATTTCGGAGGCCTTCATTATCATTTCACCCGGAAGGTCCTTTTCGTAGTCAAGATAAGTATCATCCTTATGCTCCTCATAATCGGGGCAGTAAAAGACCGTAGGCTTATCCATAAGAGAGGCATCGAAAACCACAGAGGAATAGTCGGTGATGATTACATCAGCCACAGCTAAAAGCTCACTGGTGCTTTCGAAGGTGTAGTCCTTTACTCTGGAATAAAATCTGCCTTTGATATATTCCTCCTTCATAGCAGGATGACGGCAGATAATGAACACCTCATCATCCTCCAGCTCATCATTGAGCTCTGCCCAGTCGATTTTAGGTGAAAACGGAACGGCTACATCCTCTTTTATTCTGACGGTGGGGCAGTAAAGATAAACCCTTTTATTTCTCAGCAGTGGATGCTTGGAGCAGATTTCCGCTCTGTTTGAAGCGATTATATCCTCGTTTATGACAAGGTCGGAGCGAGGTGTGCCCACTGCCTTTACCACCTCCGCCTCCAGACCGAAGGCATGGCAGTAATACTGACGGACATATTCCGAGGAAACACAGAAATCACTGTACTGGGAGTGAGTTTTATATTCATCGAAATCGGAAAGAATGGACGGTCCGTCGATGCCCATTTTTTTAAGGGCTCCGCCCGTATACCATATCTGGATAAGCTTCTGCTCATTTTTAAGCTTATGCTTACGCAGATGATAAATATAGTCATCGGTAACGATTACCCTGCTGGTAAAAAGATAATACCTTTTCTTTATAAGGTCACCGAAGCCGTGCGGCTTTTCTTTCGCAAAAAGCACCTTTCTTTCCCTGCAGCCTCTGTAAAGCTGTCTGAGATTTTCGTCGGGCTCACCGGTGGCTCTGCCCGTGTAGAAAAACACTCTGTCCTGAAGCTTCAGAGAAGAGAAAATGAAGGTAAAAATCAGATCAACAAGTGTATAAATATATTTTACCGAAGCAGAAAATCTATCCCTTATTTTTTCTCTGACGTTTTTAAGCTGCACGCTTTTTAAATAGCTTAATTTATAATTACGGAAAATTTTTCTTTTCCGTTCATCCAGAAGCTTTTCCTCACGGCGGAGATAGGCCACCGCCTCCTCTTCCCTTACATTGAGGTAGGCACCTCTGTGGGAAAGCTTTTTAAAGCGGGAGTGCTTATAAAGCTTATACATATCGTGTACGGGATTATCCGAAAAGGAGAAGTGTATACCCTTAAGATGTGTTACACTGAAAAGCTTATTACAGAAAAACAGGTCCAGCAGAAAGGTTTTATCCTCGGGCTGAATACGGCTTTTATCGGACTGAGAGCGGAAAAACAGGTCAGAAAAAACATATTTACCCGTGTTCACTCCGTCAAAAAGAGTAATGGGAGAGGTGGAAAAGCCGTATTTGTCTCTGCCCTCGAGCAGAGTATAGTGCCTCATAAGAATTTTAGGATTAAGCCTTACACCGCACTCCTGAAACATAATGTAATCCGTGTGACACATATCGAGACAGTTATCCCGAAAATCCGCAACGGAATCACTTTTTATAAAGGTGAGGTTTTCGCAGTCTTTATATTTTTCCGGAAAAAGGTCATAAAGGCTCTCGTCGGCGAAAAGCTCAAAGGAGGGCATAGTCTGATTATAGACGGATTCCACTAAAATACCGAGATTTTCCCTTGCCGACTCTGCCTCATCCTGCGAAGCAGAAATGCACAGAGTGACCTTCGGCTTTTCCGATAGCTCCTTTTTAGATGTGATTAACTCTTCACCGTAGAAAATATCCTTATTCTTTTTACGCAGCTGACTTTTTCCCGACTTTGAAAGCTTGTCGTAAAGAGAGCGGATTATGTCGGCATATTTTTTTATCCTTTCATCGTCGAGAGACCAGAAATGGCGGTAATAGCTGTAAAGAAGAACAGTTATTTCCTTGTGGTAAATCCGGTCTATATAGCAGATTTTCTGCTTTTTCAGCTCCTTTTTATCGAAGTCGCTTTCTGCCTTTTCCGCTTCACGGTCAAAGGCAGCCTCTGCCTTTGAAATTATATATTCGTAAGCATCGAGATACTGCTCTACGGGAAAAACGGATACACCCTCATTATTGACGGGATTAATATAAACCGCAGAGCCCTTGGAGCAGGAAACTATTATGTTGCTTTCCAAAGCAAAAGGAATCGAGAACGCCGCCTCTCTTGCCTTACCGTAGGGAGAAAAATGCGCAGAAACAGAGGTCAGCTTTTCTCTTTTGAAAAGCTTGTTTGTAACCGCAGGATTCCATATAAGGTTTGTGTCAAATCTGTCGGTAACCTTTTCCCTGGAAAGGATAGTAGCAGAGGAAAACTCGTGCTTACCGTAAATGTCAGTGCTTGCCATGGGAGAAACACACAGATCGGCATCCTTTTCACGGGCTGCCTCATACATTTCTCTGAGCAGATTTTCGGTGAAGATTACATTACTGTCGCAGAAAGCCACATAGGTACCCTTGGCCATGGAAAGAGCAAAATTTCTGCTTTCGGAAATGCTTTCACTGTCAGATGAGCGGAAAACGAAGCGTCTGTCCTGAGTGTAGGATTTCATAATTTCAGCCGTACAGTCATCAGAAAGAGCATCGACCATTATGACCTCTATTTCCTTAAGACTCTGATTTTTAACACAGTCGAGTGTCTTTTTTATTCCGGCTCCGCCGTTATGAACCGCCGCAATCACGCTGACCTTTATGCTCAAAGCAATCACTCCTTTCCGCAGAATTTAAAAACTAATCAGGCCTGTTCGCCCTTAAGAACGGACACGGCATAAAGGAACTGTCCGTCCTCCTCTAACACATCGCTACCCGATGAAGCCTCCGTTATATAGTCCGGTGTGATACCCGTACCGTTAAAGCTTTCACTTTTATAGGGCATTACGGTACCGGTAGTGAGAAGAACCGCACTGCCCTTGGAAAGCTCAAAGATTTCCTGCATCATAGCAGAGCCCTTTGTGTTACCCGTGCCGAAAATCATACCCTTGTTAAAATCTCTTATGTTGCAGGCGAAAAGCTCTGCCGCCTTCTGAGTTTCACCGCTTACCAGAACTGCCACGGGAAGGCTGACCTCACCCGAAAGAGTGGAGAAGGTCTTTACGGTGCTTCCGTTTTCGTCCAGAACCGTGGCCGCAGCCCTCTGAGAGTCAGACATAGGAACGAAAACATCGAGAGTTTTCATCGCCTGCTCATAGTTTCCGCTGGTGTTTTTTCTCAGGTCCACCACCACGGCAGAAATCTCAGAGGAAAGGAACTTTTCTATAGCCTGCTGAGTCTGCTCGGCCGTAGAGGGATAAAAATCCGTTATTTCCAAATAGCCCACACCGTTATAGGCACCCGTGAAAACAGACTGCGCCTCATAACCCTTGACCACGGTAACATTGGTTTCCGTACCGTCACGGGTATAGATTATATTTACACTCGTAAGCTTGTCGCCCTCGAGCTTGGCTTTCATTTCATCGTAGTTATTCACATCGATTCTTATGCCGTCAAAGGCTACGATAACGTCCCCTGCCCTGAGTCCGCTGTTTTCTGCAGGTGAGCCGTCATAGACCTTGGTGATTTCGATATATCCGCTTTTGGTTTTAGTATATTCGACACCGATGCCGAACATATCACCGTTTACCTCGGAAAGGTATTCCTTATACCTGTCAGCAGTCATATAAAGAGAGCTTTTGTCTCCGAGTCCCTCCACATAGCCCTGTGCGATAGCCTGCTCGAGGTCCTTGGCCTCACTTTTACCGTAGTAATTACTGTTTATTACATCGTCGAGCTCGTCGAGAATTTCATATCTTTCTATCTTTTCCGGAAGTCCCTTAAGGATAGAGTTATATTCACTGCTCACTACTCCGAGAGTGATGGCGGAAGCCAGAGCAGCGACGAGTATAAAAAGAGAAACTGCCACACCTAAGGATATTTTTTTATTCATAAGCTCTCATCTCCTTATAACCGTTTAAGCTTCACTAAAACACAAGCAGAGGGATAGTAAACTACCCCTCGTATTTTAGTCTTTTTTACGGCTTTTTAACGAAATTCATCGGGTTTTTCTTTTCCCCGTAATATCTTACCTCGAAGTGAAGATGGGGACCGGTGGAATTACCCGTACTGCCTACTCGGCCGATCATCTGTCCTTTTGAAACATTGTCGCCTGCGGAAACATAACGTGCGGACATATGTGCGTAAAGAGTGGAATAGCCGTCTCCGTGGTCAATAAGAACATAGATACCGTAGCCTCGGTTTGAGGTAACTGCAGTAATTACTTTACCGGCTCTCGAAGCATAGACGGGCTTACCGCTGATGCCGCCGCCTGCTATATCCGTACCTCCGTGGAAGGACCAGCCGCTGACAGATGCACTTCTGTTTCCGTAAGGACTGCTGATATAACAGGATGCATTACCCAAGGGCCACAGCCAGTCACCCTTGGCAGTGTAAGCGGGACCTGCAGGCTTCGTAGTACCCGAGCTGCCGCCTGACTGCGATGAGGTAGGCTCATTATTGTTTACGGGCAGAGTAGTCTGAGTAGCGTAGTATTCACTCAGTATACGGTCGATTTCCGCATCGGCCTCTGCCTTTTCCTTTTGAAGCTCACTGTTATATTTTTTATATTCGGCACTGGATTTGTCGAGACCTGAAATGATAGTCTCTACCTCCGAATACTTTTCCTCCAGATCGGACATGGTGTCATCGTGTGCCTCCTGCTTCTTTTTAAGCTCTGCCTTCTTTTCGAGGGAGGTGGCCTTTTTTTCGTTTGCCTCGGTGATTTTGGCACTTACGTCTGCTTTATTCTTTTCGAGCTTATCCTTAGTCTTGTTAAGCTTAGTCACCTTATCACGGAAGCCTAAAATGAGCTCCTTATCCTTTTCGGAGCTACGCTTCATCATCTCCAGACGTGTAAGGAATGAGGCAAGACTGTCTGAGCCCATAAGTATTTTCAGAGCGGACTCGTTGCCGTTCATATAAGAGGAACGAAGCTTGGCTGCCAGCTGGTCACTGGTGGAATTGATGTTATTTTCCATAGTGACGATGTCCTTTTCAGCCTTGGTAATGTCAGAGTTTATCTCTGTGATTTCATTATCAAGCTGCTTAAGCTCGGTATTGAGCTTTTTTACCTGACTGTCGATGTTCTCTATCTGAGTCTGCAGGTTCGAAACCTTACTTTCGACGGTCTCTATCTGTGTTTCGAGCGTGTCAAGATACTCCATCTGCTTGTCCTTTTTATCCTTAAGGGACTCAAGCTTCTGTTTATTGGCAGCTATCTGTGCATCGATTTGGTCGATTTTTTCCTCTAACTCCTCCTTTTCCTCGGGCAGAGCGTGAACACTGAAAAGCATCAGCGGAGTCACTGCCATAATGAGGACAAGAAAGAGGCTTAAAAGCTTTTTATTCAAGGTCTGATCACTCCTATAAAGGGTTATCCGTTAGGATTTTTAACATAATTGAGAGGATTTTTCTTTTCACCGTAATAACGGATTTCGAAATGAAGGTGGGCACCTCTAGAATTGCCGGTGTTACCCACACGGCCGATCATCTGGCCCTGTGTGACGTAGTTACCTACCTCCACATAACGGGCAGACATATGGGCATAAAGACTGGAATAACCGTCTCCGTGGTCGATAAGAACATAAATTCCGTAGCCTGTATCGCTCGTAACCGCAGCGATTACATAGCCGGCACGGGTGGCGTAAACAGGTGCGCCGTGAAGCTTACCGCTGCCGCCTGCCAGGTCAATACCGCCATGGAAGGACCAGCCCGATATGCTGGCGTCACGGTAGCCGTACTCACTGCTGATATAGCACCAGGTATTACCGATGGGCCAGTACCAGGAGCCCGAGCCCTGATAGGACTCACCCGGAGCAGCATTAGAGGCAGGAAGACGGGTGGTGCTTTGCTGATTCTGAGTAGCATAGTATTCCTTTAAAATACGGTCGATTTCAGCGTCAGCGGCGGCATTTTCCGCTTCGAGCTTATTTATATAGCTCTTATATTCGGAGCTTGATTTGTCGATATTGGCCATTACCTTTTCGACCTCACCGTACTGCCCCTCCAGACTGGACATGGTACTGTCGTATTCCTTTTGCTTTTCTACGAGAGAGGCCTTTTTTTCCTTTTGCTCGTCCTTTTTTGCGCTGATTTCAGCCTCTTTTTCAGCCAGCTCTTTTCTGTCCTTTTCGAGCTTCTTTTTATCCTTTTTAAGCTCTGTCACCTCGTCCTTGAACTCGAGAATAACCTTTTTATCCTGCTCGGAGGTTCTTTTCATCAGCTCCAGACGGGTAAGGAAGGAGGCGAGGCTTTTCGAGCCCATAAGGATTTTAAGGGCAGACTGATTACCGTTCATATAAACCGAACGGAGCTTAGCGGAAAGAGTTTCGCTTTTATCGGTGATATTACTCTGAGTTTCCTTTATGTCCTTTTCTGTCTGCTCGATATCCTCATTGATAGCCTTGGTTTCATTACCGAGCTGAGACAGCTCTTTGTCAAGCTTGCCTATCTGAGAGTCGATGGACTCTACCTGAGTCTGCAGGTTTGATGCCTTATCCTCCACGGTTTTTATCTGCTCCTCGAGAGCCTCGAGATACTGCTGCTGATTTGATTTCTGCTCCTTAAGCTCATCGAGCTTTTCCTGATTGGCCTGAATCTGAGCGTTATTCTGTGCTATCTGTGCTTCGAGCTCAGCCTGGGTAGCCGCAGAGATATTAAAGGTAAAGGCAAGAATAAAAACAAGCAAGAGAGAAACTGACGATATTAGTTTTTTACTCATGTTTATACTCCTTTAAAACACGATTAAACCGAGAGAAATATCCTTCGGTTTAATCATAAAAAGAAAATTTTAAAGCATTTCGTTAGCTTCGCTGCCTTCCTTTTTAAGGTATTTACTGATGGAGACGATACTGCCGAAGGCACCGATAAATACACCTGAGAAAAGGTAGCAGACGATAAGAAGGGGCAGATAGCTGGTCAGAGAAATAGATTCACTGCCGAACATTTCAAGCAGAGACTGCATAGCGCCGCCTTCGATTTTTTCGACAAGGAAGGTAAGAATTACCGCCAATACACCGGAAACGATACCGATGATAACACCCTCTATCATAAAGGGCCAGCAGATAAAGGTATTGGTGGCACCAACGGATTTCATAACCTGAATATCAATCTTTCTGGACACCATGGTTATACGGATGGTGTTAGAAATGATAAACATAGAAACGACTGCCAGAACTGCAACGATAATGATGCAGATAGCCGTAATGGAATTCTGAAGAGTAGAAATCTGATTTACGAGCTCCTGACTTTCTCTGACTGCGTCCACGTTTGCCACGGCTTTTATGCTCGTCAGAGTAATCTGGAACTGCTCGAGATTGCTTACGGATACACGGTAGGAATGCGGCAGAGGATTTTCGATAACATCGTCGAAAAGATTTTCCTCCACACCGAACTCACGGAGCTGCTCCTCGTAGCCGGCCTCCTTTGAAACGAACTCTACGGCAGTAACATCGGGAATAGCGGCAAGGTCAGTCCCGACCTTGGCTACCTCCTCATCGCTGATGCCCTCTTTTACGAAGGCAACGACTACATTCTGATTTTCTACGTCCTTTACCAGATTCTGGATATTGACCAGAATCATAACCGAAACGCCGATAAGAAGAAGGCAGGCAGTAAGAACACTGATGGAGGAAAAGGACATACTGCGGTTTGCGATAATATTACGGGCACCCATTTTGGTGAGATAATTCGTGTTAAGACCGCCAGAACGGTGCTTTCTTTTTTTAGCCATTTTACTGCTCCTCCTTTTCTGCGGATTCCTCAGAGCTTGCGGTATCCTCCTCGGTTTTTTCGGCAGTGAATCTCAGAGAGATATCCTCTGCCTGCTTATATTTAGAGGGGATGTCAGAAACCACTCTGCCGTTTTCGATGGTGACGATACGGTGGTCAAACTGATGAACCAGCTCAAGGTCGTGAGTAACCACTACCACGGTAGCGCCCAGAGCATTAATCTTATCGAAAAGGCTCATAATATCATTTGAAAGAATGGGATCAAGGTTACCTGTGGGCTCGTCAGCGATGATAACGGCGGGGTTGTTTACGAGAGCTCTGGCGATAGCCACACGCTGACGCTCACCCTGTGAAAGCTGATGAGGGAAATTGTTAGCCTTGTCAGAAAGGTCTACGAGCTTAAGCACATAGCGCACTCTCTTTGTGATTTTTTTGTCACCCATGCCTATAACACGCAGAGCAAAGGCCACATTATCATAAACGGTCATTTTCGGGATAAGTCTGAAATCCTGAAAAACGATACCGAGCATACGTCTTAAGTAAGGCAGTGCTCTCCTTCTGATGGAGGCAAGATTATAGGGACCGACTCTTACGATACCCGAGTCAACCTTTTCCTGTCCCATAATTACGTTAAGGAAGGAGCTTTTACCTGCACCGGAGGCACCAACGATAAAAACGAACTCGCCGTCTTCGATTTTTACGCTCACATTGTCGAGAGCTACGGCTCCGTTGGTTTTATATTTCATTGAAACATTTTTAAATTCTATCATATTCCGTCTCTTTCTTTACCTGAACATTTTTGGTCGGTAATCTTATTTATAGCCGTCATTATTTGTGAAATAGTGACGGCTCTTACTAACAGATACTGCGCTTAATGTGCATTAAAAAGACACTTATAAGGCAAACTTTTATTAATATTTGATGGGCTTTGCATCAAGATATTTCTTAACCATGAGTGCAACCTTGAATACGATGGCATCGTCAAACTCTCTCAGGTCAAGGCCTGTGAGCTTTTTGATTTTTTCGAGTCTGTAAACGAGAGTATTTCTGTGCACGAAAAGCTTTCTGGAGGTCTCGGAAACATTGAGATTGTTTTCGAAGAACTTCTGGATGGTGAAAAGAGTTTCGTGGTCAAGTCCCACTATAGAGCCCTTTTTGAAGATTTCCTTAAGGAACATTTCACACAGGGTGGTGGGAAGCTGATAAATAAGTCTCGCAATACCGAGATTCTCATAAGTGACGATAGTTTTTTCCGTATCAAACACTTTACCTACCTCGAGAGCAATCTGTGACTCTTTAAAGGAGCGGGGAAGCTCTTTGATACCGGCTACGATGGTACCGATGCCGATGATGGCATTGATATAGTATTCGGTATGTAAGGAGTCAACGATGCTTCTGGCAAGCTTTTCAAGGTCTTTGATTTCGTTGCCTGTGCGCACCTCTTTAACGAGAGCGATGTCGGTTTCGTTGATATTGATAACGAAGTCTTTATTTTTATCGGGGAAAAGATTCTGGATGGACTCGCTTACGGAAACATCGGTTCTTTCTGCGGTTCTGATGAGAAGAACGCAGCGTGAAACCTCGTTATTGAAGCCGAGCTCACGGGTTTTAAGATAGATGTCACCCTGAAGGATATTATCGAGAATAACATTTTTAATAAAGTTATTGCGGTCAAACTTTACATCGTAGTACTGCTTTATACCGCCGAGAGAAATAGCGATAAGCTTTACATAGTTCGCTGCCGCATCGTCATTACCGTCCACGAAAATAGCACTGTCGGGATGAGTCTGGGATGCGATAACGAGGAAGGTTTTACCGCCGAGCACCTTTACGTCGGCAGAAGCAAAGACCTCTTTCGCATCGATAAAGCCCGTCTCACCTATACGGCTCAAATCGCTGCAGCAGACGATAGTACCTGCATTATCGATAACACCGATGGTACGGTCGATAGCATCCTTCATCTGATGGATAATACCCTGAAATAATCTGTTAGACATATGTAATGTCCCCCCAACCTTAAATTTGTGTTAATTGGATATTTTGACTATTGTCACTTTAACCATTTTACACAATTTATCGGCATTTTGCAATATAAAACCGCAAAATTTTTAGATAATTTTTTATTTTTTTAAAATTACAGGGGTTAATTTTGACATTTTCGGCATTATTTGTGATTATCGGCAGTTTTTTTTGTAAGAATAGACATTGTTGAAAATCACCATAAATCCGTCAGCGATCTCTCCGTTTTACTCAGTTAAAGCACAGCAAGAGAATATGATGGTTATTTTGACGAAGTAAAGCTCTGACTTTTCCCGCACAAAAATATACAGTAAGTATATACTGAAAACTTTAATATACCTTTAAATTTATCTTAATTTTCCTCCTTTCCCTGTCATTTATAATACAATACGGCACAGAGGATTTTTTCAAAATATTTTCAAAAAAATCCTGCGTAATATTTGCATAGGGGCATACTTTTATGATACAATATTAAAGTATATATTCGGGGCAACGGATAAAAAGCCGTGCAGCCCCTCTTTCAGGAGGACAGAAATGAACATAAAAGAAATCAGCGGCGGTGTGAGACTGTGCACACATAAAACCGCCAAATTCAAAAATTCAGTAGTAACATTGAACCTGCTCACTCCCCTCTCTGAGGATGCAGCGAAGAATGCACTTTTGGTGCATCTTTTAGCCCGAACGAACAAAAATTATCCTACACTTACAGATATGAACCGACGCTTAGCCTCTCTCTACGGTGCGGTTATTACTCCCTCCGTAAGCAAAATAGGTGAAGTTCAGGTGCTTTCGCTTTCACTTCTGTGTCTCGATGACCGCTTTGCTTTAGGCAACGACAAGGTGTGGGAGGAAGGTGTCAGACTTCTGTGCACCTGCCTTTTCAAGCCTGACATCACTCCCGAGGGCTTCAAAGAGGAAAACGTGCAGAGAGAAAAAAGACTTCTCATCGAAAAAATCGAAAGCAGAAAGGACGAAAAGCGTCTTTATGCACTGGACAGAATGACCGAAGAGATGTGCCGTGACGAAATCTACGGTATCAGTCAGTTCGGCAAGGCAGAGGACATAGAAAAAATAACAGGCAAGGAGCTTACGGATGCCTGGAAAAGGCTTCTTTTCTCCTGCCCCGTTCAGATTAATGTCACCGGAAACATCGACGAAAATAGAACGGAAAAGATTTTCACTGCCCTTTTTGACTCTCTTGCCAGAGATAAAAAAGCCATAACAGAGCTTCACACAGAGTTCCTCACCGAGGCCTACGGCAGCAGAACCGTAACCGAAAAGCAGAAGGTAAAGCAGGGCAAGCTCGTCATCGGTATGAGAGCAGGTATGACCTACGACTATGATAACTATGCCGCCATCAAGGTTATGTGTGCCATTTTCGGCAGCGGCACCTTCTCTAAGCTCTTTATGAACGTCAGAGAAAAGATGAGCCTTTGCTACTACTGCAGTGCCCGACTCATCAATCACAAGGGACTCATTGTCGTGGAAAGCGGTGTAGAAACCGAAAATGCCCTCAAGGCTCTCAATGCTATCAGAAACGAGCTGGATGAGATAAGAAAGGGTAACTTCACCGACGAGGTAATCGAAAACGCAAAAAAAAGCATCACCGACTCCCTTTCATCCGTGGACGACAGCATTATGACTCTCGACAACTGGATGACCTCACAGAGCACGAACGGTATTTTCAGAACGCCCGAAAGCTTCATCGACGAAATAAACGCCGTAAGTCGTGAGGAAATCATTATAGCCGCCTCTATGGTAACAGAGGACACGGTATTTATCTTAGAAAGCGAAAAGGAGGAAGAACAATGAACTGCAGGACAGTTAGAAACGGGCTTTTAAACGAAGAGTACTACGAAATCGACCATAGCTCGGGGCTTAAGATTTTCGTGATGGAAAAGCCTGACTATTCGGGTGCATACGCTATTTTCGGCACCAAGTACGGCTCCGTGGATACCTGCTTCAAGCTCGAAGCGGAAAAGGAATACACCACCGTGCCCGAGGGTATCGCTCACTTTCTCGAGCACAAGCTCTTCGAGAGCGAGGAGCTGGATGCCTTCACACGCTTCGCAGAAACGGGTGCCAATGCCAATGCATACACCAGCTTCGACCGTACCTGTTATCTTTTTCAGTGCTCTCAGGAGTTTGAGAAAAATCTCGAAATTCTTCTTGATTTCGTAAAAGCACCCTACTTCACCGAGGAAACGGTGCAGAAGGAGCAGGGCATCATCGGTCAGGAAATCAGAATGTATCAGGACAGTCCCGACTGGCAGGTGCTTTTCAATCTGCTCAGAGGTATGTACAGTAACAACCCCGTCAGAATAGACATAGCCGGCACTATCGACTCCATAGCACAGATTAATGCCGAGCTTCTTTATAGCTGCTATAACACCTTCTATAACCTTAGCAATATGGCTCTGGCAGTGGTGGGTAATGTAAAAAAGGAAACAGTTCTCAATATAGTGGACAGAGTGATAAAGCCTGAGGCACCCGTTAAATTCGAGCAGATTATCCCCGAAGAGCCGAAGGAAGTGTCACAGAAGCTCATCGAGGAGGAAATGGGTGTGGATATGCCTAAATTCGCTCTCGGCTTCAAGGATAACCTTACCACGGCAGTTCCCTCGGTTAAGAAGACACTTACGGTAAACATCGCTCTCGACATCATCGCAGGTAAGGTTTCCCCCCTTTACAGTGACCTTATGGAAAAAGGTCTTATCAATCCCTTCTTCGGTAAGGAATACTTCGTCGGCAGAGGCTTCGCCGCACCGATGTTCACGGGTGAAAGCACCAGTCCCGACAAGGTAAGAGATGCCATCATCGGAAAAATCGAAGAGATAAAGGAAAAAGGCATCACCGACGAGGACTTCGATGTTTCTCTGAAAAAGATGTACGGTATGGCTGTTTTAGCCTTTAACGATGTGGACGATATGGCAAACAACATCATCGATGCTTACTTTAACGGACAGAGCCTTTTCGATACGGTTGAGCTTTACAAAAGCATTACCAAAGAAGATGTGGAAAAGGCAATCAAAGAGAGCTTTGACACAGAAAACTACTGTCTGTCGGTAATAAAATAAAGGAGAAAAAATAATGGATAAAACTCTCGTCCTGGCGGAAAAGCCTTCCGTAGCCAGAGATATCGCCCGTGTGCTCGGCTGTCATCAGAAGGGTGACGGCTGCATCATCGGACAGAAATACATAATCACCTGGGCTCTCGGCCATCTGGTTACCTTAGCCGATCCCGATGCCTACGACGATAAATTCAAAAGATGGAATCTCGAGGATCTGCCTATGCTTCCCGATAAAATGAAGCTGGTTATCATCAAGCAGACCTCCAAGCAGTACAGAGCAGTTTCGGCTCTGATGAAGCGCCCTGATGTGTCCTCTCTGGTTATCGCTACAGACGCAGGCCGTGAGGGTGAGCTGGTGGCAAGATGGATAATGATGAAGGCCCACTGGAAAAAGCCCACCTACCGTCTCTGGATTTCCTCACAGACAGACAAGGCTATAAAAGAGGGTTTCGCAAACCTCAAGCCTGCCAAGGACTACGATAACCTTTACTACTCTGCTCAGGCCAGAGCAGAGGCAGACTGGCTCGTAGGGCTCAATGTCACCCGCGCTCTCACCTGTAAATACAACGCTCAGCTTTCAGCAGGACGTGTGCAGACTCCCACTCTCGCCCTCATCGTACAGAGAGAGGAAGAAATTCAGGCCTTTCAGCCGAAGGATTACTTCTCCGTTCAGGCTGTTTTCAAGGGCTTCAATGCCACCTTCCGTGACATTAAAAATAACACCCGTTTTTCCGACAGAGCCTTCGCGGAAAAAATCGCAGAGAGCATAAAGGGTAAAAACGGCACGGTTAAAAAGGTAGAGAAAACCTTAAAGAAAAAGGCTCCTCCTGCCGCCTACGACCTGACGGAGCTGCAAAGAGACGCCAATAAAAAATACGGCTATTCAGCCAAGCAGACCTTAGCCTTTATGCAGAGCCTTTACGAATACCATAAGGTACTCACCTACCCCCGTACCGATTCACGCTACATCACTGACGACATCGTAGCCACCATCCCCGAAAGACTCCGTGCCATGGCGGTAGGTCCCTATCAGCAGCAGGCCATGAAATTGGCAAGAGGAAAGATTGAAACCAAGTATATCGTAAATAATGCCAAGGTCAGCGACCACCACGCCATTATTCCTACTGAGCAGTCGCCTAATCTTTCCAAGCTTTCCTACGATGAAAGAAACATTTATGACCTGGTAGTCAGAAGATTTATGGCGGTACTGTCTGAGCCCTACGAATATGACGAGGTAAAGGTGCAGATAGACATCGGAGGTAATAATTTCTACGCTAAAGGCACTACGCCCGTAAAGGTCGGCTGGAAGGAATTTTACGGTAACACCGCCGATGAGGACGAGGAAACAGAGGCAGAAAACAGAAGTCAGGATTTACCTGTTCTCCGTGAGGGTATGTCTCTTCCCCTTCTGAACGCTAAAATCATAAACGGCAAAACAAGACCTCCCGCAAGATACACAGAGGCCACTCTCCTTTCCGCTATGGAAAACCCCGTAAAGCAGATAGAGGATAAAAATCTGCAGGCGGTTATCCGCACCACCAGCGGCCTCGGCACTCCCGCCACCAGAGCGGACATTATCGAAAAGCTTTTCGATAACTTCTCTATCGAGCGTGTGGGCAAGGAAATACACCCCACAGCCAAGGGTAAGCAGCTGATAAAAATAGTGCCTCCCGACCTGAAATCTGCCGAGCTTACGGCTAAATGGGAACAGGAATTACAGAACATCAGCAAGGGTACGGCAAATATGAAGAAATTCATCGGACAGATGAGAGACTATTCCACCTCTCTGGTTTCGATGGTAATTACCAGTAATGCACAGTACACCCACGATAATGCCACCAAGGATAAATGCCCCGTTTGCGGTAAATATCTTCTCGAGGTAAACGGTAAAAAGGGAAAAATGCTCATCTGTCAGGACAGAGAATGCGGATACAGAAAAGGCCTCACTCAGGTGACAAATGCACGCTGTCCCGACTGCCATAAGAAGCTGGAGCTTCGAGGCGAGGGTGAAAAGAAAATGTTCGTCTGTGTCTGCGGTTACAGAGAGAGACTTTCCGATTTCAATAAGAGAAAGGAAAGTGCCGGTGCGAACAAGTTAGATGTTATGAATTATATGAAAAAACAGCAGAACGAAAAGAAGAAGGAAGAAAATGATAATCCGATGGCGGATCTGCTTAAGGACTTTTTCGGATAATTCGGAATGCGCAATTGCGGAATGCGCAATCGCGGGAGAGGTTTCGGATAAAAAGAAACGATATTCCGCCGAATTAACCGGCAAATAAAACAAATGTGAGGCGGAGATTTCCGCCTCATTTTTTATGCATTTGGATAGTGTTCTATAGATAACTATAGATATCTGTAATGCTTTAAGTAATAATGATAATGAAAATGAAAAGGATAATGAAAATGGTAATAATACAAATACAAAGACAAACGCAAAAAATCACAGAGACTCAAGCCCTGTGATTTTTATGTTATTCCTGCTTCCCTACAGATTTATATACCAAGGGATTTTCATAGTCCTCATATTCCTTATCAGCATTTTCCTCTGCGGTGCAGTTATCCTTGAGCCACATATAACGGGTGCCGTTGGGCGTTTCGTATATGTAACAGTAGTAATTATCTATGTCATATTCACCGTCTGCCAAAGGATAGAACGCCGTGTAATCCTCTAAAAAGACATCCTCTGCATCAGAGGGCAGACCACCGTCGATTTTTACGAAGGTTTCTTCAAAACAGACAACTGAGCTGAAATCCTCGGAGATTACAACATCGGGACCGCTTGCCATTCCCCATATTAAAAGGCCACATAAAGCCACAAGCACAACAACAACTTTTAGTCCGGACGGAAGCAGGATTTTTTTCTTTTCTTCCTTTTCGTAACTATGTTCTTTTTCAAATAGTATGCTTTCTCTTTCGTCCGCTGATTTTTTATAAAGCCATGAAAGGCAATTCTTTATATAAAAATTTGATGAAAGCAGTTTGATTATCAGATATTCGGGAATAAAGAAAAGAAGATTAATAGCAGTAAGTCCGGAATGCATAAACAAAAGAAGATTTCTTATAAGTTTAAGATACTTTTTTCTGTTTGTTGTTTTTACATTTATAACTTTTATACTGCCGTTTTCTGTTTCAGCACGGGGAAATATATAGCCGATTGGAACTAAATCCAAAAAATCAGCAATTTTTCCGTCGCAAATCGCATAGGCACCGTCATATAAATTTATAACAATACCTGAAAAATCTGCACCGGTTACTTCATACTTTACAGAAGTATTGAGAACCGTATCGGGTAATTTTTCAGCCGTTTTTTTAGTGAACTTTTTAAGAATTCTTTCCTTAAAACTATCGTTTCCATCGTTGTCATCTATTTCATTGACAGCATCAATAAGTTCCTCCAAAGCAGAAGTTTCTGCAATAAACTCAATTTTTTCACTTCTGAAAAATATATCAACAGAGCATTCAGGATTTATAACATGTTTCTGATTTTCGACAGTAACAATCATTTTCGCACCTGTGCTGTTATTTTTAAAGGTTATGTACATTTTTATTTATCCTGTTATTTGTTTTTAATTTTTTCGACCAAGCCCTTCAGACTGAAATCGTAGCCACCCGACACGCTTTTAGCCTTAAGGATAGAATAAAAATCACTTCTGCCGAGGTCTTTGGCAGAGATGTTTTCTATCTTTTCGATAAGCCGTGCAAAGGTTTCCGTCTGCTCCGTCATAAGGTCAATGTCGAACTTTTCCATTTCATGACTGTCGCTTACCACACAGAGATAATAAGGTGCGGGAACGAGGCTGATTTCGGGAATACCCATAGTAAAGAAGTTCTGTCCCTCACCGAAATGAAGTGCATTATGACCGCGAAGAGTCATGGTGCGGACGGTCTTTCTTTCCTTGACAGTATCAATATAGAGTTTATCCATAAACTTATTTCCCGTGTAGACAAGGTCAATTTCGGGCTTGCCCGTATATTTGTATTCACCGTCGATGTCACGCCATTCGAGGCAGCCGAGATGCTCTACGGTAAGGTTAGCCACACACTTCATATTGTCGCCCTTACCGTTCCATAAATCACGGTGCATAGCCATCCAGCGTGATGCGGACTGGAAGGCACCCGTTCTGATATCCTCGAAATGAGGCAGACGGAAATGACCGGTGGTGAAAAGGAAAATATGTGTTCTTTCGGGAACGGTGTCCTTCATATTTCTGATAAGCTCCAGAAGAGCTATGGGGCCGTTTTCCTCCACACAGTTCGTGCCGTCTGTATGGGTGTTTACGATGACGTTTTCTTTTTTATTTTTACCCTCTATTACACAGTAAAAGCTCTCTGTGTAGGCTTTTTCTTCCTTCTTTGCCTCGAGAATGAATTTAGCCTTTTTATGAGACTTCGCCGCCTCAGCCAATTTCTTACCATTGGTTTCATTTACCCAAAGCATAGGAATATTCTGATAATCAGAAATAAATGAAAGGTACTGACCTTCGATCATATCATCGTGGAGGCCTTTCCATACGAGTATAACTGCCTTTGCCTTGGTAAGTTTGGAAAGTATGCCGTAGAAGCACTGAACGAAGCTGGTGATAACTGGACCCTCATATTTCTTTTCGAGTACCACATCCTCGGGATAGCTTGAACGCTTGTCAAAGGCGATTTCACTGGGAAGAAAGTTTATATTGGCTACATCGAAAACTGCGATTTTACCCTTCGTTTTCGGCACATCCTTAATGCCGCTCACGTAAACCAGCTCCTCCGTGATGCCCTCGGCAGAGGTTTCACCCGAATAGGGATAGGCAGAGGAAACGGGAATGCTTATCTTCTCTTCACCGTCGATAATCTCTATAGAAGAATTTTTTTCTTCCCATCTGTTAAACCAGAAAAGGTCCGAATAAACGGGAATATCCATCTTATGTATTTCCTCTTTAATCCACTTTATGAAGTCATTGTGTCCCTTACTTCCCGTAAGTCTGGTGCCGAAGGAATTCATTGTGTGCATACCCTCGAGCATTCTTTCTTTTGAGATTTCGAAATTCATATTAATCCTCCTTGATATGAAAAAAGAACACACAAAGTATTCTGTGTGCTCTTATAATATCATTTCAAATTAATATTGTCAATCAACTAAGTTTCCTTCTTTATCTATCTTTTTAAGCGGGTGGTCACTGTTCAGTTAGCCTTGGCTTCGCAGTAGATGCAGCGGTAAACTCTGTTTTCTCTGTCGGTGAGCATAAACTCCTGACTGAGCTCCTGCTCTACAGAGGTAATGCAGCGGGGGTTTTTACATCTGAGGACACCGTGTAAGGTTTCGGGTAAATCAACGTGTCTTTTTTCCACGAGCTTACTGTCACGGATAACATCGATGGTAATGCCCGGATCGATGTAGCCGAGAGCCTCCAGATTAATGTCGATATTACTGTCAATTTTTATAATATCCTTTTTGCCCATCTTTTTACTGTTTACGTTCTTTATGATGGCGATGCTGCATTCGAGCTTATCGAAGCCTAAAAGGTTGTAAATTCTCATAGCGTTGCCTGCAGTAATGTGGTCGATAACGAGACCTTCTTTAATGGAATCTATATTCATTTATTTACTCCCCTTTCAGTCCAGATGTATGCCTAAAAGCTCCATAATGAGAGCCATACGGACAAACTTTCCGCAGAGGGCCTGTTCGAAATAGCAGGCTCTGGGATCGTCGTCCACATCGGTGGAAATCTCATTTACACGGGGCAGAGGATGGAGAATGATAAGGTCCTCTTTGGCACTGTCGAGCTTTTTGCGGGTAAGAATGTAGCTGTCACGCAGACGGATGTATTCTTCCTCACTGAAAAAGCGCTCCTGCTGAACACGTGTCATATAAAGCACGTCAAGCTCGGGAAGAACTGCCTCAAGGTCTGTGGTCTGGACATATTCGATGCCGTTATTTTTGATTACATCCTTTTTAATGTAAGAGGGAAGCTTCAGCTCATCGGGAGAAATAAGAACGATTTTTATGCCCTCATATCTTGCCAGAGCGGTGATGAGTGAATGAACGGTTCTGCCGAACTTAAGGTCACCGCAGAAGCCGATGGTGAAATTGCTGAGTCTGCCCTTTTTACGGCGGATGGTGAGAAGGTCCGTAAGAGTCTGTGTGGGATGATTGTGACCGCCGTCACCTGCGTTTACTACGGGCACGGAGGAAACCTTGGAGGCTACGAAGGGAGCACCCTCTTTAGGATGACGCATAGCGATGATGTCCGCATAGCAGCAGGCCATACGGGTGGTGTCGGCTACGCTTTCACCCTTTGATGCCGATGAGGAGGCAGCGGCAGAAAAGCCTAACACATTACCGCCGAGCTCATACATAGCAGCCTCAAAGCTGAGTCTTGTCCTCGTGGAGGGCTCGAAAAAAAGAGTGGCGAGCTTTTTACCGTGACAAACCTCACTGTACTTTTCGCGGTTAGCTATAATGTCGTCAGCCACATCGAGAAGCTTATCGATTTCTTCCACGGAAAGGTCGAGAATATTTATAAGACTTCTCATTTTGTGCCTCCGATCCAGCTTTCGTCTGACGGATTATCTCTGAACTTAAGAAGACGTGCGATGTCCTCCTGCTTGATGTAGCCTTCCTCTGCGGCTACCTCGGCTACTGCATCGAGGTTTGAGAGGCTGTGATTGATAACATCGGCTGCAGCCATTCTGTCGATGCCCTTTTTCATACCGTAGGTGAAAATGGAAGCGATACCGAGCACCTCTGCGCCTGCCTCACGAAGAACGTCAACTACCTCGAGAACACTGCCGCCTGTGGAGATAAGGTCCTCCACCACTACGACCTTCTGTCCCTTTTCGAGCTTACCCTCGATCTGGTTTCCTCTGCCGTGGTCCTTATGACCGCTTCTTACATAGCCCATGGGAAGGCCGAGGATGTGACCGACGATAGCGGCGTGAGCGATACCTGCAGTGGAGGTACCCATAATAACCTCACAGTCGGGATAATATTTAAGAATAGTTTTAGCAAGACCTGTCTCAACATCTGTTCTTACCTGAGGAGAAGTGAGTGTAAGTCTGTTGTCACAGTAGATGGGGCTTTTGATGCCGCTGGCCCATGTGAAGGGCTCCTCGGGACGAAGGAAAACAGCTCCGATAGAGAGCAAGTCTTTTGCGATTAATTTTTTCATTGTAAATCTATCCTTTCATTTTAAATTACTGTTTAACAGAGACGCTTTCAGCCTACGAATTCGGCGAGACATCTCTCATATGCGGCTACGGGGTCCTCTGCGGCGGTGATAGGTCTGCCTACTACGATATAATCGGAGCCTATTCTGTTTGCTTCGGCGGGAGTCATAACTCTTTTCTGGTCACCGATGTCACCGTCTGCGAAGCGTACGCCCGGAGTGACGGTAAGGAAGTCCTTGCCGCAGGTGTCGTGTACCTTCTGTGCCTCGAGGGGTGAGCAGACTACACCGTCGAGACCGGCATCAGCGGCATTCTTCGCATAGTGCATAACTACCTTGTCAATAGGCTCTCTGATAAGAAGGTCATTTTCCATGCTCTCCTGATCGGTAGAGGTAAGCTGAGTAACTGCGATAAGCAGAGGACGTGTGCCGTCAGCTCTGGTAAGGCCTTCGAGAGCGGCCTGCATCATTCTTTTGGTTCCGCCTGCGTGAAGATTACAGATGTCTACATCGAGTCTCGAAAGCACTGCCATTGACTTTTTAACTGTGTTGGGAATATCGTGAAGCTTGAGGTCAAGAAAGATTTTATGGCCTCTCTCTTTGATTTCCTTTACGATAGACGGACCTTCGGCATAATAAAGCTCCATACCGATTTTTACAAAAGGCTTTTTGCCCTGAAATTTGTCAAGAAAAGCAAGAACTTCCTGCTTACTGCTGAAATCACATGCGATAATAACATCTCTACCCATTAGTGAGCACCTCCGATAATTTCTTTTAATGATGATATGTTATATTTTTCCATTACCTGCGGTAAATCATTTATGATGTCACGGCAGGCAAAGGGATTTACTAAGTTAGCGGCACCGACCTGAACGGCCGTGGCACCGGCAAGCATCATTTCGATGACATCCTCTGCCCTCGAAATACCGCCCATACCCACGATGGGTACATTCACCTTTTCATAAACCTGATAAACCATTCTGAGAGCCACGGGCATAATGGCCGGACCTGAGAAGCCGCCCATTTTATTGGCGATGACGGGCTTTTTGGTTTTAAGGTCTATTCTCATACCGAGAAGGGTGTTTATCATACTGATACCGTCTGCACCTGCAGCCTCACAGGCCAGAGCGATTTCCGTTATATCGGTAACATTGGGAGTAAGCTTGGCCATAACAGGCTTTTTAGTTACCTTCTTTACCGCCCCGATAACCGCAGCGGCATTTTTAGCGTCCGTACCGAAATTCACGCCGCCTGCATGCAGATTAGGGCAGCTGATGTTTATTTCGAGAATGCCTACCTGCTCCTGCGCATCCAGAAGACGGGCGCACTCCTGATATTCCTCGATAGCGAAGCCGCCTACATTGGCGATAACCTTTTTATTAAAGACCTCCTTAAGCTTCGGAAGCTCCTCTGATATAACCTTATGTACACCGGGGTTCTGTAAGCCGACGGAATTTATCATACCCTGAGGACATTCGGCTATTCTCGGTGTGGGGTTACCGAAGCGGCCCTCGAGGGTGGTTCCCTTAAAGGAGAAGGAGCCGAGACAGTTTATGTCATAAAGCTCTGCGAACTCATAGCCGAAGCCGAAGGTGCCCGAAGCGGGAATAACAGGATTATCGAGCTCGAGACCTAAAAGGTCAACCTTAGTGTTTACCATATTATTTCCTCTCTTTCCAGAACGGGACCGTCCTTACAGATTCTCTTGTTTCCGTATTTGGTTTTGCAGCTGCAGCCCATACAGGCACCGAAGCCACAGCCCATTCTTTCCTCGAAGCTGTATTCGCCCGAGCCTGTGGCTGTTTTTTCTATGGCTTTGAACATAGGCATAGGACCGCAGGTGTAGAAGAATGTATAATCCATATCCTTCATAGCATCGGTTACGAAGCCCTTTACTCCCACTGAGCCGTCCACGGTAGTAATCACCGTGTCGCAGAGAGAGGAAAACTCCTCTTTACAGAAGATTTCGCTTTCTTCGTTGAAGCCGAGGATAACCGTGGGCTTTTTACCCTCTGCCACGAGTCTTTTACACAGACCGTAGAGAGGAGGTACACCCACACCGCCGCCGATAAGCAGAGGTCTGTCTCCGCTTTTAGAGGTGTCAAAGCCGTTACCGAGGCCTACGAGAATGTCACACCTATGGCCGGTCTCCCATTTGCTCATTTTTTCCGTACCCTCACCTACTGTCTTGTAAATGATGGTTACTGTATTTTCATCCCAGTCGTAAACTGAAATGGGACGTCTCAGATAACAGCCTTCCACGAGAAGATTTACGAACTGTCCCGGCTTTACGAGAGCTGATGTGTCACCCTTCAGCACCATACGGAAGACAGTAGCGGTAAGCTGCTCATTTTTCAGAACTTCATAAATACCCTGTGTCATTTCTTCTCTCCTCTTTTAAAAAATCTTTTCACCCTTAAGATAGGTGTGTATAATCCTTCCCTTTACTCTGTAGCCCTCAAATGGAGTGGCTCTGCCCATAGAGTAAAAGTCGTTACTGTCTACAGTGTATTCGGCGTCAAGGTCAACCACGGTGAAGTCGGCACTTTCGCCCTCGTCGGTGCCGCCGCCGATACCGAAGCGCTTACGGGGATTAACTGCCATAAGCTCGATAAGCCTTTCGAGGGTGATAACACCCTTTAATACCAGATGTGTGTAAAGAAGCGGGAATGCGGTTTCGATACCTACCACACCCATCATACTGCCTGCGAGGCCTTTACTCTTTTCCTCGGCGGAATGAGGTGCGTGGTCGGTGGCTATCATATCTATGGTGCCGTCCTTTATGCCTTCGATGAGAGCCTCTCTGTCCTCACGGGAGCGAAGAGGCGGATTCATTTTAAAGCGTCCCTCCTCCTGCAGGTCCTCGTCGCAGAGAATGAGGTAATGGGGGCCTGTCTCGCAGGTGACATTGACTCCCCTTTTCTTAGCCTGACGGATTAGTTCTACGCTTTCTTTGGTAGAGATGTGGCACACGTGATAGGCGCAGCCCGTCTCCTCGACGAGCCTCAGGTCACGCTCTATCTGCTTCCATTCGCTTTCACTGCAGATTCCTTTGTGTCCGTGGGCTTTGGCATATTCACCGTCGTGAATATAGCCGCCTCTGAGAAGCTCATTTACCTCACAGTGGGCAACTATCATTTTACCGAGCACTTTGGCCTTAAGCATAGCCTCACGCATCATACCGTCACTCTGGACACCTCTGCCGTCATCGGAAAAAGCGATAACATCCTCTGCAATAGCGTCCATATCAGAGAGCCTTTCGCCCTGCTGACCTACGGTGATGGAGCCGTACGGATAAACATCGATGCAGGCATCACGCTCTATGATGCGAAGCTGCTCGTTTAAATTTTCTCTGCTATCGGGTACGGGGTTAAGGTTAGGCATAGAGCATACTGCCGTGTAGCCGCCGTGTGCCGAAGCAAGAGTTCCGCTTTTTACCGTCTCCTTATAAGAAAAACCCGGCTCACGTAAATGAACATGCACATCTACGAAACCGGGGAAAATATAATACTTATCGGAAAAATCAAGAGTAATTTCCGGTGAGCTCATTTCAGAAACAATAATACCGTCATTAATAAAAAGCGGGAGAGAAGACAATTTACCGTCTTTATAAAGTTTTTTTCCATTAACGGATAACTTCATAACCTACCTCCTATTATTAAAAAACATCCTTTTGCTTTCCAGTTATTTTAACACATACGTAATAAAAAGTCAATGGCAAAAATGAAGTTAACATAAACTTAAAAAGTAGAACCGACTGAGGGCGGCACTTCATAAGGAAGTCAAGACTTAATTTTTACATAAGTTATTGATTAGAAGCGATTTTTAGTTTATAATAAAAATGTATTTCCCGAAAGGAGAAAAGAAAAAATGAAAGTTACCGTTAAAGCTTATGCGAAAATCAATCTTATGATCGACATTTTATCTACACTGCCGAACGGCTACCACGACCTTTTTATGATAATGCAGTCCGTGGGTATTTACGACAGAGTTACCGTAAGCAGGACAGACAGTAAGGACATAGAAATCACCTGCACGAAGGCGGGTGTACCCACCGACGAAAAGAACATAGTGCATAAGGCAGCGATGAAATTTTTCGCTGACACAGGCACAGAAAACACAGGCATCGCCATCCACATAGAAAAGAACATTCCTCAGGCGGCAGGTCTTGCCGGCGGAAGTGCTGACGGTGCAGCTGCCTTAGTGGCACTTAACGAGCTTTTCGGCACCGGACTTTCACAGAAGGAAATGGCACAGATCGGCGGTAAAATCGGTGCAGATGTCCCCTTCTGCATTATGGGCGGTACTATGGCGGCGCAGTACACGGGCACGGTGCTCTCCTTCCTGCCCGACCTCGAGATAAATAACATCGTTATCGTAAAGCCGAAGCAGGATGTTTCCACCGGTGAGGCCTATGCGGCCTTCGACAGTGCGGAGCGGGTAAGACATTTAGACACCCGTGGTATGCTTATGGCAGCCGCAACCGGTGATGAAAAGGGTGTTTTCGACAGAGTGGACAATGTTTTCGAGCAGTTCATAGATGTTCCCGACAGAGTGGTTATAAAGAGCATTATGAGAAAGCACGGCTGCGAATGCTGCTGCATGAGCGGAAGCGGCCCCAGTGTTTTCGGCATTTTCGAAAAGAGGGAGGATGCCGAAAGGTGCCTCGCTGAACTGAAAAAGAGCTATGAAGAAGCCTATCTCTGCTCCTCTGTGAGCAAGGGATGCGAGGTGGAGTGACATTTCAGTTGCGAACCCCCTCCGTCTTTGCTGAGCAAGGTCGGGGACTGTCGCACTAAGCACAGACCAAAAAGCAAAAACAAAAAACAGATGTGTTTAAGTTGACTTATGAAGCACATCTGTTTTAATTATTATATGGAATAATATTGTGTTTGCATATAATAAATATTTGCTTTTTATCTTTCATCATCCATCAGTGCATGGGCGCATCTGATACCGTCCACACCTGCGGAAACGATACCGCCTGCATAGCCTGCTCCCTCACCGCAGGGATAAAGGCCTCTGATGTTTGTCTGATAAATGTCGTCACGGATAATACGGACGGGTGATGAGCTTCTCGTTTCGGGAGCGGTCAAAACCGCATCCTTAAGTGCGAAGCCCTGAAGCTTTTTATCCATCATCACTATAGCCTCCGCCATAGTATTCGTTACCTTTTTCGGAAGCACCTGTCTTATATCCGAGGGGGTAACGCCTGTAGGACAGGTGGGATTAACGAAGGAAAGCTTATTTGACCTTCTGCCCTCAAGGAAATCGCCCACTAACTGACAGGGAGCACTGTAATCTCCGCCGCCGAGGATAAAGGCCTTCTGCTCCATCTGCCTCTGCAGCTCAAAGCCCGAAAGCACATCCTCTGAGGGGAAGTCCTCGGGATAGACATTGACGAGGATAGCGGAATTTGAGTTTTCACCGTTTCGTGCCCATTCGCTCATACCATTGACCACCACTCCGCCCTTTTCGCTGGTGGCGGCTACCACGGTACCGCCCGGACACATACAGAAGGTGTAGGCTCCCCTTTCGTGCTTACCGTGACAGGCAAGCTTATAGTCTGCGGCACCGAGTGCCTTGTGACCTGCGAAGGCACCGTACTGCGATTTATCGATAAGCTCTCTGGGATGCTCTATTCTCGCACCGACGGAGAAGGGCTTCTGCATCATCTGTATGCCCTTTCGGTAGAGCATCCTCACAGTATCTCTTGCCGAATGACCGATGGCAAGAATTACCGCATCGGTTTCAAAATCGGTGCTTTTACCCTTTTCCTCATAGGTGATGCCCTGTATGCATCCGTTATAGATAATGAGGTCGGTAAGCTTGCTTTCAAACCTTACCTCACCGCCTAAGGCGATGATTTCCTCACGCATATTCTTTACCACACCCGCCAGCTTATCCGTACCGATGTGAGGCTTACCCGAATAAAGGATTTCCTCGGGTGCGCCGTGCTCGTAAAATTCGATAAAAACCTTTCGGCACAAGGGATTTTTTATGCCCGTGGTCAGCTTACCGTCAGAGAAGGTGCCGGCACCGCCCTCACCGAACTGAACGTTCGAGGCTTCGTCGAGTATTCTCTGTGTAAAGAAGGTGTTTACATCCTTAGTTCTGCTTTCCACATCCCTGCCCCGCTCCAAAACGAGAGGCTTCAGACCGGCTCTGGCCAGAGTCAGTGCAGCGAAAATGCCAGCAGGACCGAAGCCGACCACGACAGGTCTGAGCACGGATTTTCTTTTTACCTCCGGCAGAATATATTCGTAGTGCTCAACCTGAGTGAGCTTATTCGAATTGATTTTCTTAAGGATTTTTTCTTCGTCTCCGATTACCTCCACATCCACACTGTAGCAGAAAAACACATTATCCTTTTTTCTGCTGTCCACGCTTTTACGGACTATAGTCATAGACTTAATCTGCTCATCCTGCAATCTGAGCACCTTTTTGCAGGCTCTGAACAGATCCTCCTTAGTAGAGTCAAGGCTCTGTTTTACTTCATTTATACGAATCATAGCTTCACCAACTTTTTAAATTAAACTGTCACCGCAAAGTCTTCCGCTGCTCCACGCCCACATAAGATTATAGCCGCCGCAGAAGCCGTCCACATCAAGCATCTCACCGATGCAGTAAAGACCTTTCACCTTTTTTGACTCCATGGTTTTACTGCTGAACTGCCGTGTGTCGGCGCCGCCCGCAGTGACCTGTGCATCCTCGAAGCCACGTAAGCCTGCGACCTCAAAGGTAAGCTTTTTCGCCGCAGAGACAAGAGCCTTTATCTGCCCGTCGGAAAGAGAGGAAGCGTCAGAAGTCAGAGAAATGCCGCAGCTTTTAAGAATAATACCTCCGAGCTTTTTCGGCATAAAGCCTGTCAGGATATTTTCGCAGAGCAGACTGCCCCTTTCCTTGAGTTTTGTCAAAGCTTTCTGCAGCTCAGTATAAGAAAAGCCGGGCACCGTGTCAAAAACGATCCTTATATCCTCTGCAGCTTCACGGGAGATATAGGAGGACAGCTGCATAATGCAAATACCCGAAAGTCCGTAGTCGGTAAACTGCACCTCACCGAACTCAGAAGCTATCCTTCTGCCGCCGACACAAAGAGTAAGCTCACCCTTATGCCTGATGCCCTTGAGCTGCTTTACATACACGGTGTCTTTTACGTTGATTTTAGTCAGAGCGGGTGCGGGAGTAACCAGAGCGTGGCCGAAATTTTTCAGTAAATCATAGGAGCGGTAGCCCTTCACGCCTGCCTTGCCTCCGCAGGCCAGAACCACCTTATCGTATTTGCTGCCGCACACATCGAAGCAGCTGCCCGATTTTTTCACCGCAGTAACCGACTCAGAGCAGATAAGCCTCACACCGAGCCTCTCACATTCAAAGCGAAGGGCATCAAGAACACCCGAGGCCTGATTTCCCAAAGGGTAAACTCTTCCCTCGGAGTCGCTACGTGTGTAAAGCCCCATAGAAGCAAAAAATGAAAGATTGCTTTCCACATTGTACTTTTCCAGAGCGAAGCGCGCAAACTCACCGCCGCCGAAATAAGGCAGCTCCTTTTCGTTCATCATATTACATCTGCCGTTACCCGTAACGAGGATTTTTTTGCCCACACGGTCGGCACCCTCATAAACAGTTATATGAGCCTTTTTATTTTCTCTTTCGGCCTTACGTCCGCACTCTATGGCGCAGGCAAGGCCTGAAGCACCGCCGCCTATTATCGCAATTTTCATTTTTTCACCTCCAAACTAAGTCATTTTAACATAAATATCCCGATATGACAACCATAAAAGCAAAAAAAAACATCTCTCCCCGACGGGGGAGAGACGGAAATCTTACCAGTCAAGCACGGTGTCACCGTATATTCTGTCACCGGAAAGGAGCTTGACGATATAGTCAAAATAGTCAGCTATCTTTTTCATAAGATTAGCAAGCCAGTTTTTGAACTGTGTGAAAATATCATTGGGAAGCTCGCTTATATTTTCCGAAGAGAGACTGTTTATAAAGGTCATGGTATCGTCGCTGATGTCACCCTTGAAAATAACATCAATGATTTTTGAAAGGTTTCCCGACACGGCTACTGCCTCATCATAGGAATAGCCCGCTCTGGAGTATCTGTCCCAATTGGTAAGGAATCTGTTGAGCTTGGCTGCCATACCGTCAACAACGGAGGCATTATCCTGATATCTGTAGTTTATGGCGAAATACATAAGGAGCCAGAGATATTTGTCGCATTTGGCGAACTGAGACGATGCCATTCTCTCTGTGGGGAAATCAAAGAATTCATAATCAGTGATGCCGTCAAAGGCATAGGAAAGAAGACCTTCCATGCTCTTAAGCTTATTTACGCTTATCTGTCCTTCTGCGTTTCTCAGGTCCTCACATGCAGCTATTTTCATGCTGAAAAGTGCGGTGGTGGACTCATAAAGAGTAGCAGTAGCAGAATAGCCGGTGGAAAAAGTGTCGAGAAGTCTGTAAGCGAAATCGATGGGGCCGAAGGCGATGAAGGAGCTTACCATACCCTTTACGAGAGCTTTGGCTACTGCCTTGGGCTTATGTGAGTCGCTTTCGGTCATATGTGTAAGGTCAGCACCGAAGGCATAAAGGAAATCCTCGTAATCGATGCCTGTCTTTATCCACGCATTATCGACTACCTCCCAAATTCCGGAGTCCTCTACTATACCTCTGTAGAAGGTGTCCTCATCGGGAGTGGTACCGTTTTTAAAGGCAGAGGCAGATGTAACCTCAGCGAAGTCGGGATAAAGAAGCTTTCCGAGGAAGTTAATGATAGCCAGAGCATATTCCTCAGAATAAATCTTTTCACCGCCGAAATAATTGATGGTTATTCTTTTGGCGTAATAGGCCATATCGTCCACGATGCCCTCAAATCTGTCGGCACTGACGGGAACGGGAATACCCTGCACGTCGTTATGAATGGAAATTTTATCCCAATCAACTATGCCGTCGCTCTCATAGAGAAAATCGTATGTAAAGCCGTAAATTTCCTTATTCTCGTTTTCTGCTGCGAACTCATCATAAGAGCTGAAGCTGTCAGTAACGGGATTTTCAGTGACATAACCGCCGGCGGCAGAAGCACCCATAACGGCCACCGATGAAAAAATCATCATAACGGCTAAAAGCACACAAAGTATTTTTTTCATTTCGTTACACTCCTTATTCAAGGTATAATTTTACATTTACAGTTTAGCATTAAAATCCGTTTATGTCAAACATAAATCTCCTATGTTCACATAATTTTAGTATATTCGTCAAAAAAACTACCATAACAATATGCAATTTGACACTTGAAATGATTTTTCCGTTGTGGTAAAATTCTTCTATCAATTTATAACGGAGGTACAGTATGTCTACTCAACTCAACAAAAAATACGGTCTGCTTACTGCAATATGCACCGTAGTCGGTACTGTTATCGGCAGCGGCGTATTCTTTAAGGCAGAAAAAATTCTTACCGAAACAGGCGGTAATCTTCCTGTCGGTATCCTCGCCTGGATCATAGGCGGTCTTATCATGGTAGTCTGTGCTTATGCATTTTCTATCCTCGCTACAAAGCACGAAAAGGTCAGCGGTATAGTTGACTACGCAGAAGCTATGGTAGGTAAAAAATATGCCTACTTTATGGGCTGGTTCCTGGCTCTTTTCTACTACCCCACCCTCACCTCGGTGCTCGCATGGGTTAGTGCAAGATATCTCTGCGTTCTCATCGGCTGGGACATCACAGGCCCCCAGTGTATGACTATTTCAGGTGTTCTGCTGGTGGTAATCTTCACCCTTAACACTCTCGCTCCGAAGCTCGCAGGTAAATTCCAGATTTCTGCGACCTTCATCAAGCTCATTCCCCTTTTCCTTATGGCTATCGTGGGAACAATCAAAGGTCTTTCAAACGGTCTTCTCATCGAAAACTTTACCACTGTAGTAAACAGTGACATCTCTGCTTCCAGCGGTCTTTTCAAGGCAGTGGTTGCCACCGCTTTCGCTTACGAAGGCTGGATATGCGCTACATCAATCAACGCTGAGCTCAGAGACGCAAAGAAAAATCTTCCCAAGGCTCTCGTTCTCGGTACACTCATTATCGTGGCAGTTTACATCACCTACTACATCGGTCTGGCAGGCGGTATTTCAAACGCCGAAATCATGCAGGGCGGTGAAGCAGGTGCAAAGATAGCCTTCTCCGCAGTATTCAATAAATTCGCAGGCACACTCCTGTTCGTATTCGTAGTTATATCCTGTCTCGGTACGCTTAACGGTCTTACTCTCGGCTGCTCCAGAGCCTTCCACGCCGTAGCCTCCCGTGACCTCGGCCCTGCTCCCCGCATTTTCAAGCAGGTTGATCCCGCTACAAATATGCCCACCAACTCCTGCGTAATCGGACTTTTCATCAGTGCTCTCTGGCTCCTCTTCTTCTACGGCTCTCAGCTCGGTCAGCCCTGGTTCGGTCCCTTCTCCTTCGACTCCTCTGAGCTTCCCATCATCACCACCTACGCTATGTATCTTCCCATATTCTTCAATATGCTCAGAAAGAGCGGAGACCTCGGTGTGTTAAAGGGTAAGGTAGCTCCCATTCTCGCTATCTGCGGTTCAATATTTATGGTTGTTGCTGCCGTATTTGCACACGGCGTTTATCCCTATCAGGCTGCCAAGGCAAACGGCACCTTCTCTCTTCCCGTTCTCTTCTATCTCATCACCTATATCGTAATTATGGTATTCGGTGCTATATTTATGAACAGCGGAAAGAAAAGCAAAAAATAAGACTGACTAAAAAAATAACGGAGTGTTTCACTCCGTTATTTTTTTATCCTTTTTCCTTATGTAGTAAGTCCGAAGCTTACAGATAAGGCCTTGTCTATCTTATACATATCGCTTTTATTCAGATTGCCCATTTTTTCACGCAGTCTTTTTTTATCGAGTGTTCTCACCTGCTCGAGCAGAACTATGGAATCTTTGGCCAGACCGCAGTTATCGGCATTTACCTGAATGTGGGTAGGAAGGTCTGTTTTAAAACGCTGGCTGGTAATGGCTGCCGCTATCACCGTAGGGCTGAATTTATTTCCCACATCATTCTGCACGATAAGAACAGGTCTGATGCCGCCCTGCTCAGAGCCTACTACGGGACTCAGGTCGGCATAATAGATTTCTCCGCGTTTAATGTTCATAATCATCCCTCTGTTCATTGATAGTCTTTTCTTCACTGATAGTTTTACCAAGATGATATGAATTTAAACAAAAAGGGTAAATTTTAACGCACACCCTATAAAAGATGTGCGTTAACAACGTCATTTTTATCTTTCGAAATCTGCAAGAGTATATTTCAGCTCATTTACCACGTCTTCGGGAAGCATACCGGATTTGGAATATTTGTCCGCCACTGTATCTCCCGTGTAGCCGTGCACATAAACCGCACTGCATATCGCATCCGTAAGCTCGAAATCCTGCACGGCAAAGCCGCCGATAAGACCTGCCAGAACGTCTCCGCTGCCGCCCTTTGAAAGGCCTGAATTGCCCGAGGCATTGATGTATACCTTCGGACTGTCGGGACAGGCTACTACGGTATTTGAGCCTTTTAAAACCACATAAGCATCATTTGCAGCAGCAAAGGCCTTGGCACAAGTTACTCTGTCAGACTGAATGATTTCCACGGGAGTACCTACGAGTCTGGACATTTCCTTCGGATGAGGAGTGAGCACCACCCTGCTGGAGGCGGTTTTCAGCAGACTTAAATCCTTGGCTATAATATTTATGGCATCAGCATCGGCGATAACGGGAACCTTGGAGCTGCGAAGTATTCCCCTTACCAGTGCTGCAGTGTCCTCATTGACTCCGATTCCGCAGCCGATAACTATGGCATCGTACTTATCCAGAACGGGCAGAAGCACATCGAGTGCTTTTTCCGAAAGGGTTCCCTCTTCATTTTCAGGCAAGGGCATCAGCAGTGACTGCGTAAGCTTATCTGCGATGGGCAGATAAATGCTTTTAGGAAAGGCAGTGGTGACGAGTCCCGCTCCGCTTCTCAGTGCTGCAGAAGAAGCCAGCACACAGGCACCCACCATATTACGGCTTCCGCAGATGCAAAGCACGTGTCCGAAGCAGCCCTTGTTAGCAGTAACCGCACGCTTCGGGAAAAGGTTTCTGACCTCTGTTTTATTATATGTGTAAAGTGAATCTTTGACAAAGGAATAGCTTTCCTCGGGAATGCCTATATTCGCAATAATAACATCACCGCAATTATCGCAGGCAGGATGAACGATGTGGGCGGGCTTAAGAGCAGAGATGGCGACGGTGTAATCTGCCACGAAGCAGCCGGGATCATTGAAGCCGCTGTTACAGTAAACGCCGCTCGGAACATCGATGGCGAATTTGATGCCCCGTGCACTGTTCATCTCGGCTATAAGGCCTCTCATACTGTCGTCAAGAGAGCCGTAAAAGCTGAAGCCGTAAACCGCATCGACGATAACATCAGCATTCTTTACGGTCTGCACCGCCTTAAGACGGTCGGCATCATACCAGACAGTAGGAATGGAAAGGTCGATAACCAGCTTATACATATAGGTCGCTTCCTGACTGTTCGGATAGCCCGAAGCCAGAACGACACATACACTGTAGCCGTTTTCAGCCATCTTTCTGGCCACAACGAAGCCGTCGCCGCCGTTGTTTCCCTTGCCGCAGACGACTACCACATTTCTGCAGGGTGTTTTTTCATTTTCGATAATATTACGGATATTTCTGGCACAGGCCGCACCTGCATTTTCCATCATACGCTGATAGGAAAGGCCGAATTTGGCAGTATGCTGCTCTACCAGCTTCATTTCTTCGGAGTTAAGAAGTCTCATATAAAATCTCCTTTAAAAATAAATTACCAAGTTATATCATAAATAAACATTTCGTTTAAAAGTCTCGCCGAACCGTTTATGTCCGCCATAAAGAATTTTATGTCAGCGGCGATGTCGATAACGATGTGATGAGTTATGGAAAGCACCTCGTCCGTTTCGGGATTATAAACGCAGATAAACTCACAGTCACGGTGATAAAGGCTGAAATCATTTACACCGATACCGGGAACCGAGGAAGTGATTTTATTTATCTCGGTCATAAGCTCATCGGTAGCTATCGGCTGCATAACCGCACCGTGAGCGGAAACGGGAACGAGAGTTTCAGCAGAAGTAGGCTGAGGATTTATCTCCTCCTTAAGAGAAAAGGAAATCTTATAGGTTCCGTCACCCATATCCTCACATTTAGCCCATGAAACGGCATCGTAATCAGTGAGAACGCAGCCCTTTTCAGTATTATGGACGGGCATATCCCACACTATATCTCCGCTGCCTGCCTCTCTTACGAGCTCCTCGCATTCCTCTTCGGTAACCATATAATTTGAGGCAATACCCAAAAGAACATTTACTGCCGAGCCGAACTCACGGTATTCCTCAGGCAGAGCCTGAAATTCCTTCTTTTTGTAGGCCGGCTTTTTCTCTTTGAAGTTATTTACGAGCTGAGTATATTTATCGATGATTTCCTTAGTGCTTTCGGGCATAGCCTTTTCCTGCGCCTCTGTGACAAGAGCCGTAGTTTCTGCGGCAGCTGATGTTGCGGGGGCAGTGGTGCCCTCTGTCACCGGCGGAAGAGTGGTGGTCACCGCAGGCGCCGTGACAGATACGGAAGCTGCTACGGTGGTAGAAACGGTCTGCACATTCTCCGCAGGAGCAGGAGAGGTAGTTACATTCTGCGCCTTACGCTCATCGATGCCGCCGATATAGGCACACATAGCGACTATAATAACAAGCAGGCCACCGATAGTGAATACGGACATAAGTCTTTCCTTCATATTAAACATCCCCTTTTTGCCTATTATACATTAATATATGAGAAAATTCAAATGTTTTTTCGTTTTTATATGTAAGTATTTATTAAAAGAAAAAAGCACACGGGTGCGTGGCTTTTGTTTATTGAAAAAAATTATTTGTCGGGTGATTATATTATACTTAACATCAAAGGGCAACGATTGAGCGAAGCCTTGTATATCATCAAGCCGACAAATCTATTTTATCAGTTTATTATAACACACATTATATCAAATTACAATCGAGTGCGGATGTCCCGCTCGATATTATTCATTATTCATCAGCGAAGCGACTTCAGTATTCATTATTCATTAAGAAAAGTCGCAACAGCAACAATGAATAATGAATAATACAAAAAAGAAAAGCCACACTAAGGGAGACACTCCGTAAGGAAGTTGTCTCCCTTCGGCTTTTGTAATCAGCCTAAAAGATTGAATTGTAGGTAATATCAACCTATATGGAGGATTACATATGTCAAATATAATTGAAGAATTATTCTACGGAAATCTTGAGCCACAAGAGCTCACCACAGAAATAACACCCAGACTCAAAAAGAAGTTAAATGAGCTTGTAAAGAAAG
>SVPD01000053.1 GCA_015066045.1 Oscillospiraceae bacterium
GCTTTCGGAAATGCTTTCCGTTTCCGATAAGACCGTAAGCCACTGGGAACGTGACGAAACTTCACCTGATATTTCCCTGCTTCCCGTCATAGCCGATATATTCGGTATAACCGTAGACGAGCTGCTGAAGGGTGAAAGGAAGGAAGCCGCAAGAGTCTCAGAACCGTTGAATACAGAAGAAGCCGAAAAGAATAACACAGGCTTACTCTACGCCCTCAGCATCGCCTTCAATAAATTCAGAACGAAGAATTATATGAGCGTTGCCCTGTCTGTTATTGCCGTGTCCTGCGGCCTTATAGCGGATTATTTCAAAAGCGTCGATGTCGGCTACCTTGTGTTTATTGCCGTGCTTACGGTCCCCTTTTTGCTGACGGCTCTTTTCAGAGGTAATTTCTCCTCGCACCTTGTCTCGCCCTATATAGATAAAACAGTCCTTAAGGACTATAGTAAAAAAGCCAACCGAATAACCCTGTGCTGTATTTATTTCACTCTGCTCTGCTTCATTCTTTATTCGGCAAGAGTAATGCTTTTCTACGCAGATATTATACTCGTCCTTCTCATTTTTCTTGCTTCAGGGGCACTCGTTATCCTGTGTGAGAGAACATTAAGAAAAAGAGACCTCGTCAGCACCTCTGATAAGCCTGTAATAATAAAGAAAACATCTTTACTGAAGCTGCTGTGCTGTTTCCTCTGTTTTATTTTCCTTTTCATCGGTACAGTAAGCCATTCATCCGTACACAGAGAAAGTATTATCGACCGGAAAGCTGAATACACCGCCATTCCCGAAGAAGAGTTTATCGCCTTTATGGAAAAGGACGTACCGCCTCCGGAAGAGCTTTACAACGCCAAAGATTTCGAATCCGAATTCTCCCCCGCCGATAAAGGCACAGAATACACCTTCTATTCTGAATTCGGCTTTGATAATACAGTTATTCAGACTCTCGACCCCGACTATAACGGTGAGATAACCTTTGTTTACAATAATCTCGAAATAGCACGCTACCGCTATCTTCCCGACGAAGGCTTCAGAGTATACACCCACGCACAGCTTTTAAAGGCTGAAGCCGAAGCAGAAAAGGAAATAACCCGTCTTAACATAATTCATTTTATTTACTACCCTTCAGTCATTCTCATTTTCATAGGTCTGTACTTCATTCTTAAGAGATTTTTACTGAAAAACAGAAAGGCTGAAGCCCTGACGCTGAAGCTTTTTTGAAAAAAATTAAAAAATTTTCAAAAAAGCTATTGACAAACCCTATACGCTTGTGTATAATAGCATACGTTGATTGAACGAATGCGTATGCAAAAGCGTATCGTTAGTCGGTGTTTTTAGCGATGAGGGTCCACCCGTTCCCATCCCGAACACGGTAGTTAAGCTCATCAGTGCTGACAATACTTGGCTGGAAGCGGCCCGGGAAGATAAGGCGATGCCGACACAACAGATAAACCACAGCAAAGGCTGTGGTTTTTATTTTTTCAGAAAGTCTCCCTCACTGATATCGGCAACCCGTAATACTGTTTTTTATAAGAGACTGACCTTCTCTTCCCATTCCTTTTCTCTGAACCCCGTCAGCACGAAGCCGTCACCTATGAGAAGCGGTCTTTTTACCAGCATACCGTCGGCAGCTAAAAGAGAAAGCATTTCCTTTTCACTCATAGTCGGAAGCTTTTCCTTAAGTGCCATAGATTTATACAAAAGTCCGCTCGTATTAAAAAAACTTTTAAGAGGTAAGCCGCTTAAAGCATACCATTCCTCTAACTCCTCCACGGTGGGATTTTCTGCTTTGATATCTCTCATTTCATATTCTGCGCCCTTTTCGTCGAGCCACTTTCTCGCTTTCTGACAGGTGGTGCATTTAGGATAACAAATAAATTTAAGCATCAGTATTTCTCCTTTATTCTATAGTTTCGATATAAAAGCTCACAGGTCGGAAGCCGTCATTACAGGAAAGCATAGCGGATTTTTTGTTTTTCATCCAGCCGTCATAAAAATCCTCTCCCCCGTGAGCCAGAGCCATAACGAAGGGAGACAGAGTTTCCCATGCACTGTCGCAGAAGCCCTCGGGCTTTTTCCAGCCCTCACAGATAAAGGTCTGTCCCTCCTTTATGTCACAGGCATGCTCGATAGGGTTTTCATATTTTTCTATCAGATCATCGTAGCGGGTTTTCCGCATTACGGTGATTTTTACTTTTTTCATAATCTCACGTCCTTTTCAGTTATTTTATCACAAGTTTTTTCACTTGTAAACCGTTTACCCGTTGAGTATTTTTTACTTTTGTGTTATACTATGGAAACAAACCCGAAAGGAGAACAGCTATGACCAATCCATACCCTAACCCCTTCATCGCCGAGCGTGCGGATCCTTTCATTACCAAAGGGGACGGCTGCTACTATTTCACCGCCTCCTACCCCGCATATTATGATGCTGACCACGGCTACGACCGGATTATACTCAGAAAGGCCGACACTGTGGCAGGTCTTGCCTCAGCAGAGGAAAAAACCATATGGAAAGCCCACCGTAGCGGCACCATGGCAAAGCATATCTGGGCGCCCGAAATTCATAAAATAGGAGATAGCTGGTATGTTTTTTTCGCCGCGGGAAACAGTGACGACGTGTGGCATATCAGGCCTTATCTGCTCAGATGTGAGGGTGATGATCCTTACGTGGATGAATGGACAGAAATGGGCAGAATGCAGGCCTGCAACGGCGACGAAGAGACCTTCACCTCCTTTTCTCTGGATATGACCTACTTCGGACATAAGGGAAGGCATTATCTTATCTGGGCAGAAAGCCGCCCTGATTCCTCTCTCTTTATGGCGGAAATAAATCCCGAAAGCCCTCAGAAGCTGCTGACGAAGCCTATGCTGCTGACAAAGCCGGAATACGACTGGGAAAAGGTACGCTTCCGTGTAAACGAGGGCGCCTCCGTGCTCAGAAGCGAGGATAAGCTTATCGTTTTCTTTTCCGCATCGGGCACGGGAAGCGAATACTGCATGGGTATGGTTTATATGGACGCTGACGGAGATCCGATGATAAAGGAAAGCTGGACGAAATGCTCCTCCCCTGTCCTTTCCACAGAGGACCTGCAGGGCGAGTCGGGCCCCGGTCATAACAGCTTCGTTTACGACGAACAGGGCAGACTCCTGCTCGTTTACCACGCCCGCCCCGAAGAGCATCTCACAAAAAAATGCGGCAGCTGGTGCGAAGAATCCCTTTACGATCCCTGCAGACACGCCCGTATACGCTTCGTCACCTTCGACGAAAACAATATGCCAATTATAGAAAGGTGAAAAAAGATGAACAGAAAATTTCTTATCGTCGGTGCAGGCAGAAGCGGTATCTGCTGCGCTAAAATGCTCAAGGAAACAGGAGACGATTTCGTAATATATGACGGCAACGCCGATCTGGACAAAAGGGCCACCGAAGAAAAAATCGGTAAAAGCGGCATAAGCTTTATTCTGGGCCGTATAACGGAAAAGGATCTGGAGGGAATAGACGTGTGTGCCGTAAGTCCCGGTGTTCCCTATAACTCTCCCGTGCTCACTATGGCCAGAGAAAAGGGCATCCCTCTGTGGAGTGAGATAGAGCTTGCTTATCTTTACGATAAAGGCAGTATAGTGGCTATCACCGGCACAAACGGCAAAACCACAACCACCTCTCTTGTTTATGAAATAGTAAAGGCTCATAACAAAAACACCCTTTTGGTGGGTAACATCGAAATCCCCTACACCGGTCTCGCTCTGTCCTCGGTGCAGGGCGGTGCCACCGTGGCTGAAATCAGCTCCTTCCAGCTGGAGACTATGATAACCTTCAAGCCGAAGGTATCCGCTATTCTGAACATCACTCCCGACCATCTGGACAGACACGGAACTATGGAAAACTACATAGCTCTGAAAAAATCCATCGCCAAAAATCAGACGGCAGAGGATTTCTGCGTGCTGAACTATGACGATGAGGTTCTGCGTGAATTCGGTAAAAATCTCACCTGTAAGCCGCTTTTCTTTTCAGCCAAGACAGAGCTCGATGACGGCCTTTTCTATAAGGACGGCACGGTTTACAAGGCAGTAAACGGCATCGCTACACCCTATTTAACGCAGAATGACACCAACCTCGTAGGTGTGCACAATTTCGAAAACATTATGGCGGCCATCCTTATGACCGAGGCCTTCGGCGTACCCGAGGAAACCATAAAAAAGGCTATCAAGGTCTTTCGTGCCGTAGAGCACCGCATAGAGTTCGTGGCTGAAAAAAACGGAGTAAAATACTATAACGACTCCAAGGGTACTAACACCGATGCAGCCATAAAGGCTATAGATGCCATGCCCTCAAAAACAGTGCTTATCGCAGGGGGCTACGATAAAAAAAGCGATTATTCCGAATGGGTAAGCCGTTTCCCCGACAAGGTAAGAAAGCTTATCCTCATCGGTCAGACCAGAGAAAACATAGCAGCCGCCTGCGAAAAAATCGGCTTTAAGGAGTACACTTTCGCCGAAAGCCTCCCCGAGGCAGTTTCGATAGCGGCAAAGGAGGCAAAGGAAGGCGACTGCTGCCTGCTCTCCCCCGCCTGCGCTTCGTGGGGTATGTTCAAATGCTACCAGCAGAGAGGCGACATATTCAAGGAAGAAGTAAACAGGCTGTAAAAAAGTGCAGACCGCATAAACCAAGATAAACAGAGGGTTTCTTTGGATTTTAAAATCCGTAGAAACCCTTTAAAATATTAAAAGAATGGCAAAAGCTATGTTTTGCGGCTTATTCATTCTGCGCATTTTTTTACGCTACTAAAAGGGGGATGTAAAAAACTTACGGTTTTTTACATCCCCTTTTATTTAAGTATTAAAATGTCATATCTGCATAAATGGGATAATGGTCAGAAACATATCTGTCATTATACTTTTCTCTCATAATGTTATAGGATTTTACATCGGTTATTTTATCGTTCACGCATATATAGTCAAGGATATTACCCTCGGTTCCGCCCTTATAATCGTGTACGGTGCATCCCGAATCAGCCTTTTCCGCTATGGAGGAAACATCCGTAAGTCCATCGGAAACGAGCTTTTTATAATATTCACTGCCCTTTATGAAATTAAAGTCGCCTGTAACCACCACGGGCATATCAAAGCTTGCAGCCTTTTCCATTACCAGAGCGAGCCCTTTCATTCTCGCCTCGGTGCCTGTATTGTCGAGATGAGTATTAATGTGAGCATAGGTTTCTCCCGTCTCTCTGTTTTTAAGTACAACCCAGGTACAGGTTCTGTAGTATTTGGCGTCCCAGCCCAAAGAAACCTTATCCGGTGTCTCTGAGAGCCAGAATGTTCCCCAATCCTCAAGCTCATACTTATCCTTTCTGAACATAATAGCAGTAGACTCACCTAAAAGAGGCAGCCCCGTCAATCTGCCGACACCGACGATCTGATAATCGGGAAGATAGGTCTTAAGCGTAAGATACCATGTACCCTCGCACTCCTGAAAGCCTACAGAGTCAGGCAAATAATCAGCCACCACCTGAGGCACGATTTCCTCACGGTCAAACTCTCCGTCTCTTACATTAAAAGACATAATTCTTACAGTTTCAGCCTCCGGTGCTTTAGCTCCTGTTTCGGGAAGACCGATACCGAGAAGCGGAAATATCAGCGATAAAAGAGCACAGATAATCTGTTTTGCAAGAGGCAGCATTGTTTCCGGGTTCATAATTTTCTCTCCTTATAATATGATACATAAAGTATATATCTTTTCTTAAAGAAATTTCAATGCAATCTCAGATATGTTAACACAATGTATACAATTAATAAAACAAAAAAACCGCATAAAAAGGAAGAGGCCTTCACGGTGTGATGTGAAAGCCTCTTCCTTTTTTAACAATGGATTAAAGAGATTACTTAACCTTTACATTTTTTACTGAGCTCCATGCGGAGTAAATTTTCTTGCTGCCGACTGTCTTATAGGCTCTGACCTTTACATAATATTTCTTGCCCTTCTTAAGCTTTTTGATTGTAGTCTTTTTGGTCTTTGCCTTTTTGATTGTGACGGTTTTGGTTGTCTTTTTAGTGAATTTCTTAGAGGTGGAGTATGCTACCCCGTAGCCTGTGATGTTTGCCACGGTATTCCACGAAGCGGTAAGCTGCTTTTTGCCTGCCTTAAGAGTAAGAGAGGTCTTAAGAGGTACTGTCTTGCCTGTGTAGGTCGAGGAATAGGCACCCTTGTTTGAGCCTGCGATGGCTCTTACTCTGAATTTATAGGACTTGTCTGCCTTCAGCTTTGTTACGGTGTAAGAGGTCTTGGAGGTAGTTTTTACAGTCTTCCACTTTTTGCTTACATACTGCTGAAGCTCGTATTTTTCTGCACCCGTCACCTTTGACCAGGAAAGGGTGAGAGTTGTCTTTGAGCCCGAAGCGAGCTTTACTGCCTTAGTTTTGAGACCGCTTACCTTCTTAAGCTTCTTTACGTCAGTCTTTTTCTGTTCCACGGTTATCTTTCCGCAGTCGGCACACTTTTTGCCTTCCGTAAGGCCTGTATTTTTATAGGTGGCTGCCACTGCAGGTATTTTAACCTCTCTGTGCGCCTTAAGAGCGATTTCCTTACCGTTTTCTACTACAGTTCCGCAAACCGAGCATACCTTGTTGCCTGTGTAGCCCTTTGCGGTGCAGGTTGCAGCCTTTGCGCCTACGACAGTGGTTTCGTGCGCACCTGTGGGAGGTAAGACAATCTCTTCCTTGTCGGATATGGGCTGTGTTGCTTTCTCATCCCAATACCATTTTCCGCAGGAGCAGGCGTAGTAACCTACATGGCCTGTCTTGTTACAGGACGGAAATTCACCTTCCACAAACTCGGGAGCGCAGCCTGTTTCGCCGAAGGTGTATGTAACGGTAACGGCATTAGGATTAGCCCACTCAAGCTGTGCCCTTTCACCGTTAACGGTAGCCGATGCATTACCGAACTGATAATCAAAGGCCGTCTTCAATGTAATTATAACCCTGTATTCACGGTGACTTTCAAAAACTGCAGTCGTGGTTCCCGAAACAAGATGCTTGCCTTCTGTTACATCATACCACTTGATACCGTTTTTGGCCGGGCTGACATTTCCGTCACTGAAATATCTACGGTTATCAAGCTTTTCAAAGGAAGGCTTTTCTCCGACACGGGGAACCGGAATATTTATTTCAACATCGTTGATTACACCTGAGCCGCAGCTATCGTAATATCTCTGAACATAGTAACCGTTGCTATCAGAATAAACATTTGCTTCGAGGCCGTTTATGGTGGCGGTCATATTGTTTGCGAACGTATTACCCGATAAGGAATCAATGTATACCATTACCCTGTAGGTATGTCCCTGTATGAACTTGACGGGTGATTCATATTCAGTGCTCGTCTCTTCATCAACCCAGAATATGCACCGTCCGTTATACATTATCTCATAATCGTCCGAGCCGGTATCTGCTTCAAAGTCCATTTCTGCACCGGGAAACGGTTCTTCGAGGTTTATAATGCTTATTTCTGTTACGGTTTTTGCCGATGCGGTCATCACGCCTATACCGCACAGCATAACGAGGCACAAAGCTATGCCAATCAACTTTAAAATTTTGCTTTTCTTCATAAAAATCTTCTCCTTTTACAAAATTTTTACTCTTTTGTCATAGCACACCCTTGATTGAAAAACTAAGGTTATGCTATAATAAAATATAAAATATACGGGTGGCGGTCTCTGTTTCCGTCGGCGCTCAGACAGAGACTCCGTGAAAAAATCACGGATAGGGAGCCCTGTTACGAGGCAAGATTACACCCTCCTTCGTATACTCCTGCAGTTTTATTTTACTACACCTCTCAGTCAATGTCCCCACACTTTCAGCAGAAAGCTGAGAAAAAAGTGTGGGAAAAGGGGTGGGATACATAAAAAAAGCGACTTTTTTCATCATATAAGGAGACTGTTTATGAAAAAATTACCGGCATTATCTGCGGCTTGTCTTTTAATGCTTTTTACCTTCAGCGGCTGCGGCCCCATAGGCGATAAGACAGCGAACCTGTCCGTGATTTACATAGCCACCACAGTTATAGCCTTTGCCATTCTGATTATCTACTGCTGCATCATAAAAAAGAGAGACCTGTGGTTTCTTCTGCTCTTTTCCATGGTCTGCGTGGTTAACCTCGGCTATCTGGCCCTGTCCCTTTCGGCCACACTGGAGGAGGCTCTTTTAGCTAACCGTATTTCCTATCTTGGCTCAGTTTTTCTGCCTCTTTCCATGCTCTTTATCATACTGAATGTATGCCGGTACAGATACGGAAAATGGCTGCCCATCGCTCTGGGATTTTTAAGTGTTGTTATGTTTCTTATAGCTGCCTCACCGGGCTACTCAGACATTTACTATAAAGAGGTCATCCTGGGCACGGCAGGAGGAGTCACTGTGCTGGACAAGGTCTACGGCGACTGGCATCCTCTTTATCTTTTCTATCTCATTTTCTATTTCGGTGCTATGATAGTCTGCACCTCATACGCAGCGGCCAAAAAGAAAATTTCCACCACCCGTCAGGCCGTAGTGGTCACGGTGGCGGTTATGGTAAACATCGGCGTGTGGCTCATCGAGCAGCTGGTAAAAATCGACTTTGAGTTTCTGTCCGTTTCCTACATCATAAGCGAAATGTTTCTTCTGAGCCTTTGCTTTATGCTTCAGGACGAGCAGAAAAGCAGCACTGTTTCAGCGGACAAGACCGACCTTTCCGCTGATGCTGAGGAAGAAAAAGCCGCCTCATCTGAAATCAGGACAGACGAGCAGGACGAAGCCTTCCTGATGCAGTGTGAGCTGTTTGCAGAGCAGATAAAAGCCCTCACTCCTACAGAGAAAGCTGTTTTCAGTCTTTATCTGGACGGCAAAAGCACGAAAGAAATAATGTCGGAGCTGAACATAAAAGAAAACACGCTTAAATATCACAATAAAAACATTTACGGCAAGCTGGGCGTTTCCTCACGAAAGCAGATGCTCGAGCTGGCATCAAAGGTGAAGATTAAGCTATAACATAAAAACAGGCAGGAGCATTTCCGTCAGGGTAAAGCTCCTGCTTATTTTATTCCTCCATCTGCTTGCTCATAAAGCCTGCCGCCACCTGCGTCAGCTTCACATCTACTACTCCGGGAGTCTTCTTTTTATCGTCACAGAGAAGCACCACTGCACCCAGAATATCCCCTGCCCCGATAATCGGGCTCATCACAGACACCTCACGTGGCATATCCTCGGAAATGACTATGTTATCCTTATCGGTGCCGAGAGTGAAGCCGCTGCGCCTTTCCATATAGCTTTCCAGCATCGGTGAAATTCTTTTGCCCACTATGTCCTTTTTCGGCATACCTGCCGCCGCTACCACTCTGTCCCTGTCGCATATAACCGCTGCCAGCCCCGTTGTCCTCGCCAGAACATCCACATACTGCTTCGTATCTGCACCGAGCTCACCTACGGGCGAGTATTTTTTAAAGATTACCTCACCGTCAGCCTGGGTATAAATTTCAAGCGGGTCGCCTTCTCTTATCCTCATCGTGCGGCGGATTTCTTTGGGGATGACGACACGCCCGAGGTCGTCGATACGGCGGACTATACCTGTTGCTTTCATATATAAATCTCCTTTAATTTCAAATCGTGATGTTAGTATTTGTGATTAAAGGAATTTTATACTGTAATTGTATTTATATCTGAAAATTAAAATTAATTTACACATAAAATCTCCCGAGCATTTAACGCCGGCGGTTTATAAATATGTTTATCTGTTTATATATACTTTTGATATTTACATTCCAATATGACCGTTCTGATAAAAATGAGATGATTTTTTGAAGATATACACAGTAGCAACACAAGAAGCTGCACATTCAGCTATTGCAGTGATACGATGGGCAAGGTAGTAAAGCTCAGGTCTGTTAATTGCCATTATAAGCATTGAGCCTATGCAATAAACCGCAGTGTTTATTGCTCCACCGAAAAGCACACCTATAAAAGATGCAGCCAGAAAAACTTTTCTTTCTTTTTTATCCTTTGAAACGGCAAAAGCAAATATTAACATTATTAATGCAGAAATAAGCCAACATCCTATTTCAATAAC
>SVPD01000054.1 GCA_015066045.1 Oscillospiraceae bacterium
CTTCGGTATCTGGGCAGGAACGGCGGTTAACGACACCTCCTCCGTCGTGGCCACAGGCTATGCCTTTTCCGAAGCCGCAGGCGATTTCGCCACAATGGTAAAGCTTACCAGAACCCTTGCGATTATTCCTACCGTTATCACTTTTGCTTTCGTGCAGCTCCGCCTGAAACGTAAAGAAGCTCTTGCAAGCAGTAAAAACGAAAGTGAGCTGAAGGCAAATTTCAGCATCAGAAAAATATTCCCTTGGTTTATTCTCGGCTTCCTCGCAATGTCAATTGTAGCAAGTATTTTCCCGATTCCTGCCGAAGTTATATCCGGCACAAAGAGTGTGAGCAAATTCCTTATGGTTTGTGCCTTGGCAGCCATCGGTCTCAATACCTCCTTCTCAAGCATGAAGAAGGCCGGTATACGTCCGATGCTCCACGGTTTTATTATCTCGGCACTGGTTGTTATCGTAGCACTGCTTGTCGAAATCGCAATGGGAATCGTTTAAGAGTCGGAAAGCTGCCCTTTTATGCTGAGATCGGGGACCGCCGCAGAGACGAGTCTCCCCAACTCGGCCAGCTCGTTTATTTTCATCTGTAAAAATGCACCGGGTACCGCTACGGGCAGAAAAACGGCTAAAATCACTATTACTGAGGCAAGGCTATCTGTGGCTTTTGCCTCTTTTTTCATAAGCCTTTCAAGCCGCTTAGCCTGTGCATAAAACCAGTAAATCCTGTAAAAGGGAACCAGAGCACAGAGAAGAAGCTTACGGTAGCCGCTCTGCTTTTCATTTGTGCCGTCACAGTTAAGGCCTTCCGTGGTACGGCATACCCAGATGCAGTCGTAAATACCGAGGGTAAAAAGAGTGAAAAGTATATGCTTTGCGAGCGGTATATACATTTCCTTTTTATAAAAGCTTTCGGGAATTTCACGGTCAGGTAAGGGATACACCCTTAAATACATAACGGCACATACACCCATATAGAAAATCAGAGAGGATAACTGACTTGCGGCTATGGACATAAGCGACAGAAGAGTATTCTGCACAGTAAGCATTCCCTGCTCAAAAAAGCTATGCGCCGCACTGCCCAGATACAGAACATCGCTGACAAGCATAAGAATACAAGCAAATGAGCAAAGAGGCTTTGCATTTCTCTTGTTTCCCTTAAAGCAGATAAAAGCAAGCACAGTATAAAAAACCGCAGAAGCTACAGGTATGATACCGAAGCCGTTCAGCACTGCTTCAGCGATGCTCAGAGCAGCATCCGAAGCACAGGCAGCACCCACGAGCTTCATATCAAGCCTCAGCAAAGAGAAAACAGAAAAAATATTGACCGCTATTCCTGCGAGAGAAATAATACCGTTAAGCCCCGAATATCCGTGTAAAACAACAGTCAGCATACCGCCTGCCGACCAGAGCACGGAAAGAAGAAAAATCATACTTACACTGACGGCTATACCTGAAATATAATTTTCAGTATTATTGATTTTTACGGTTTTTTCCGGAGCAAAAGTCTCTGCGAAGGCGTTTTCTTTTCTTTCAGTAGGTAAGACCTCTCCCTTTACTATGTAATCTACGCTGACACCGAAAATATCGCTCATAGCTATTATCCTGTCAAGCTCAGGAACACTCTGATTATTTTCCCATTTGGATACGGTCTGTCTTGACACATCCAGACTGTCGGCAAGATTACCCTGAGACATTCCCTTTCGTGTTCTCAGCTCATAAATTCTTTCACCTAAGGTGTTCATAGCATCACTCCTTTGATGCTTCAATTATAATACAAAGCAGGCCGTCTGTCTATCAATCCGACTTTAATTTTTAGCAACTGACGGTTGCACTTGCATTTTACGGCAAAATAAATATAATAATACAGTAAAATACCGTAAGGGGGATGAGCCGATGAGACGCAGACTTAATTTCAGATTACTGCCGCTGATATTTGCTTTAGCGTGGCCTACTATGCTCGAGCAACTTATGCAAACGGCAGTGCAATACATCGATACGGCTATGGTCGGCTCTCTGGGCACCGATGCCACTGCGGCGGTAGGCTCCACCACTACGGTGAACTGGCTGGTCGGCTCCTCGGTGTCGGCTCTCGGTGTCGGCTTTCTGGCCTTTATTTCACAGGCTCTCGGTGCAGGTAAACGTGAGCTTGCCGTCAAGGCATCAAGTCAGTCGGTTTCGGCAGTGCTGATTTCAGGCCTGTTTTTTACGGCATTGACCTTAGCCGTAAGCCCCTTCGTGCCCGCTCTTATGCAGGTAGACGAAAGCATACGTGAGCTTTCGTCGCAGTATTTCTTTATTCTGTACACACCGATGCTTTTCCGTGCCGCTACCATAATTTTCGGCTCCGTGCTGCGAAGTGCAGGCGACTCGAAAACACCTATGCTGGTAGGCTTGGCGGTAAACGCTATCAATGTAGTGCTTAATTTTCTGCTTATCTACCCTACGAGAGCTGCTTCTCTTTTCGGAAAGGATATTACCCTCTACGGTGCGGATTTGGGCGTAATCGGTGCCGCCACGGCCAGTGCCGTCGCCTTTACGGCGGGCGGTATTCTTATCACTCTGGCACTTTTCAGGCATAAAGCAATAGCACCGGAAAAGGCCTTTCTGAAGCCGGACAGAGAAATACTGAAGCCTTGCCTCAGAGTAGCTCTGCCGAATATGCTTCAGCGCTTCGGTACATCCTTCGGCTATGTGGTTTTCGCCTCTATGATTAACTCTCTGGGCGAAATTTCTACGGCAGCACACACCGTGGCAAACACCGTAGAATCTGCCTTTTACATCCCCGGCTACGGTATGCAGGCAGCGGCCGCTACGCTTATGGGTAACGCACACGGTGCCAAGGACAGTGAAAAATCAAAGGATATCAGCAGACTACTCATTTTTATTGAGGTCTCTCTGATGATAATTTCAGGAGGTCTGCTGTTTATCTTCGCCGAAAAAATGGCAGCTGTTTTCTCAGACAGTCCCGAGGTTATCTCTCTGTGCGCCACGGTGCTCCGTATGGTGGCTCTGTCGGAGCCCTTTTACGGCGTGTCACTCATTATCGAGGGTATGCTTCAGGGCATCGGAAACACGAAAACACCCTTTATTATCAACATAGCAGGCATGTGGGGCATCAGAATAGTGGGTACATTCATCTGCATTAAGCTTCTGTCCATGGGGCTTATAAGTGCCTGGGCGTGCATGATAGGACATAATCTGATGCTGTTTACGGCATTCAGTCTTTATTACAGACAGAAAAAGCTTTAAGAGGAGGCACCGAGCCTCCTCTTATCTTTTACTGTTTACTTTTTACACTTATCGATGCTCGGATTAAAGGCATAGAAGTTCTTTTCGTTCATCTTATCCGTAGCTATTCTGAGACCTTCGCCGAAGCGCTGATAGTGGACTATTTCTCTGGCCCGAAGGAACTTTATGACGTCGCAGACATCGGGATCGTCCACGAGACGGAGAATGTTATCGTAGGTGGTTCTCGCCTTCTGCTCTGCTGCCATATCCTCGTGAAGATCGGTTATTACGTCGCCCTTAGACTGGATGTATGCTGCCGTAAAGGGTACACCTGCCGCAGAAGCAGGATAAACGCCCGTAGTGTGGTCTACAAAGTAAGCGTCGAAGCCGTTTTTCTTTATTTCCTCGGGTGTAAGGTTTCTCGTAAGCTGATAAACGATGGTGCCGATCATTTCGAGATGCGAAAGCTCCTCCACACCGATGTCCGTAAGCAGGCCCTGTAATTCGCCCCAAGGCATGGCAAAGCGCTGACTGAGATAGCGCAGAGAGGCACCGAGCTCACCGTCGGGGCCGCCGTACTGGCTGATTATGATTTTCGCATAAAGAGGATTCGGCTTTTTGATATTGATAGGATACTGTAAAATCTTTTCATAACAGAACATCAGCAATCACTCCCGCTATTCACCCAAGGAAAAGGACTTTTCAGCCATTTGGCACCGTAGCCGTCCTTTACGGAAAGAGGCCCGTACTTACACTGATATTCCTTTAAAAGCTCCTCGTATTTCTCCGTGTACCGGTTCAGCAGCTCTGCAGCCTGCATATCTGCGCAGTGGGTGTCAAGATAAAGATGAAGCTCCCACATAGCAAAGCGCACGGACATAAGCCTGTGCTTAAGACTGTTTTTACCGTTTGTCATCGCACACACCCCACAAAAGGAAGGTCAAGACAAGGGAAAAGCGTTCCCGCACAAAGTCCCTTTTCGGCAGAATAAACATCTGTCCACTGCTGAAAAGGAACATATGCCATGGCAAGAACCGTGTTACGGGGCAGCGGGCTTCTGTCGCAGCATTTTATGTCGCCGCAGGACATATCGTTTCTCATGCAGGAAGCATAGCCGCAATCGTTATATTCCATTTTCCTCACTCCTTATTAGTATTGACATCAACACAAGATGACTGTCAGTACCATACTATTCCCGAAATGACAAAAGGGTTACGGAAAAGCGAAAGAAAGCGCTCCGAAGCCGTCTGTCAGGGTGAGGACTCAGAGAAAAAACAAAAATCCCGTAACGCTTTCGCATTACGGAACTGCCATAAAATTAACGGAAAATTAGTCTTCTTTCCCTACAAGCCAATTAAGGGATACTCCGAGCACATCGGCAATAGCAACAAGCTCATAGTCACATACGCCTCTGATCTGTCCCTCGAGCTTAGAAAGACCGGAAGCAGTAAGCTCCACGCCTCTTATCTGAAGCTGGGTAAGAAGGTCAACCTGCTTGATACCGAGTTCCTTTCTTTTGGCTTCAATTCTCGCTCCGACGATGTTTTTTTCGCCGAGAGCCTGTTTTCTGATTCTCATTTGTTTCACACCTTATTACGTAATTATTAAAATCTCTTAAAAATCCATTAATATAATAACACAGTGAAAATTTTATGTCAAGGTTGATTTTGTCAATTATGAATACAAATATAATTTCAAAAAGTAATTATCTTAGGCATATTTGATGTAATTTTTTCTTAAAAACTCTTTTATTCCTGTTTTTTTGTGATATAATAATTTATCTGCATAATAAAGCGGCAAAATATCTGCCTTTTCAGACAACATAATCCAAGGAGATGTTTAAAATGAGTAATACTCTCGAGTCAAGAAACCTTACTATGCTTATGGACTTTTATGAGCTTACCATGGCAAACGGCTATTTCACCAACGGTATGAAGGATAAGATAGTTTACTTCGATATGTTCTTCCGTAAGGTGCCCGATAACGGAGGCTTCGCCATTATGGCGGGGCTGCGTCAGCTTACAGATTATCTGAAAAACCTCAGATTTACCCAGAAGGATATAGAGCTTTTCATCAGAAAGGGCTTTAACGAGGACTTTATCGAATATCTTAAAAATTTCAAATTCACCTGTGATGTATGGGCCATTCCCGAGGGTACACCCATTTTCCCCGGTGAGCCCATAGTAAAGGTAAGAGGTCCCGTAATCGAGGCTCAGCTGATAGAAACCATGCTGCTGCTGACCATCAACCACCAGAGCCTCATCGCCACCAAGGCCAACCGTTTGAAAAGAGCCGCCGGTGACAGACTGATAATGGAGTTCGGCTCACGCCGTGCCCAGGGCTACGACGGTGCTATCTACGGTGCGAGAGCCGCTTACATAGGCGGCTGCGACGCTACTGCCTGCGCTATAGACGAAAGAGATTACGGTGTTCCCGCCATAGGCACCATGGCACATTCCTGGATTCAGCTTTTCGGTGATGAGCTGGAGGCCTTCTGTGCCTATGCCAGACAGTACCCCGATAACTGCACACTTCTGGTAGATACCTATAACGTGCTCAAATCGGGCATTCCGAATGCTATTGAAGCCTTCAGAAGAGAGGTTCTCCCCCGAGGCTTCAGACCGAAGGGTATCAGAATAGACAGCGGTGACATTACCTATCTTTCCTGTAAGGCGAGACAAATGCTCGACGAGGCCGGCTTCCCCGACTGCAAGATAGTGGCAAGTAACTCTCTGGACGAAATCATTATCCGTGATATGCTCATTCAGGGCGCACAGATAGACTCCTTCGGTGTAGGTGAAAGACTGATTACCGCCGCCTCCAATCCTGTTTTCGGCGGTGTTTACAAAATCGTAGCTGTAGAGGAAAACGGTGTCCCCGTTCCCCGCATCAAATTAAGCGAAAATGTGCAGAAAATCACCACTCCCTGTGCTAAGGAGGTTTACCGCCTTTTCGACAAGAGCACCTCAAAGGCTATCGCCGATGTCATAACCCTGCAGGGTGAGACCATCGACGAAAATGAGCCCTATGAGCTTTTCGATCCCAACTACACCTGGAAAAGAAAGACCGTTAAAAACTTCATCGCCAAGCCGCTTCTCGTAAAAATCTTTGACAAGGGTGAATTCTGCTACAACAATCCCGACATCAAGGATATCAAGGAATACTGCAATGAGCAGGTGGACACGCTCTGGGACGAGGTAAAAAGATTTGAAAATCCCCACGCCTACTATGTGGACCTTTCTCAGAAGCTTTGGGAGGAAAAGAAAAACCTTCTCGACGAATACGCTAAGAAAGGCAACAACTGAAATTGAGAATTCTCGAATATATAATCCCCGAAGAATTTGACGGTAAAACCGTAGAAAGCTTTCTGCGCGGATACAAAAAGATGTCTCTGGCTCTTTTCCGCTCACAGAAAAGAGTGCCCGACGGCATAACGCTTAACGGTATTCACACCCGTTCCGTCGATAAAATACACACCGGCGACATACTCAGGGTAAACATACCCGACGATGAAAAGGTCTCCATACCCAGCAGCTATCCCCTCGACATCATCTACGAGGACGAGGATATTCTGGTAATAAACAAGCCTGCTGACCTTCCCATGCACGAAAGTCATAATCATCAGGGTGACACTTTAGCCAATGCCGTAGCAGGCTATCTTGTCAAAAAAGGGAAGCCTGCAGTTTTCCGTGCAGTAGGAAGACTGGACAAGGGTACCTCCGGTGCCGTGCTCTGCGCACTGAATACCTTCGCCGCCTCTAAGCTTTCCGGAAAAATCGAAAAGGAATATCTCGCCGTACCCACAGGTAAATACACGGAAAACGGCACTGTCGATAAGCCTATATACCGCCCCGATCCCATCAAAACCTACCGCACTGCCGATGACAGAGGCGACAGAGCCGTAACCCACTTTTTCCCGCAGGAATGGGGCGAGGATTACTCTCTGCTGCTCATCAGACTGGAAACGGGCAGAACACACCAGATACGGGTACATTTCGCCTTTTTGGGTACTCCCCTTTACGGCGATACGATGTACGGTACGGCCGACAAGGACATAGGCAGACAGGCTCTTCACTGCAGAAGCCTCAGCTTCGTTCATCCCGTGACGGAAAAAAGAATGACCTTTGAGGCGGAAATGCCCGAGGATATGAAAAGGCTTCTCGAAAGGCTGAGGGAAGAATAAAATAAAACAAACCGCTGTACTTCGCTAATGAGTGATAGTACGGCGGTTTTTACCTTATCCTTCGGTTTCTGCCCACAGAAAGTGGGGCTTGGCTCCCCGCCTCCGCTTACGTAAAAATTTAAAGCACCAAATTTCCTTTATCCTCTTGAAACTTCTCTTTCTTTTTGTTAAAATTAGAATGATATAATTTGTTTTACAGGGGAAGTGATAATATGAAAGCCATTAAAGGCGGTAAAATTATTCTCAAAGACAAAATCGTCGAAAACTGCGCTCTTCTTTTCACCGATAAAATCGAAGGTGTAGTTTCCGAAAAGCTTATCCCTGCCGATGCTGAAATAATCGATGCCGAGGGCGGCTATGTGGCTCCCGGTCTCATCGACCTGCACATTCACGGCTATCTGGGTAAGGACGTATGTGACGGTGAGGAGGAAAGCATCCGTATCATCTCAAAGGGACTTTTAGCCAACGGTGTAACCGGTTATCTGCCCACCACTATGACCGAGGATATGTCAGTTATCCGTAAAGCCTTAGAGGTCTGCCGCAGTCTGAAGGAAGAAAGCAAAAGCTGGGACGGCAGTGCTATTCTCGGCTGCCATGCCGAAGGCCCCTTTATCAGCGAAAGCAAAAAAGGAGCTCAGGATCCTGCATACATTCTCAAGCCCGATGCAGCCTTCGTAAAGGAATACGCAGACATCATTAAAACCATCACTCTTGCTCCGGAGGAGGACACAGAGGATTTCGCAGCCATCCGTGAGATATGCCGTGATACTGATGTGGTTATCTCCATGGGACACACCTCTGCAGACTACGAAACGGCTATGGCGGGAGTAAATGCAGGTGTCAGTCATGCCACCCATCTTTTCAACGCTATGACTCCCCTCGCCCACCGTGCGCCCGGTGTAGTCGGTGCAGCACTTAACTCTGACGTGAGTGCGGAGGTTATCGTGGACACCTTCCACGTGGATGCTTCTCTTTATAATATGCTCTGGAAATTAAAGGGCAGAAAGCTGTGCTTTATTACCGACTGTCTGCCTGCTGGCGGACTTCCCGAGGGAGAATACACCCTCGGCGGACAGAAGATTATCTATAAGGGTATCGTGTGCCGTCTCGAGGACGGAACCGTAGCCGGCAGTGTTCTTCATCTTAACAAGGGTGTATGGAATGTCTATACCAATTCCGATATACCTCTTTATGAATGTGTGAACTGTGCCTCTCTTAATCCCGCCACAGTTATCGGCATAGACGGTGAAAAGGGCTCACTGGAAACAGGTAAGGATGCAGACATCATAATTACAGATGCCGATTTTGGAATAAAGAAAACTATCATAGCGGGAGAAATCAGATACGAAGCCTGAGGCAGCTGCCGTGTCCGATTTTAAGGTTGTAACCCGAGAAAAACGAGGGTATCATAATAGCCGCAGAAGCAAATGAGTTTTTTATATGTCTGACATAAAAAGCACCGAAATGCGTTGCATTTCGGTGCTTTAGCTTTTTTAAAAATATTTTTTGTTTCATCAGAAAAGCAAATACAGTCTTACTTTCCTTTTATTATTTGATATATTTTTCTTTATATCGGGCCACTATTGCATTCATCTCATCCATATGCTTTTCCATATCTGCCACGAGTTTAAACTGATTTCTCGCTCTGACGATATTATGCTCGGGATAGGCGGTTCTGAAATAAACATCGCCCTCCAGATAATCCGTGAGGAACCTCATGCCGCATTCGAAGGTCATAAGCTTGGCACCGAAGGCAAGGTTTTCGAGTTCGGCATCGCAGAGGCTTTCTGCTGTTTCGCTGAGATAACCGTCCACATAGGCATCGAAAAGAGCGAGGTCAATGCCTACCTTCGAAAGGTCCGACTCGTCCTCTGCGCCTGTATTGGCACCGGAGCGGATGCTGTCACCGAAATCGTAGGCAGAAAGTCCGGGCATAATGGTGTCAAGGTCGATTATACATATGCTTTCGTCTGTATTGATATCGAAAAGCACGTTGTTAAGCTTTGTGTCGTTGTGGGTAACTCTTAAGGGAAGGTCTCCGCTTCCGATAAGGTCTGTGAGCTTATGAGTATCTGCCTTACGGTCGGTGACAAATCTGATTTCCTCTTCGCACACTGCTTTTCTGCCCTTTACGTCAGCCTCGACAGCCCTCATAAAGTTTTCATATCTGGAAGGGGTATAGTGGAAATTTACGATGGTTTCGTTAAGAGTTTCTGCGGGATAGTCCGCCAGAAGCTTCATAAATCTTCCGAAGGAGCGGCCTGCACTTCTGAAGGTATCGTCGTTTTTCGGCTTGTTATAGGTCAGAGCCTCATCGACATAAATGTACATTCTCCATGCACCGTCATTTTCGTCTCTGAAATAGTATTTACCGCTCTCACAGGGCAGAAAGTTAAGAGTTTCTCTCTCACTGTTGCCTCCGTATTCCTTTATCTTCCGTGAAAGATGCTTCGTGACAC
>SVPD01000055.1 GCA_015066045.1 Oscillospiraceae bacterium
CTGTAACTTCTAGGCATAAAAATTCCTCCTACGGTAGTTATCTTAATTCTACCATAGGAGGGGGTGTTTTTTCTATGTCCGTTTTTTACGGACCTGTGCACATATGAGAACGGGATTTTTGGTGAGGATGAGTGGGCTCGAACCACCGACCTCTTGCATGTCAAGCAAGCACTCTGACCAACTGAGCTACACCCTCATATTCCATTTCTGTCATTCGACCTTGAAATTATATCACACAGAACATCTCTTGTCAATCAATTAAAGAATATTTCTTGATTTTTTAAGTATTGCTTTATAGGAAAAAATCTGTTAATATAAATAGTATGAATATACGGAAGGAAACATTAAATATGAAAGAAACGAAATTTTATCTCATAACCGATACTCATTATTTTGCATCCTGTCTGGGCTGCAGCGGTCCTGAGTATGATGATTTTATGCACTATGAGCAGAAGTGCTTCGCTGAAACGGAAAGCATAAATAAAAGCGTTATCGAATATCTTAAAAACGCTGATGAAGCCGACACCGTCCTTATAGCGGGTGACCTTGTGTTTAACGGTGAGAAAAAAAGCCACGAGGAGTTTGCGGCACTTCTTAAGGAGCTTAAGGAAAGCGGAAAGAAAATCTTTGTGGTTACCGCTGACCATGACTGTGCCTCCGACACCTTTGCCTTCGGTGAAAAGGGCAGATACAGCCCCGAGGGAATCGACCGTGACGAGCTTTTTGACATTTATTCCGATTTCGGCTTCGGTTCAGCTATAGCTTCTGACAGAAAGCATCTTTCCTATGTGGCACAGATAAGCGAAAATGTACGACTTTTGGCGCTGAATGCCGATTTTAAAGAGGACGGTCAGTATAATTTCAGTGATGAGCAGCTGGAATGGATAGATGAGCAGGCAGAAAAGGCCCGTGAAGACGGTCAGACTATGTTTGCTATGCTTCATTATCCCGTTTTACCCGGTCAGCCTGTTTTCTCCGTAATAAAGCCTGCCACTATCCGTAAGCCCTATGACTTTGCCGCTTTTCTTGCCGACAGGGGAGTCCATCTTATCTTCACGGGGCATATGCATAATCAGAGCATAAACGAGTACATAAGCGAAAAAGGTAATAAATTCTACGATGTCTGCACCGGCTCCGTAATAGCCGATCCTGCCGTAATCCGTCTCGTAACCTTCAGAGACGAATGCACCGTGGATATAAAGAGTATTTCCACTCCTGACTTTGATTTCGACACCCGTGGCAAGGCCTGCAAGCAGTATCTTTCCGATATGTTTGACAATATGATAGTAAATGTTATCACCGATATGGCTTATGACACACCGAGAGCTATGGGTAAATTACACATCGCAGATAAAGGTGCCACTAAAAAGCTTCTGAGTATTGCAGGCAAGATAATCTGTAAGATTAAGGTCGGCACCCTTGCACGTATTCTCTTTATTAAATGTGACAAGAGCATCAGAAAGCTGCCTCTTTTGGATTATGCCGCAGAGCTTGTCAGGTGTGTCTTTGAAGGCAATCAGTATTATAAAGAGGGGACAGCCAAGGGGGATTTGCTTCTGGCATTTCTTAAGAGAATCCGCTTTATTCTCAAAAAAGTCGAGCTTAAGGATAAAAAGGGTGATAAGCTTGAGCTTTACGAGGTGCTTAAAAACACTGCGGGCAATTATGACATCGACGATTATAATGCCACACTGACTCTTAAATAATAAAAAGCACGGATAAGTAATATGATAAAAACCATTGTAAAGCCGAAATTTCAGCTATTACAATGGTTTTGCTTTTTTTACAATGAAATGCAATCGGTTTTTATTTTCTGAACGCTCTGAACAGTGGCAGACAGGCACCGAAAAAGCGCTTGTAGGCTATGCAGTAGTCTTCGCTTTCCTTATTTCTTTTGCAGCCTCCTGCACGGCATAGCGGATAAAATCGGCACTCTCTGCATTCCTTTTTCACGGGTAGACTTTCCATAATGAAATCCTTGGCCTTCTGACTGTTTGCCATATCCTCGAGGCTCTCACTGTTTATATTGCCTAAAAGCCATTCATCAGTGCAGTAGAAGTCGCAGGGGTAAATGTTTCCGTTACCCTCGGCCACGAACTGATGGGTACAGTGTCCCATCAGACCGCACTGCTCAGCTCTTTCACCGAGATACATTCTAACCCAGTTATCGAACTGACGGATGCTGATGTAGTTACCTCTTACGAAGTCCTTTACATAAAGGTTAAAGATTCTGATGAGAAAATCTGCATACTGGTCAGCGGTCATATAAAGCTCGCTTTCCGTGCGGTCACCCATAGGACGAAGACAAGGAATGAACTGAATGTACTTAAAGCCGTTTGCACGGAAATATTTGTAAATTCTTTCGGCATTTTCCGCACAGTAGCCTGTGAGAACGGTGAGAATATTGAACTCTACCTTATGCTTTTTGAATTTGTCAGCCGCCTTTATGATTTTATAGTAGGAATTCTGTCTCTTTTCATCCACACGAAATCTGTTTCCCTCGAAATCGCCGTCGAGACTGAGACCTACCAAAAATTTGTTTTCACGGAAAAATCTTGCCCACTCGTCGGTTACGAGAGTACCGTTTGTCTGGATAGAATAAAAAATCTCAGAGCTTTTGCTATTGTACTCCTTTACCTTTTCCGTAAAAAATCTGAAATAGTCAAGTCCTGCTATTAAAGGCTCGCCACCCTGAAAGGCGAAGGCGACAGAGCAGCCGTCTGCGAATTTCAGGGCACTTTTTATGAGCTTTTCTGCCGTGCCCTCTTTCATCACACCGAAGGAGGACACCTCTCTCTGCGACACGACATCGCAGTAAAAGCAGTATTTACATCTTAAGTTACACAGACTTGAGGCGGGCTTTATCATAATGGATAAAGCAGGCATTATCCTACGATACCTCTTCTGTTTTCTGAGAAGTCCTTCTGAATAGTTTTGAGAATACCGTTCATTTTTTCGGAAATTTCGGGATAAACCGTGGTGCGGTTATAGTTTTCCTGATAGTCGTCGGAAAGAATGTGGAGCCAGTTCTTTCTGTTCTTGTCCCAGAAGGCTGAGTTATCGTTCTGAATTTTGTCGAAATATTTGAAGGTGATGTATTCTTCATCGAGAATATCGTACTTATAATCGGGATACATTTCCTTTACACTGTCTGAGTCCACAGTGTACTGTATAGCCTTGATATCCTCTCTCTTCATGTGAAGAATGGGATTTTCTTCGCCGTGAACGGGAGTATCGTTTTTGATGACCGGCATCATGGAAACACCGTCGATAACACGGTCGGAGGGAAGATAGCTTGCGGTGCCGCCGTTGCCTGTGATGCCGCACATTTCGATAAGTGTGGGGAAGAAGTCGGTGGAGGTAGCACTTTCGGTTCTTACCTCACCCTTTTCGAAAAGACCGCCGTTGTTATCCCATCTTATCATCAGAGGAACCTTCTGTCCGCCTTCATAGGCGAGATATTTACCGCCTCTGAGGTCACCTACGGAGCCTTCGAGGGCAGGACCGTTATCGCTGGTAAAGATAATGATGGTGTTTTCGAGCTCACCGAGCTCCTCGAGAGTGTTAAAGAGCTTGCCGAGATAGGTGTCAAACTCTGTCAGACAGTCTACATATGTACCCATACCGCTTGTGCCGTCGAAATCGTCACCGGCAAAGACGGGACCGTGAGGCCAGGGGGTAGCATAGTAAGCGAAGAAGGGCTTGTCGGTGTTTGTTACAGTGTCTGTAATCCAGTCGGTGATTTCACCGTGAATCCATTCGGTGAGAGGACTCTGGTCCTTTTTACCGTTTTCGTCACGAAGCTCCTCTGAGCCGTGAACCACTTCATATTCACCGTTTTCCTCTCTGACATGGTAGAAGGCATACATATCGTTTACGTGGTGGCTTCCGTAGAAATAATCGAAGCCCTGATTTGTTGGAAGATATTCACCGTAGTCGCCTAAATGCCATTTGCCGAAGGCACCGGTAGCATATCCGGCATTCTGGAACACCTCAGCTATGGTGATTTCGTCACCGAGCATACCGTCTGCGTTGTTGCCCATTTCGAAGGAGTTATATACTCTGGTCTGAGCGAAGGTAGCCGTGGTCTGTACGGTGGGATAGATAACGTTATCTGCATAGCCTCTGTAGGGATAGCGTCCTGTAAGAGTAGCAAAGCGTGCAGGTGAGCATACGGAATAGCCTGAATAGAAGTTTGTGAAGTTAAGGCCGTTTTCACCGATAGAGTCCATATTAGGTGTGTCGTAGATGGCACCGTTAAGGGAGGTGTCGCCGTAGCCCATATCGTCCATAAGAATGAAAAGGACATTCGGGCTGTCGCTTTTTGCGGTGTCCACATTTTTAAGGTAATCATCGTGTCCGTCCCAAAGTCTGTCGGTTACGGGCTTGGTTCTGACGTTACCGAAAAGAACGGAGAAAACGGATGAAGCCATAAGAAGAATGCTCAGTCCGAAGGATGAAACCTTTTTCAAAGCGGTCTTTTCACATTTTTTACGGGCGATGAAGAAAAGTCCCCATAAGCATGCTGCAGCGGGAAGAGCTAAAAGAAGATTACCTGCCAGACGGGTAAGCAGGGTACCCTCTCCTGCAAAAAGAGCATTTGCGGCACTCGACCAGCCTGCTGATTTTTCGGAAATAAAAGCACCGAAGCCTGCATCTGCACCCCAGATTACATGAAAAACGATCATTCCTATGCTTGCTGCGGCATAGCCGAAAATCATGGGAGCATAAACCTTTTTCTTGATAATCAGGGAAAGGAAGATTATAGCAGACATAATGCAGCAGTAAAGAAGGTTTACGAGATTAACGAGGTTAAGCCTCGTAATGAGCAGCGCTGCCATAACACCTATTCCCACTACCATAAGGATAAGCGGAAACACCTTTTTAGAGGTGTCCAGAGTAATCTTTTTTTTCATAAATTCACCTTTTTGCCGTTTACAGGAACGGCATCCTTTCTCTTTAATAAATAGATTATATATTATTTACAGTAAGTAGTCAACCGAAAAAATTAAAATTACGGCTATACTTTTTATCTTATTTATGTTATTATACAGACAGAAATTATCAGAGGTGTAAAAATGAGCGTTATTACAGAGGATATTATTTCTTTAGAGAATAAAATAAAAAAGATAGCCCTGAGCGAAAGAAAAAGCAAGGACTTTGAGTTTTCGAAAATTACCGTCCGTCCCTTTAAGGGTAAAAAGGGGACCGTGTGGCAGCTGGAGAAATTCAGGGATAATAAGGTCTTTCACGAAAATCTTTCTAAGCAGGAGCTTCTTCTCTGGCTGACCGAAGAGGGCGAAAAGAGCTTCCGTCAGATTTCTCTCACGGCAGAGGGCGTAAACATTCATTACACGGTTTTTCCTGACAAGATTAAGAGAAAGGAAGCTGCAAACACTGTAAAAAAAGTGGAGCATAAAAGCCATAATAAAGAAAAAGCCTACATTCTCAGACAGGGCGAAAACATTCCCGCCTTGGTGGATCTGGGCGTGTTTACGAAAGACTTTAAGGTAGTAAGCAGCAAATACGACAAATATAAGCAGATTAACCGCTTTATTGAGATTATCGACGATAGCTTCAGTAAAATGAACAGGGACGAAATTACTATTCTTGATTTCGGCTGCGGCAAATCATATCTTACCTTTATCGTCTATTATTACTTCACTCACATAAAAAAGGTGAAGGCTACCGTTCTGGGCTATGACCTTAAAGAGGATGTGGTGGCAAGCTGCAATAAAATCGCTGAGGATTACGGCTATGACGGGCTTAAATTTTATGTGAACGATGTGACAAAGGGTGAGCTTTTCGAGGGTGAGGTAGATATGGTGATAACCCTCCACGCCTGCGATATAGCCACGGATTTCGCTCTCTATCACGCTATCAGCCACGGTGTCAGACATATCTTTTCCGTGCCCTGCTGCCAGCATGAAATCTGCTCGTCAATCAGAAAAGGCGGCGACTATGATATTCTGCTTTCACACGGACTGATAAAGGAGCGTTTTTCAGCCCTTCTTACCGACAGTATACGTGCGGAAATTCTCCGTCAGTGCGGCTATGAGACAGATATCATTGAGTTTGTTGATTTTGCTCATTCACCGAAAAATCTTATGCTGAGATGCAGACTGAAAAAGCCTCTCACTCCCGATCTTTCGGGCATCGAAAATCTGATGGAAAGATATTCCTTTAAACATAAGCTATATGAGCTTGTAAAATAAAAGGGGCTGCGCTTAGTGCAACAGCCTCTCTATTTTACCTTTATTTAAAAATATCTATTATTTCAGTTTTGCCTGTGTGGTCATAAACGATAGCCTGCAGACTTTTCATGCTCCAGTCAGCCCTTGCACGGAGATAGCAACCTCCGTTTTGATCGTGCTTTCTGCCCAAACTGTAAATGTAGCCCTCCTGAGGAATGTCTGCATGACCGTCGTAGTTCCATTCGGAAATTCCTCTGTAAAGCTCTCCCTCCGTATTGAATTCCTTTTTATAAGAATAAAGCGAGCCTGATTTTATATCATAGGCAAATAGGGGGGTAGTGCTGGCGTGAGCAAAATCTATGTTGCCTAAGTAAACTGTTTTTTCATCAGAGGATACAGTGCAGTAGAGATATTCTATACCGAGCTTGTTAAGTATTCCGTAATCCAGTCTGTCGGTTATCTCTCTTTCGTTCAGGTCATAAACTATCAGACCGAAGGTGCCGGTCATAATAAGTGTACCCTTTTCGCAGTAGATAAGCTTCGGCATTTCTGCGCCTATATTCATATCCTTGATATCCGAAAGTCTGACTTCGGAGTTACCTTTTATAACCGTAGGCTCTTCTATTAAAAGCGCAGTGAAGTTTTCGTATACGGCGACATTTTTCGGTGCATAAATCACTGCGAAATATCCTATATAATCCGTCTCATCGCTTGCTTTCGGGAATGAGTAAAGCAGAGCGGTCATATTGCCCTTACTGTATGAAAAATCTGCCACATTATAGCGGTTATTACCCGTATTGTCGGGGATATATACCACATACAGATCCTTTTCATCCTGCACTCTTCCGTATTTGTCACTCACCTCGGTCAGACTGAGAAGACCTTCATCTTTTTCATTGACATCAATGTGCAGTGCGTAATTCGTGAAAAGCTTTTCTGCATCTGTTTCTCTGTAAATCAGACAGTGAATGCCGTCATAAACCTGCTTGTTTCCGTTTCTTATTAAATGGGAGCTGTTTAAAGCCTTTTCTCTTATGAGCTTTTCGAAATCTGCAGAGTCAGATATCTGCACGTTCAGCGGCGAAACAGGCACTATATCATAGCTGAAATCCACACTGCTCTGTGCATAAATGTCCGGTTCACTTGTCTGCATATCACCGTGAGGCGAAGGCTCCTTCTCTTCCTCGTTCGGTGTAATACCGATTCCTAAGGCCTTTTCAGCCTTATCCAAAACCTCCGCCTCGAGCTTTTTGTCTATTTCCTCTGTGCTGCCGAAATTTTCGATTACGGAGCCTGCACCGTTTACGTGCTCTCTCATATCTCTGTATATTACTCTGCCGTCCTTTATATCGAAGTCAAATTCGCACACACCCTGAGCACACCATTCGGCTTTAACGGCGGATTCGGTGCTTCTGAAAGCGGAGCAGTTGTAAATCATTGTCAGATTTAAACTGTCAGGCATAGTCTTGTCATCGGAAGAATAGCTGAAGCTCTCTTTTATGATATAATGGCTTTCTGCGGGAAAAACGGAATCACGGACCTGCTGATAACCGAAAAAGTCCGGCAAAAGCTCAGCTATGAGCTTGTCTGCTTCCTGTCTTATGAAGGCAATGTTGACCTTTGATGTGAGCAGAAGCCTTAATACGTCAGCATTAGCTGAAGTGAAAAGATACTGACATTCGCCGTCTTCACTGGTCCATATATTTCTGAAATTATCGCTTATACATAGCTCATAGGTCTGAATATCGCCCTGAAGTCCTTTGATGACATAGGATGCCTCGGGAAGCTCCTTTGACGGATGCTCGATTTCTACTGTTTTGCCTTTATTTACGGTGATACCGTTTATATGCTCTGTCAGCTCTTTTATCTGTGCGGCATCGGTGAAAATATAAGCGTTTTCGGGAGTTGTTATCTGCAGCGTGTCTGTTTTTTGAGAAAGGGGCTCGTAGCGGTAACCCTCCTTTAATGTAACACCCTTCGGTGCCGTAAGGAAGCACAGAGCAGTTATCACACATACTGTCACACCGGAAAGAATAATCAGGAAAGCAGGCTTTTTGTAATTCAGTACATTCTTTATCCTGTCCTTGACTCCTATCTCACCGAAGGCAAGGGGACAGGCGGCTATACTTTTTCTGCTTATGCTGCAGCTTAAAAGAGCGTAGGAATATTCCTTGCACTCTTCCTTTGCGTAATCCTTTACTACCTTTTCATCGCAGGCAAGCTCGATATCTCTGCATAAAAGTATGTATGCCAGCCAGAGAAGAGGATTGAACCAATAAAAGGAGAGAAGTAAAAATGCCAGAGGCTTGACGAGATGGTCTTTTCTTTTCAGATGTGCCCTTTCGTGGGCGATTACATATTCTGCAGTCTTTCCGTCGGCAGTATACGGCATATAGATTTTTGGCCGTAACACGCCTAAAATGAACGGAGAGGGAACATTTTCACTCTGATAGATGTTATCCGTGAGCTTAGTGGCGGTGCCTACCTTTCTCCTGAGGCTGATATACGTGAAAAGAGTGTACAGACACATAATCACTATGCCTGCTATCCACAGATAGGAGGCCACTATGGTTATAACCTGCAGAGGATTTACACTTTTTTCGGGTGAGGAAGCCAGCGTAGCGGAAATAACGGGATTTATGACCTCGTTCACACTGTTAAAGCCACTGTCTACGGTAGGTGCCATTTCGTAAAGTGCAGAGGGGGCTATGTATTCCTCAGAGGGTAAAAGACTGAAAACACTTTCCAGAGAGACGGGCAGAAGCAGCCTTAATCCCACTATTGACCAAAGAATGCAATGAATCCATTTCGGTGCCTTTTTCAGCAGCAGACGCATAAGAAGAACCGCTAAAACCAGCCATCCTGCATTTATGCTGAGATTAAAGAATGTGAGAAAAATGTTTTCCATAAAGGCACCTCCTTATTTTTCTATGATATTTATGATTTGCTCTATTTCCTTGTCCGATAGCTTTTTATTTTTGGAAAAGGCGGCAATGAAGGCAGGTAACGAGCCCTCGAAGCGACTTTCCAGCATTTCATCCACCTCTGCCTTCTGCGCCTGCTCCTTCGAAATGAGGGAGGTTACCACGGTATTTTCATTTTTGACTACTCCTCTGTCGGAGAGCCTTTTTATTACCGTGTAGGTGGTGGTTTTGGACCATCCTAATTTTTCTTTACACAGTTCCGACAGTTTTCTGCTGGAAACGGGCTCGTTTTCCCATAAAATCAGGCAGAATCGGTATTCGCTTTCGAAAATTTTAGGTATATTCATATTATCACTCCTATTCTAATGGATTAGAACAATTATATTCTAACACATTAGAATGAACTTGTCAAGGGTGATAAATAAAAAAGCAACCGAAATAGTAACCCCCCGGCTAAGCCGGGGGTTCTTCATATGCGGGCTAAGCCCTATGTTACCAGCAACTCCTTAAGGAGTATCCTTTTTCTTCTTTTGCATAGTTTAATTATTAGCTACTACTAAAAT
>SVPD01000056.1 GCA_015066045.1 Oscillospiraceae bacterium
AAAAGCTTATCAGCTCTATGCAGGCTTCCTTTTTCTTTTTGAAATGAGGATATTTTCCTGTAAAGCCCTGCTTCTTCAGCTCTTTTATAACTGTGTTTTTCAGTAATTTGAGCATTATGTCACGGTTGGTCATATATTCACCGCCTTTTCCTTATGCTACGATTATAGCATAGGCTACCCTCATTTTCAACTGTAAAAAATCCCGACTATGCTGTAATATTTATAGTGACGAAAAGTAAAAGCAACGAAAGGGAGACACTTCATTTACCGTCGGTAACTTCATTCATTTATGTAAGCCAATGAAGCACGGCTTAAAAGCCGTAATGAAGTCACCGTCATAAATGCCGATGAATGAAGTTATGTCTTTCGGACATAAAATAAAAACCTCGTTCAGAGAACGAGGTTTTTGGAGCGGATGACGAGGCTCGAACTCGCTACCTCCACCTTGGCAAGGTGGCGCTCTACCAGATGAGCTACATCCGCATATTTGGTGCCTCCGGTCGGAATCGAACCAACGACACGTGGATTTTCAGTCCACTGCTCTACCAACTGAGCTACAGAGGCGTACAGAGAACTCTATTGAATCCTCCGGAAATGGCGACCCGGAACGGGCTCGAACCGTCGACCTCTAGCGTGACAGGCTAGCGTTCTAACCAACTGAACTACCGGGCCATTGGTGGGAACAACAGGGCTCGAACCTGTGACCCTCTGCTTGTAAGGCAGATGCTCTCCCAGCTGAGCTATGCTCCCGTTTCCAAATCACTTATGCGCCATTACTCACAAGCGACTTGTATACTATACATCAAAAAACATTTTTTGTCAACACTTTTCAAAAAGTTTTTTTGATTTTTTTGAAAAAGTTTTACGTAAGGCTTTACTTCTTTGCCTTGCGGATAAGACCTCTTATATCCTCGGGTGTAAAGACATACTTTTTATCGCAGAACTGGCAGGAAACCTCGGTCTTTTCATCCTTCGCCATATCCTCCAGCTCCTCGATACCGGTGCTGATGAGAGCTCCCTCTACTCTGCTTCTGGAGCAGTAGCACTTGTATTCGGGCTCGGCAGTGTCGAGAATGTCCAGCTCGAAAAGATGCAGAGCGTGTCTGCAGATTTCCTCGGGAGTCATTCCTCTGTCGATAAGAGTGGAAATAGGCTCCAGAGTTTCGATGCACTTCTCCACCTTATCGATGGTATCGTCCAAGGCAGTGGGAAGAAGCTGGATAATAAGACCGCCTGCCGCTTTTATCGTAAGGTCGGGATTTACGAGCACGCCCAGCGCACAAACGGTAGGAGTCTGCTCACTGGTGGAATAATAAGCGGTCACGTCTTCGGCTATTTCGCCCGTAATTATGGGACTCTGTCCCACATAGGGCTCCTTCATACCGAGATCCTTGATAACGGTAAGGAAGCCGTCGGTGCCTACTGCGCCTGCCACATCGAGCTTTCCCTTTTTATTCAGAGGAATCTCGACCACCGGCTGAGTCACATAGCCTCTCACGTTACCCTCACTGTCCGAAACTGCGATAACACTGCCGATAGGTCCGCCGCCGTTAAGACGCAGAGTTACAGAGTCATCCTTGCCCTTAAGCGCACTGCCCATAAGAGATGCGGCAGTCATAAGTCTGCCCAGAGCCGCCGAGCATACGGCTGAGGTTTCGTGAATTTCCTGAGCACGGTTTACTATGTCTGTGCTGTCCACCGCCATAGCGATTATCGTGCCGTCCAATGATATACATCTGGCTGATTTACCCATAATTTTTTCCCTTTCAAAAAAATATAATTACTGTGTGCCGTGCTTTTTAGCCACGAAAACCGCCCTCTCGGTTGTGTCTGAAACGGGCTGCCTCGTCATTTCCTCATACACGGCCAGAACTTCAAATTTATTCTCTTCGAGCCACTTCTTTATTTTATCAAGATTATACCCGCGCTCGCAGAATTCCTCACTGTAGCGGTAGTAAGCATCCTCCACGTCGCACTCGGTGTCACGCTCGAAAATGTCGAGACTCACCTGAGTCAGAAGGTCTTCATCGGTGCTGTTCTGCCACACGCAGTAGACCTCGTCCAAATCGTAAACGAAGGTGTTATCACCGAGAATTTCCCTGTGCTTAAAGGGTGTATTTACGTCGAAAACGAAAAGTCCCCCATCCTCCATAAAAAGAGAAACACGGCGAATAATCTCACGGAGCTTTGCCTCATCGGTGACATGGTTAAGACTGTCAAGAGTGGAAACGGCCGCATTTACGGTGCCGAAAAGGTCCAGCTCCTCCATTTTCTGACACAGAAAGATGATGTCTGCACCGCTCTCCATTTTCTTTTCCTGCGCCTGAGAGAGCATTTCCTCAGAGGCATCCACACCGATAACATCGTAGCCCTTTTCACTCAAAAGCAGTGAAACCGTACCCGTACCGCAGGCCAAATCAAGTAAAATCCCCTTGCCGACACCGTTTTCAGCAAGGAGAGAACTGATATAATCCGTGCGGCTTTCGTAGTCTACATTACCCGTGAGCAGGTCGTAATAATAAGCGAAATCACCGTAACCAGCCATTTTTATGCCTCTTTACCAAAGATTTTATCATAGCCGCCTGCACCGAAGGCAAGGGAGCGGTTTACACGGCTGATGGTAGCCGTGGAGGCACCGGTCTCAGCCACGATTTCGCTATAGACCTTTTTATCGCTGAGCATCTTAGCCACCACTAATCTCTGTGAAATAGAGGCAAGCTCAGTTTTAGTGCAAAGGTCGTCAAAAAGAGCCTCACACTCCTCCATAGTTTCTATTTTCAGTATGGTTTCGTAAAGATACTGAATATTCTTTAATGTTTTTTCATTGATTCTCTCTGCCATGTCAAAATATCCTTTCAATACAGCACATATTTTCTCGTTCTGTTATTTTAACACATTAAAACGAAAAAGTAAAGAGAGTTTATAAAGAATTTTTAAGGATAAAAAATCAGCACAGGACGAGCCTGTGCTGATAAGTATTTTATACTGTTGTTACGATGTTTGATACGTTGCTTATGGTCTGAACGACAAGCAGACTCTTTTTCGCATAGTGCTTACAGGTAATTCTGTACTGGTAGTTAGGTGCTACTGCGAGAGTGGTGTCGAGATTAGCTCCGAAAGCATCAACATAAAGATTCCCGTATTCGTAATAATCTTTCCAAGCATCATCACTTGTTTTTCTTCTTTGAACTACAAGATCCTTAAATCCGCTTCTTACTACTTCCATTGAGCCCGTGGTTGTTCCAGTTATATTTAAAGTAGAACCTGTTTTCGAAAGATATAAACTATAATAACGGATAAGACCTGAAGCGCGTGTATCACTATTTTCGATTTTATTAACTGTTCCTTCTGTAATTTCAAGCCTAACAACATACGGAACAAAATCTACCTCTGTTGCGTTTACACTAAAAGCGAAAAATGAAAACATTGTCGCTATGCAAAGCAGAACAATTATCATTCTTTTCATTCACTTAATTCTCCTTATTTAATTGTTTCAACTACTTTAACTATATCTGAATAAGGAACATTTGTATATATAGAATAACGATACCCTTCGTTTAAAAACTCTATGGTAAAACCATCATCAAATTCAAAAGCATACATATGAATATCATCAACAATAAATGTCTTTACATCATCCATTTCAACAAACTTAAACATTTTTTGCGAATTTGTATAATCGCATATTAAAAACTTATACGTAACCCCTTCACAACAAATATCGAACGCTACTTGTTTTAAATCTTCCTCTTTATACTCCGGCACACTAACCTTATATTCATCGGAATTAGTTACAAACGCCTGAGGAAATACAATGTCTGTGAATCCGTGTGCTTCTAAGTCTGTAAGTAACGAATCGACGGATATATACCTCTCATCCTCGTCGAAAAACACCACCTGAACGGTGTCTCTGGCGAAGGAGGCAAAGCCGTTTTCGATGCTGATATTGTGGCGGTTACCCGCTACTAAAAGCGCCGAAACAGAAACAAGTGCAACCACTGCCGCTGCGAAGAGCACCCTGAGTGTTACCTTGCCGCTTTTCACCTTTTTTACCGGCTCTTTCTCCTTTTCAGCTACCGCCGAGTCGGAGTCTTCTTTCGTCTGAGCGGAATGCATTTTCCCGAGCAGCTCTTCTATGTCTGCGTTTAATTCCTCCTCGGAAAGTCCGGGCACATCCGCTAAAAGAGTCTCCATAAAAGCATCTATATCCTTTACAGTTTCTTCGATATCTTTTTCAGCTTCTTCCTTATTCTTATAGCAAAAATTAAAATCTTCTGACTCAAGATTTATGTCGTTTTCTAAGGCTTCGGCATCTCCGCCGATAACCTTGTTTTCCTCTTCCAAAATAAACCACCCTTCCTTTTGGTAAGTTTCGCTCTTCATCTATATATCACAGGAAAGCGAAAACGTAACAAAAAAATTTTTTATATAAACATAATTTCAAGCATTATTTCTCTGCAGCGATCCTTAAGGCGTTTTTTGCGCATAGAACAGGCATGAGGAGTTATATCCAAGGCACGAGCCATTAATGCAGTCTTGCCGTCACATTCTTTAAAAACATCATAAAGCATACGCTCTTTTTCATTAAAACGACTGTAAATCTCCTCTATGTACCTTTCACCGTAAAGGTCAATCACATCCTCTTCGACAGAGCTGAGTTTTTGTACAAGCTCAGGTACATCGTCTTTATATTCCTTCAGAATCCCCTGCTCTGTCTGACGCTTTCTGTACATCCTTAAAACCATATAGTTTGCCGTAACGTAAAGCCACGGTCTGACGTGCTTTTCATCTATAAGGTGACCTTTTATGCTGAAAACGAGGAAGGCTTCCTGTGTAGCATCCTTAGCATCTTCTCTGTTATTCAGCTTCCACATGCAGTATCTGAATATATCATTATAATACTGTCTCGCATATGCTTCCATCTGTTTATCGTTCAGCAAAACCAATCACCTTATATCCTTAATTTTTTTTAAAATCAACAGTCTATTTATAGCATAACAGGAAAAATTTGTCAAGATTATGAGTTATTTGTCGTAAACATAAATAAGCTTTGCATAAATTCGTGTGAAATATAAAAATCGCCAAAAATAAAGCACCTGTCGAAGGGGCGATACTTCATAATGAATTTAAGCCTTAAATTTCGCTATTTTTGCGAATAACTGTGTTAAAAACGCTCATAATCCTCAAGGATTCGAGTGTTTTTTCCTTGTTCTTCATCAAAACTATCTGAAAATTAAGGTGCAAAGCAGTTTTTATTGAGATATTTTTTTTGGTTTGAGGAAGTGACAAAACCACCGCAATACTTGCGTATTACAGTGGTTTTTCGCAATGTCAAAGCGGAAAATAGCCAATAAAAACCTTAACTTCCTTATGAAGTGCCGCCCAATAGGTGCTTTTTTATCAGTAAATCAGCTGAGACTGTAGATCATTTCCAGCATATCAGTATAGAAGGCAAAGAGATTTTCCGTCGTACCGAAGCCGCCGTCAATTTTACAGAAATCATAATGGTCATAATTATTCATTGTGGGCATCGTGTACCATATACCCGTCTTAAGGTCCATACCTTCCGTGTATTCCATATGATTATTTTCCTCGCTATCGGGATAAAGAGCACTTCTGAGCGGTACTATACCGTCACTCGGAAGCCAGCTTTTATCGAGTATAACACCATCCACCATAAGTCCTCTTGACAATGAAATCAAGGGAGCAGTGAGTCTGAACAGTGGGAAAATATTATCTATAGGTGTCTCTATGCCTAATAAATCAGGCTCTGTAGCTCTTACCGTATAAGAGAAATAATATGTGTCCGGAACTGTTTTAATCTGTTCATTAAGCTTTGCGGCACCGCCTATAGATAAATCCTCTCCGCAGTAGTCACCCGACTTAATAACCTTCATACACTTTAAAAGACTTACCTTGACATTTCCGTCCTCATCTATAAAGCCCCACTGGTCAAGCATAGGATCCATTATACCGCCCGCTGCAAGAGAGATATTCTGACCGATTGCAATAAGCAATGCAGGGAAGAACAGGTCTGTAGCGTAGTTCGCAACAATGGTTCCATTATGAACACCCGAAAGCGTAATTACAGAATTTATGCATTTATTATGTCCGCCCGTAAAAAGACCGCTGCAGTTTTCACCCGAGGCTTCAATTTCAGCTTCGTCACCGTATGCAAGAAGCGATGCAAAAAGGCGTACTGTAGGGCCGCCTAAGGAGTGACCTACAATATTTATTTCACTTTCAACGTCCCACGGCTCGCCCATAGTGGCCTTGCCTGTGTAATCTCTGCCGTATCGTGCGTGACCGTATTTCTTTGAATGAGCCTCACCGTAGTCAACTACAGTGCCGGTAAGCTGCGCATAAAGCTCGCAGCATCTGTCCCAGCATGAGCCAAGCCCGCTCACGCTCGGATAATAAACATCATAGCCCTCTCTTCTGAGATAGGACATAACATTGCTTTCTTCTGTAAGTCCCCAATAAGGACTTGCCTCCTCCATAAGTGAGCCTTCGCCCCAGCCCATCATACCGTGGACAAAAACAAAAGGAGCTCTGTCTTCTGCAGCAAAAGCAGGAGAAGAACAACAGATAATAAGACTCAAGGCAAGAATCAGAGATAATATTTTTTTCTTCATATAAACACCTCCTATAATTTTATAATATAATTGTACTAAAACGGAGATAGTTTGTCAATATTCCGAAATATAAATTTCAGGTTGAGTTAGAATGTGGTTGATGCGGTTAAATAAAATCTCCCTCTGAAGGGCGACACTTCATAAGGAATTTAAGCCTTAAAATTCGCCATTTTTGCGAATAACTGCGTTAAAAATGCTCGTAATCCGCAAGGATTACTTCGCTTTTTGCCTTGTTCTTCATAAAAACTATCTGAATTTTAAGGTGCAAAGCAGTTTTTATTGAGATATTTTTTTGGTTTGAGGAAGTGACAAAACCACCGCAATACTTGCGTATTACGGTGGTTTTTCGCAATGTCAAAGCGGAAAATAGCCAATAAAAACCTTAACTTCCTTATGAAGTGCCGCCCAAGCTCGATTGCTTTTTTGTGTGTCGGTTTGCTGGTCTTGGTGACTCCCTACATAATCACCTCTTAAACCGTTAATATCAACATAAAAAAACAAGAATCAATGCAAAGCATTGCATATCATCAAGCCGACAGAAATACACGCTAAAGCGTGATGATATACCAAGCCTGTCGGTCCCAAAAGCCTGATTTTCTTGATTTATTTACCATTTTAACAATTCAAAAAACATTTCTATAATTACCGCAGCACAAACTAAGCTAATAATCATCGAAACAATAAACATCAAACACTTAATCCATTTTCGTTCTACATTTTTAATATAACGAAACATCATAATAGCAAAATAAAAAAACTCCGAACATAGAAGTATCATTGTAAAACAAATTGGAATTTTTGAGTTAATTGTATCAGCAAATAAATGCATCTTTGTTGCGTCAATTTCAAAAGGCACACAAGGAATTTGGGGTAAAAGCAAAAGAATTAAAGTTAGTATTATGATAAAAAGATTGCACAAATAAAATATCAATCCAATAATAGACATTTTATTTCTATCTTTTTGCAATGTATATTTCCCTTTATCTAAAAAGTGTTCTTTTTCAATCAGCAATTTTGCAAAAGTCCTATTTTTTATAGTTATATATTTGCCCCTTGAACTCCTGCTATCATAAGTTGTACAGATTCTTGCCAAAATGATAGTAAATATCAACGCAATCGGTAGCATATACATTTCATCACCGCAACATTTAATACTTCATTATATTAGACGAATAATTTTTCAAAAGCTCTTACTCGTTATTTTAACATAAAAGCGGAAATAAATCAATGTGGAGTGTTATTTTATAATCCGTGGCAAAGCCACACCAAAATTATTCATTATTCATCAGCGAGCGAAGTGAGCGACTTCATTCTTCATTATTCATTCGAAAATCCGTTCTCATTTAATGAATAATGAATGATGAAGAATGAATAATACAAACAAAAATCCGCCCTCAAAAGAGAACGAATTGTCGTTTGGCGCCTCAAACAGGACTCGACTATAGTGCGAGCTGCGCGCTTCGGTCATTCGCGGCTCTGAAGCTCCACCGGAGCTTCATTCACTACCGCTCCTACCTGTGACACCCACGACTTGCGGTTACTTTTTCTACCGCAGGCTCGCAAGTTTTAGCAAACGCCGCCCCCAAAGAACTCACTAACATCAAGAGATTGTCGGTCAAAAACATAGTCGTCTCACTCGCTTCGAGCGCTCATATCGCTCGTGTTTGTTCCTGTTTGTCCTTCGCCTTCAGCTACCACCGTCATACTGAATATTAACGTTACCTTTACTTAAATGCTCAAAAACAGAAAGAGAGTGTCGGTCAGAAATATGGTCGGTTTGCTTCCCTTGGAGCGGTCGCAACCCTCCCTATTTCTTCCTGTTCGCCCTTCGCCTTCATCTGCCACCGGCAGCGGCTCGGCCGAACCAGTTAACAGCCGCAATGTGTCTGTTGAAGTACGCTGACAAGGGTTTCACTCAAGTTAAAAGGCCAAAAAGAAAACGACCACCTTTTGGTGATCGTTTCTTTTTGGCGCCTCAAACAGGACTCGAACCTGTGACACCGCGGTTAACAGCCGCGTGCTCTACCGACTGAGCTATTAAGGCAAATAAGATATTTTCCTTTACATTACGCGCGAAACGGTCAGAAACATTGTCGCGCTATTTCGCTTGGAGCACTCATATCGCTCGTGTTTCTTCCTGTTCAGCCTTCGCCTTTCTCTGCCACAGGCAGCGGCTCGTCTGAACCTACCGACTGAGCTATTAAGGCATTTAGTAATCAACAGATTTAAAGCAGTTTACCACCTTAGCGAACTAAGGTGGTATTGTGTCGGCATCGCCTTATCTTCCCGGGCCGCTTCCAGCCAAGTATTGTCAGCACTGATGAGCTTAACTACCGTGTTCGGGATGGGAACGGGTGGACCCTCATCGCTAAAAACACCGACTATCTGAACTATTCATCCAGATTCCTTTTAAGACCTGCTTAAAATCATGGTGACCCGTACGAGATTCGAACTCGTGTTGCCGGCGTGAGAGGCCGGAGTCTTAGGCCACTTGACCAACGGGCCATCAATGGTACACCATCACGGGCTCGAACCGTGGACACCCTGATTAAGAGTCAGGTGCTCTACCAACTGAGCTAATGGTGCATAAGTTGGTGAAGTCCATATTCACTATGTACCTTCAAAACTGAACAAAGATTAAGTAAAAGAGGAAGTAGTTGTACTTGAACCAAGGAATATGGTCAAGCCCTCGACCTATTAGTATTGCCTAGCTGAATGCATCACTGCACTTACACATGC
>SVPD01000010.1 GCA_015066045.1 Oscillospiraceae bacterium
AATTAAATCCGTTAACAGTCTCTCATATTTTTAGTATTAGCCTACATCAAAAATTCAGAAAAAAACTTTCTTTGCACACTTTTTGCATCGATTGATGTAAATTTGATGTATGATGTAAGTTTTTGGAGTTTTATACCCCTCAAAACCCCAGTAAAATAGGGGTTTTGGACACTTTTATTTATCCAAGCTCTTCATTGTGGGGAACAGAAGTACATCTCTGATGGCGGCACTGTCGGTGAGAAGCATTACCATTCTGTCGATGCCGAAGCCGATACCGCCTGTGGGGGCCATACCGTATTCGAGTGCGCAGAGGAAATCCTCGTCGGTGGTGTTAGCCTCCTCGTCGCCCTGTGCGAGCTGCTCCTCCTGAGCCTTGAAGCGTTCTCTCTGGTCGATGGGATCGTTAAGCTCTGAGTATGCGTTTGCCATTTCCCAGCCGTTCATAAAGAACTCGAAGCGCTCTACATAATCGGGATTTTCGGGCTTTCTCTTTGTGAGAGGAGAAATCTCTACGGGGTGGTCCATAAGGAAGGTGGGCTGAATCAGATGATGCTCTACAAACTCCTCAAAGAAAAGATTGAGGATGTCGCCTCTCTTGTGTCTTGCCTCAAACTCTACACCCTTTTCCTTGGCAAGAGCTTTGGCTTCCTCGTCTGTTTTGATTTCACTGAAGTCGATGCCTGTATACTTTTTAACGGCGTCAACCATAGTAATTCTTTCAAAGGGCTTGCCGAGATCCATCTCCACACCGTTATAAACTATCTTGGTAGTGCCGAGAACTGCCTGTGCCACGTGTCGGTAAAGATTTTCCGTAAGGTCCATCATACCGTGATAGTCGGTGTATGCCTGATAAAGCTCCATAAGAGTGAACTCGGGATTATGTCTGGTATCGAGACCTTCATTACGGAAAACTCTGCCTATTTCGTAAACTCTTTCGAGGCCGCCTACGATAAGTCTCTTAAGATAAAGCTCGAGAGAAATACGGAGCTTGAAATCCTCGCTGAGAGCATTGAAGTGAGTTTCGAAAGGTCTGGCAGCGGCACCGCCCGCATTTGAAACGAGCATAGGTGTCTCTACCTCTAAGAAGCCCTGTGAGTCAAGATAGTTTCTTACCTCTCTGATAATTTTTGAGCGGTTGATAAGAGTCTGCTTTGACTCAGCATTCATAATAAGGTCCACATAACGCTGACGGTATCTGGTGTCAGTGTTTGTGAGTCCGTGGAACTTTTCGGGAAGAGGAAGAAGAGATTTGGTAAGAAGAGTAATCTTTTCTGCGTGGATAGAGATTTCACCTGTCTTGGTTTTGAAAACAGAGCCCTCGATACCGATGATGTCACCGATGTCGAGCTTTTTGAAGGCCTTGTATTCGTCTTCACCGAGGCTGTCACGTGCCACATAGGACTGGATGTTTCCCTTGAGATCCTGAATGTTGCAGAAGGATGCCTTGCCCATAATACGCTTTGACATCATACGGCCTGCCACACGGACTGTTTTACCCTCAAGCTCATCAAAGTTTTCCTTGATTACTGCACTGTGGTGAGTCTGGTCGTATTTGGTGATTACAAAGGGATCTCTGCCGTCTGCCTGAAGAGCCTCGAGCTTTTCCACTCTTACTTTTCTTAATTCGTTAACGTCCTGCTGAACCTCCTGCTGAGGTACATTTACATTCTTTTCTTCTGACATAAGCTTTTTTCCTTTATCTTAAAATTTCCATAACTTCGTATTTGATGATGCCGATGGGAGACTCTACCTCTACGATGTCGCCTGCCTTATGGCCTAAAAGTGCTTTGGCTACCGGTGACTCGTCGCTGGTGATATAGTCGTCCACCTTATCCTTTGAGGTCGATGTGGAGGAGATAATCTGATATTTATATACATCGCCGTATTCGATGTCCTTGATTTCTACCTTGGAGCCCATCTGAATAACATCGGTGCTCAGTGAATCCTCGTCGATAAGCTTAGCTCTGGAAAGAATGCTTTCGATTTCGAGAATACGTGCTTCCAGCTTTCCCTGGTCATTACGTGCTTCATCGTATTCGGCGTTTTCGGACAAGTCACCGAAGGAAAGAGCAACCTGAATTTTTTCTTTGATTTCCTGTCTGCCTCTTACCTTAAGATCTTCTAATTCAGCCTCTAATTCCTTGAGGCCCTGAGAGGTAAGCAAAATATCCTGTGCCATTGTATATCTTCCTTTCGTAAGTAAGTTTTACTAATGTATTATGTTACATAAACTGTCAGTTTAATATTATATAAAACTTTTGTAAATCTGTCAAGGGGTGAGGGCAAGATTAAAGCTCAGGAGTGCGCAGGACGTATTTTCCCTTGATTTTTCTCCCTTTATTATGTTATAATACATAATCAATATAAAATTAAATAAAGGAGATATATATTATGATTAAAATTTCACCGTCTATTCTTTCCTGTGACTACTCTAAAATGGGAGAGGAATTTGAAAATATGAAGCGCTGCGGTGCGGACTGGCTCCACATCGATGTTATGGACGGTCATTTCGTGCCCAATATTACCTTAGGCGCACCTCTGGTAAAATGTCTGAGAAAATGCTCCGACCTGCTTTTCGACTGTCATCTTATGATAAGCGAGCCTCTTAAATACATTCCCGATTTCATCAGCGCAGGTGCAGACCTTATCTGCTTTCACGTGGAGGCTGACTCCCCCATCGACGAAACCATCGACTACATCAGAGAAAAGGGCAAAATCGCCGCTCTGGCAGTAAAGCCCGGCACGGAAATCGAGGCAGTTTATCCCTATCTCGAAAAGCTCGGTATGGTGCTGGTTATGACCGTAGAGCCCGGCTTCGGCGGTCAGAGCTTTATGGCAGATATGATGCCCAAAATAGTAAAGCTCCGTGAGGAGTGCAAAAGAAGAGGCATAGAAATGGACATTCAGGTAGACGGAGGCATCTCCCCCGCCACCGTGGAAGCTGCCGCTGAGGCAGGCGCCAACGTACTCGTGGCAGGCTCCGCTATTTTCTGTGCCGAAAACCCCAAAGAGGCCATCACCACTCTGCGTGAAAAGGCCGCTAAATATTTCTGATTTCCCGAGGTAAGCTCTATGCAGAAAAGCAAAGAAATCTTTTCTTTCAGAAATCCCGTTTTCAGATATAACGCCGATATTTTCGCCATATGCCTCGCCCTGAGCGTGACGGGTATTTATCACGGCGGCATTTATGCCCTGTGGCAGCTGCTCATTTGCTCGGCTACGGCAGTCCTGTGCGAAAGCATCGGCTTTAAGGCCGTGCTCAAAAAGAACACCGCAGCAGACCTGAGTGCCCTTACCACAGGTATGATAATAGCACTTCTGCTGCCTGTTTCCGCACCCTTTTATGTGGGTATAAGTGCCTCAGCCTTCGCCATACTCGTGGCCAAGCTTCCCTTCGGTGACGTGCGAAACACTCCCTTTCTGCCTGCAGCGGCAGGCTTCTGCTTCGCAGCGATGATGTTTACTGAGGCAGTTTTCACCTACCCCGCCACAGGCAGCGACTTCGCATTTTTCGGCACCGATTCCTTCGTAAAGGGAGAAAGCCTTTTCGATATGCTTTCCAAAGGAAACAGTCTTTCACTGAATGTTTTCGGCAGAGTCTCTCTGCTCTCGGGTGCCTATCCCGGTGCCATAGGCACCACAAGCATGCTCGTTTTGGCGGGCGGCTTCGGTTATATGTCTCTCAGACACCCGAAAAGGCTTTTCGCCTCTGCAGGCTATCTTCTGGCGGCGGCAGTTTTCGCCCTGCTTTTCCCGAGAGTAAACTCCGGCAGACTTTCCTCCCTTATCATCGAGCTCTCCGCCGGCGGTCTTGTTTTCGCTGCACTGCTGCTGATAACCGATCCGGTAACCTCTCCGAGAAAGCCTGACAGAGCATTTTTCTACGGCCTTACGGGAGGAGCGGTATGTATGCTGCTGAGATATTTTTCCAAAGCTCCCGACTCTGCCTGCTTCAGCATTCTCATCACAAACGCTCTGTGGCCCGCAATAACGGGAGAAACCATCCTCGCTAAAAAAACGGCTGAAAAATACAGGAAGCCCTTGATGAAGAAAAAGGCTGCTCTCAAAGGAAAGGCGGGTACAGAATGAAAAAGAAAAGCTCAAAGCCCGTGCTGAGCCTTTCCACGGCTCTTTTCAAGGGCAGCTTCGTCCATAATCCCGTGCTGACTCAGATAATCGGTATCTGTCCCATAGTAGGTGCCGCCACCACTGCAGCCAACGGACTCAGTCTGGCAGTAGGTGTCGTGGCCGTGCTCGTGCTGACTGAGGCCGTAACGAGTCTGCTGCTGAAAAAGGTGCCCAGATGGCTCCGAATGGCAGCATACACCCTGCTTTCCCTTTCGGTGGTGCTGACGTGTGACAGGTTTATTTTTTCTCTCACCCCCGACGGAGGTGCAGGCCTCGGCATTTATTTTTATCTGCTGTGCGTAAATGCTCTGGCAGTTATCCGATGCGAAAAATTCGCCTGTAAAACCACAGTGCTCAACGCCGTCACCGACGGTGTGGCCGCAGGCATAGGCTACGGTGCAGTGGCACTCATAGTAGGTGCCGTCAGAGAGCTGATAACCTACGGCACTCTTTTTTCCGCCGCCGATGCCGTCCCCCGTTTTCCTCAGGGTGCTCTGCCCTTTGCGGCGCTGGTAATAGCAGGCTTTTTAGCCGCAGGGCACAAATGGCTTCTCATTAAGTTTTATCCCGATGATATACGTGACACCTTCTCAATGAATGCCGTTTACGAAAAGCCCGTGAAAAAGGATCCGGGACTTTTTGCGGATAAACGCAAGCCCAAGGTGCTGCGTGACTACGATGAAAAAATCCGTCCGAGACATTCGGCTGAGGAAAAAGAGAAGGGCGGTGAGGCGAAATGACACAGTTTATCTCTATGCTCACCGCTGCCCTTTATGCTATGCTGGTACAGAATATGATTTTCAGCACAGGCTACGGTATGAGCGAAAGCATCAGAATGGCCAAGCGTCCGAAGCATTTGCTTATGTATGCAGGCACGGTGACCTTCTTTTCCCTCGCTCTGTCACTGATTTGCTTTTTCCTTAACAGGATACCCTTCGTTTTCGCTCTGGAGACGAAATACCGCATCGCACTTTACACCGCCGTGCTCACGGTGCTTTATCTGCTGGCAGCTCTTTTCTGCCTGACAGTGCTTAAGGCTGACAAAAAATTTATGAATTCACTGGGTATGTGCGCTCTGAACACTCTGATCATCGCTCTGCCTGTGGTAGATTTCAAAGCAGGCTACACTTTAGCCGAAACCGTAGGCACGGGCATCGGTGCAGGTTTTGCCTTTACGCTCTCCATGCTCCTCATAAACACGGGTATGAAGCATATAAAGGGTAACCGCTACATCCCCGAGGTGTTCAGAGGTACCCCCGCACTCTTTATTTACATTTCGCTGATAGCTCTGGCTCTGAGCTGCATCTCAGGTCAATCTCTTTTCGTATAAGGAAGATATTATGTCTAAGAAAAAAACAGATAAGAAAAAATCACCCTACCCCGAAAACGGCAGGGTAAGAATAAGACACAGCTACTACACCTTCGCCCGTGAGTTTCCGTCTAAGATTTTACCCTTGCAGGGCAAAAGAAGAAAGTACAGAAAAAACCGCATAGTCAGAAACATTCTGCTCTGTCTTCTTTTCGTCTTCGTAACGCTCTTTTCCTATTTCACGGTAAATCTGATGCTGGACATTTCCTACACGGACACTGCTTCTCCCGACTCCTCGGCAGAGGTCACTGCTCCGCAGACGGGGGAAGAGCCTCTTTTGCCCTTCGGCGGTGAGAGTGTCAGGGCTCTGTATATGCCTGCGGAAAAATTAGGCGACAGAGAATATATCAGAAATTTCATAAAGCAGATAAAGAGAAAAAACTGCAGCAGCGTGCTCATCGACTTCAAAAGCAGTGAGGGCAGCCTTTCCTACACCTCTCTGAACGAAACGGCCATTAAGGCAAGAGCCTCTCTTTTCGACAACAACACCGTCAGACAGGCTCTCGACCTTTTCGAAAGCGAGAAAATCAGGGTAATAGCCCGTGTTTTCTGCTTTGCGGACCATTCGGCAGCCACGGCTGAGCCGTCTATGGCAGTAAAATATATGAATACTGACGTAAACTGGATAGATTCGGGAGCTGAAAGCGGCGGAAAAAGCCGTCTCAATCCCCTTTCGAAAGCCGCCAAGACCTATCTTCTCAGCATTATCGAGGAGATACTGCAGTTTAAAATAGACGGTATTTTACTCGAGGAGGTATCCTTCCCCTACGGTGAATATGTTTCCGGTGCCACCTATCCCGGTGAAAAGAAGGGCACCGACAGAAACGGGGTGCTGAAGGACTTTATCGCAGACGTAAAGGAAAGCCTTCCCGAGGACTGTCTGCTGCTTCTGGGACACACGGCGAAGGATGCTCTCGGAGAAAACCGCACCCTTTATTCCGGCTCTTTGCTTAAAAGTGCCGCTGACGGCTTTGCCGTAAACACGCTGACAAGAGATGAGGGCATCATCATAGATAAAAAAACAGACTATGCCTCACTTTTCTCTATGCTCTCAGACATTAAAAATAATCTTGGCGACAAGAGAGCCGTCTACACCGTGGATATCTCCGAATATTCCGCCTCTCTGATAAGAAAAATGCAGAGAGCCGGCTACACGGACTTCATCATTTACAGCCCCGAAGGCATTTATAACTGAAACTGAAAGGAAAAGCTTATGACTAAAACCGCTTTTATTGCTATAGTTGGCAGACCGAATGTAGGCAAATCCTCCATACTGAACAGGATGCTCGGTCAGAAAATCGCTATCGTTTCCGACAAGCCGCAGACCACACGTACCCGTATTATGGGTGTGCTCACCGAGGGTGAAACTCAGCTCGTTTTCACTGACACACCCGGCTTCCACCGACCTAAAACCAAGCTCGGCGAAAAGATGGTAAAGGCAGTGGGCGACAGTATCTCCGGTGTGGATGCCTGCCTTTTCGTGGTGGAATGCACCGAGGACATAAAGGACAGTGAAAAGGAGCTTTTAGAAAAGTTCCGTCAGCAGAAAATGCCCGTGGTTCTCGCCATAAATAAAATCGACACAGTCGAAAACAAAGAGGATATTATGCCGAAAATACTGCAGATGACGGCAGAATATGACTTCGAGGCCATAGTGCCCGTCTCAGCAGCGAAAAATGACGGCATAGACGAGCTGCAGAAAGAGCTGGAGGCTCTCGCCTTCCCCTCTGAGCATTTCTTTCCCGAGGACACTCTCACCGACCAGCCCGAAAGAGTCCTCGCCTCGGAGATTATCCGCGAAAAAATGCTTCGCCTTTTAGACAAGGAAATCCCTCACGGTGTGGCGGTTTCCATAGAAAAAATGCGTGAAAGATCAGACACTGACCTTATGGACATCGAGGCTACCATTTACTGTGAAAAGGAAAGCCACAAGGGCATCATCATCGGCAAAAAGGGAGCCTCTCTCAAGCGTATTTCCACCTATGCCAGACAGGATATGGAAAGGTTTTTCGGCTGCAGAGTGAATCTGCGCTGCTGGGTAAAGGTAAAGGAAGACTGGAGAAACAGAGAGGGACTTATCCATAATTTCGGGCTTGATTAATTCGGAGGAATAATGCGCAATTCACAATGCACAATTCGCAATCGCAGGAAAAGCTTACGGAATTAAGAAGCGATATTCCGCCAAATTAAAAGGGAGAAAATATATGAAGCAAAACAACGTAATTGTTGATAAGAGTAAGAAATTCGCATTAAGAATCATCAAACTTTACAAATATCTCATAACGGAGAAAAAAGAGTATGTGCTTTCCAAGCAGATTCTTCGTAGCGGTACAAGTGTAGGCGCAAATATACGTGAAGCCGTCAGAGGCTATAGTGCGGCAGATTTTTATTTTAAGATGGGGCTTTCTCTTAAAGAGACTGAAGAAACGCTCTACTGGCTCGAGCTTTTACACGAAAGCGATTACATAGAGACAAAGCACTTCGAAAGCATCTACGCTGATGGTCGTGAAATAATCAGAATACTAACTTCAATTACCAAAAATCAAAGCCAATAAATCTTAACTGTAATTTTCTTGATTCAAAATTCATACACATTCGTTCAGCGCCCAAGTGGCGGTGTGCCGCATCTTGCTTTCCGAAGCTTATTTCTGCGATTGCGCATTGCGAATTGTGAATTGCGAATTGAACAATTGCATTATTCACGCTTTTCTGCAAATGATATGTGTATCATTTACAGTGAGGTGTTATCGATGAACAAAAAAGATTTATGGAATATTTTTATGAAAACAGGAAAGGTTTCCGACTATCTCCGCTATAAGAATGCGACCGACAGACACACGGAGGCTCTGGATTCGATGGATATGGAGGCTGCCGAGGAGTTTTATCTTAACAACCCCCATGCAGAGGAGTTTGATTATGACGATTTTGACGGATGGTATAATAATTAACGAAAAGCCTCTCAAGGATAAGGACAAAATAATCACCGTCCTCACCCGTGAAAGAGGTGTCATAAGCATTTTCGCTAACGGCGCCAAGGTAGGAAAGCACAGCAGTGCCACAGGCCTTTTAGCCTACTCCGACCTTTCTCTGGCCAGCACCCGAGGCGACTCCTATGTGCTTAAGGATGCGGTACCCAAGCAGATATTTTTCCGTCTGCGTGAGGACCTGACGGTGCTTTCACTGGCTCAGTATTTCGCTGAGCTTACATATGAGCTCTGCCCCCGTGAGGACAGAGCCGAGGAGGAGCTTACTCTCATACTGAACGCTCTGCATCTGCTCTGCGAGGGCAAAAAGGATATCAGCCTCATAAAAAGCGTTACCGAGCTTCGTCTGCTCACTCTGGCAGGCTATATGCCTGCCGTGGAATGCTGCTGCGGGTGCGGCTGCGACCTTGCTGACGGAGAAATATATTTCGACTCGGCTACGGGAGAATTTTTCTGCGGAAAATGCAGGGCAAATAAAAGACTTCTCCCCTGCTCAGCGGGTGTGCTGACGGCGATGAGATACATCTGTCTCGCTCCCGCAAATAAGGTTTTCAGCTTTTCTCTTTCCCCCGAGGGGCTTTCGTCTCTGGCGGAAAATACGGAAAGATATCTGAAAAGCATAACACGTAAGAAATTTAAAACACTGGACTTTTATAAAAAAATGATGTGAGGTTAAAGCAATGAATAAACATCATATTTCACTGGAGCTGAATAAGGTGCTCTCTCTGCTTACGGAATATACCACCTGCGAGGATGCCCGTTATATGGCAGAGCATCTGGAGCCCGAGACAAATTTAGCCTTGGCAAAGGCACTTTTAGGCCAGACAGAGGATGCCCACGCCCTTATGGCGAAATTCGGCGCCCCCTCCTTCGGCTCTCTGAAAAACGTAAATAATGCTCTCAGCCGTGCCAATGCGGGCAGTGTGCTGAATATGCGTGAGCTTTTGGATATAGCGGAGGTGCTGCGTGTTATCCGTGCCCTGAGCGACTGGAGAAGTAAAAACGCAGGCATCACCACCCGAATAGACACCCTCTTTTACTCTATGTCACCGAATAAATTTCTCGAGGACAGAATCACCAACGCCATCATCAGCGAGGAGGAAATGAGCGACAATGCTTCCCCCGCACTTTACGAAATAAGAAGAAAAATCCGTGCCGCCTCCTCTAAGGTAAGAGACCAGCTGGACAAGCTCACCCACTCCCAGCACTACCAGAAATTTCTGCGTGACTCCATCGTTACCATGAGAAACGGCAGATACGTGGTCCCCGTAAAAATCGAGCACAGAAACGAGATAAGCGGTCTGGTCCACGACACCTCCTCCAGCGGTGCCACCGTGTTCGTGGAGCCGGCCGCAGTAGTGGAGGCAAACAACGAAATAAAGGTGCTGCAGGGCAAGGAAAGAGAGGAAATAGAAAGAATACTCTATGAGCTTTCAGCCGAAGCAGGCGGCTTTTACGAGGGCATAAAGGCAAGCTACGAATGTGCCGTAGAGCTTAATCTTATCTTCGCCAAGGCCAAGCTCGCCTATGCTATGAAGGCCACGGTGCCCATACTCAATGACGAGGGCATAATCGACCTCAGACAGGCCAGACACCCTCTCATCGATCCTAAAAAGGTAGTTCCCACGGACATTAAGCTCGGAGAAAGCTTTGATACTCTCATCATCACCGGACCGAATACAGGCGGTAAAACCGTCTCCATAAAAACCGTGGGGCTTATGTGCCTTATGGCTATGTGCGGTCTGATGCTCCCCGTAAAGGACCAGAGCCGTGTAAGTGTTTTCGACCGTATTTTAGCCGACATCGGTGACGAGCAAAGCATAGAGCAGTCTCTTTCCACCTTCTCGTCACACATGGTAAACATAATAAACATCATCGACACCGTTGACGAGCGCTCACTGGTGCTTATCGACGAGCTGGGTGCCGGTACCGATCCCATCGAGGGTGCGGCCTTAGCCATATCCATACTCGAAAGTCTCCACCGTAAGGGTGCCAGAATAGCCGCCACCACCCACTATGCCGAGCTTAAGGCCTATGCTCTTCAGACACCGGGCATAGAAAACGGCTCCTGTGAGTTCGATGTATCCTCTCTCAAGCCCACCTATCGCCTTTTAATCGGCACACCCGGCCGCTCGAATGCCTTCGCCATCTCTCTTCGCTTAGGCATGGAGGAAAGCATCATCGACAGAGCCCGTGAGCTCGTTTCCAAAGAAAGCACTCAGTTCGAGACCGTTATCGAATCTCTCGAAAAATCCCGTCAGGAATATGAGGAGCAGGCGAAGGAGGCTCAGGCTCTCAAGGAGCAGGCAGAAACGGAAAAGGCTCAGGCTCAGAAATACAAGGACAGCATAGAGGAAATGCGCCGACAGGAGCTGGAAAAGGCTCAGAGTCAGGCACTGAAGATAGTGGAGCAGGCCAAACGCAGTGCCTATGCTCTGACGGCAGAATTAGAAAAGCTCAAAAAAGAAAGCGATAAAAATGCTGACAAGGCTGAAATGCTGCGCAGAGCAAAGCAGCTGATGAAAAAGGGACTTGCAGACTTCGATGACATAACAAATCCCGTAGTAGCCGCAGTAATCGAGGACGAAAATTATGTTCTGCCCCGTCCGCTTAAATTAGGTGACGAGGTTTTCCTCGTGGATATAGGAAAAACCGCCACGGTAACTGCCCTCGAGGACAGAAAGGGAAACATCGAGGTGCTGGCGGGTATAATGAAAATGCGCACGCCCGTTTCTAACATCCGTCTGACCGAAAAGCAAAAGACCAAAGCAGCCAAAAACCGCAGCGTTCCCAATAAAAAGGAGCACGTATTCTCTCCCGGCAGCGAGGCTCAGACTCGGTGTGACCTGCGCGGTATGAACATCGAAGAGGGTGTGCTCGAGCTGGAGCGCTACATCGATCAGGCTCTTCGCCTCGGTCTGGGTGAAATAACGGTAATCCACGGCAAGGGTACGGGTGCTCTGAGAAAGGGCATACAGGAATATCTGCGCAAAAGTAAATATGTAAAATCCTTCCGTCTCGGTGTTTACGGAGAGGGAGAAGCAGGCGTTACTGTAGTAACACTGAAATAAATACGGAGTGTGGCAGAGCTTTTAAGGACTGCTGCCGAAAAAATTTTTCAGTATCACTCTGCTTTTAAATTAAATCAAAGGAAACTGTGTTAAGCTTTTATATTATAAAAAAGGAGGACGTCTATGAAAAAAATACTCACATTTTTAATGCTTACCGTATTGATTCTTTCTTCCGCCATCCTTTTTTCTTTCGGTGCCGAAAGCAGTGCCGATGTCAGGATTAAAGAGGTTCAGCAGTATCTGAACACGGAATTTGACAGCTACATAGACTATATTCCCTGTGACGGTGTCTCCTCGCCCTATATGTGCAAAGCTCTCGTTTATGCACTGCAGGCTCTCGAGGGCTTACCCACAGGCACGGCTAACGGAAACTTCGGCCCTACCACGAAAAAGTGCTGCCCCGAAATACCCTATGACGGCTCGGCTCTTTCCTACTCGGGCAAAAAATACACCGACAGTCAGATAAAGGAATTTACCCGTCTGCTGCAGTACGCCCTTTATGTAAACGGCTTTGATGCGGGAGAGGCTGACGGCATTTTCGACGAAGAGGTGCAGACGGCACTTTCGGATTTTCAGACGCTTATGGGAATGGAGGTCACCTCCGAGGCAGAGCTTGCCACATGGCTGAGACTGCTGACGACTCCCGGTGACACCTCACGCAGTGCCGAGGCCGCCGACTCTGCCACCATCTTAGACGAAAGAAAGGCCGATTACCTTTACTCTGAGGGCTACAGATATATAGGCAGATACCTTACCAACGCAGCAGAAGGCTACGATAAGGCACTGACGAGGCAGGAGGCGGAAATCATCCTCGATGCGGGGCTGCATTTCTTCCCCATTTATCAGACCTCGGGCAGAAAAGCCGAATACTTCACCGCCTCTCAGGGCACTGCGGATGCGGAAAAGGCTATGACGGCCGCCTTTAAGCTGGGACTTCCCGAGGGCACGGTCATTTATTTCGCCGTGGACTTCGATGCCACCCGCACACAGATGAAAAATAACATCCTCTCCTATTTTAAAGTTGTGTCAGAGAGAATGAGTAAGGTTTCCTACAGAGTAGGTGTTTACGGCTCGAAGGGTGTATGCCGCACCGTCTCTGAAAAGGGCTATGCCCACTTTAGCTTCGTAAGCAGTCTTTCCTCTGCCCATTACGGAAATTCAGGCTTTAAAATGCCCGAAAACTGGAGCTTTAATCAGTTCGATGAAATCACCGTAAACGACGGAAAAACCTCCTTCGGCATAGATAAAAACGATTATTCCGGACGTGATGAGGGTGTTTCCTGTCTTGTCGAGCCACACACCCACTCCTATAAATCCTCCGTCACAAAGGAGGCTACCTGCACCAAAAAGGGCACTATGCTTTACTCGTGCTCCTGCGGTGACGGCTACACCGCATCCATAGCCAAAAAGGCTCACACTCCCGTCACGGATAAGGCGGTTTCACCCACCTACAAAAAGTCGGGCAAAACCAAGGGCAGCCACTGTAAAAGCTGCGGCGAGGTGCTTACGGCTCAGGAAACCGTGGCAAGGCTGAAGCTGGGCAAGGTAAAGAGCCTCAAGGTCAGCAAAACCTACTCAGCCTCCGTAAAGCTCAGCTGGAAAAAGGTAACCGGCGCAGAGGGCTATAAGGTGCAGTACTCCACCGACGGAAAGAAGTGGACCTCACTCACCACCGAAAAGACCTCACTGACGGTAAAGAAGCTGAAGTCGGGTAAGTCCTACCGCTTCAGAGTACGTGCCACGGCAGGAAAATACAGCGGTGATTACTCCTCTCAGGTAAAGACGGTCACCAAGGTAAGCGCAGGCGAGCTCAAAAAGCTTAAATCCTCTAAAAGCGCGCAGCTTACCGCTACGTGGACCAAGCTCAGCGGAGCAGACGGTTATCAGCTTTATCTTTCCACAAGCAAAAAATTTACCTCGAAGACCACCAAAAAGGTTACTGTGAAAAAAGGAAAGACAGTAAAGACCACCGTTAAGTCTCTTAAAAAGAACAAGAAATATTATGTAAAAATCAGAGGCTATAAAACGGTGAATGACAAAAAGGTTTACGGCTCCTTCAGCGAGGTTAAAAGCATAAAGGTGAAGAAATAAAATGTTTTGTCTGTCAGACAGGCAGTATTAAAAGGCGTTTCCGAACGCCTTTTTTATTTGTTTATTTATTTGTTTATTTATTTGTATATTGATTTTTATTTTTATTATTATTTTCTTTTGTTTTTTTATTTTATTTACCTGCAAATGCATACAAATGTTAAAGCACTATGCATTTGCACCTTTTTAATAATCCTCTCCCCTTGACTCCAAAGCAGCTTTTATGCGGCGTCTTTCAGCTGCGGCTTCACGGCGTTCACAGGTTTTTTCGTACTTCTCTTTATTTTTGTCGATGAAATCCATTATCCTCAGAAAGCTGCAGGCCATCATTCTGTCCTCGAAATCGGTGGCATTACCGCTGATGTCATATCTGAAGGCGGCCTTGATAAGCCGACCTACCTCCTCATCGGTATGCAGACAGAACATAGCCGAAAAATCGTGATGTAAAACCAATGCTCGGTTTCTCATTGTTTTTTCCTCCTTTGAAAAGTAAAAGAAGACAGTACAAATCGTCTGACGGGAGATCGATTTATCTGTCATAATTTAAGTTTAGCGGAGAAAAAAGGCCTTGTCAAGGCTTTAAAAAAATAAAAATTTATTTTGCATAAAAAGGCATTTCTTTTGCGTAAAGTGCGCAAAAAACGGCAGTTTTGGAGGTATATAGGGGTGTTTTTATTTTCCGTAGGTTTTTTAGGGTGACAGAAAAAACAAAACAAAAAAACAGATGTGCTTAATAAAACACATCTGTTACAATTATTTTTCAGCTTACCGTTCCGCCTTATTTCAGCATACCGTGGTATCTGCCCATCCAGTATGGAAGAGTATAGGTGGTGGAGCCTTCCATTTCGTAAGGATTGTGGTTGTTATCCATTTCGTAGGTAGAGCCGTTATACTTATGCATTGATCTTTCATCAGCGGGAGCTACTGCCCATTCGAGCTTGCCCAGAGCGAGCACCATACCGATGAGCTTAAGGATACTGTTATCGGAGTTCCAGAAAAGAGGCACCTTCTCAGTAAGGTCGAAGGAAAGCTCACTGGTTCCGCCGATGCCTACATCGTCCAGATCGAGCTCTGCGATGTCGTCTCTGTTTGAGTTAGAGGCGAGATAACGTCTGGTGTCGATGGGGTGACGTGAAAGAACCCATGAGGAGGTCTCTACGAGACTGTTTCCGTAAGCGTCGGTCATTTCACTTTCGGGATATGCCAGCTGATAAATGTAGTACCAGAGAGCATTTTCGCTGAAGCTCATGGAATACCACCAGTCGCTCAGTCCCTCTCTGTAGTAGCTGAGAAGCTCTTCATCATCCTCCATCTGGAAAAGAAGATAATAGCCGAGCATAGCCATTTCCTCGTCAGAATAGTTAAGGATAATTCTTACGAGAGCTTTGAACATCTCTGTGCCTACGAGAGGACGGAGAATGAAGCCTAAAACGGGAGACACACTGTTTGCGTATTCGAGAACACACATTTCATATCTCTCTTTTTCCTGTGTCATAACCTTGGCATACTGATACTGCTCGTCGAGTGCTGCCATTCTGTATTCGTCCTCCCACTTCTGCTCACCGGTGAGATAGTATGCGAGCTTGAATACGTTAAGACACACGAGAGTCTGGAGAGGTGCGCCGCCTAAAACCTGTCCGTTATGCAGATAGGTTCTGGAGAATTTACCCCATGTGGTGGGCTGACCTGAGCCGTCTACGAGACAGTAGCTGTTATCTACGAGATGCTGAGCAAACTTGTCTACAGAATTTACGATGAGCTCCTTAAGCTCGGGATCCTCATCGCCTAAAATATCATAGGCTAACTTATAAAGGAAGAGATGACCGATGATTTCGTCGGCACTGGTGTCGCCCTTGTAGAAAATATCCTCTACATCGTAGCCTGCACCGATAAGGTCGTTCCATAATCTTTCGGGAATTTCCTTGGTAGCGTCTACCTTGAGGCCACGGTAGTTTTCGTAATGGAGAAGATAATCGGAGCCGTCTGAGTTTTTCTTGGTAGAAATGCCTGTAGCGGTACCGTCACCGTTATGTGACCAGTAGGCATAGCCGTCATAGTCAAATTTTTCGTCCTTGAAGGAGTAGGTTCTGGCCCAGAAGCCTTCGAGAAGTCTGGTTCTTTTGGCGTAGCTTACGTCCTCACCTGCGGTAGTGGTGTCTACCCATGAGGCACTGTCCTCCAGGGCAAGATTTCCTTCATCGTCCTGAATATAAGAGGGAATACCGTAAAGCATATATTTGGCATTCATCTTATCAAACATAGTGGCAGGGCTTTCAAAGGGCACGTTCTGTCCGTAGTTACCGCCCACTATAAGAGCACCGGGAGTGTAATACTTACCCTTGTCATAATCTGTAACACCGCCGTTTCTCTGTGCTCTGACATAGCTTTCGGTAGTGCCGTCACGCATAGAGATGTATGTAAGCAGAACCACTGCCTCTGTGGCCAGAGTAGCGGTCTTTCGTGCTGCCTCGATTTCCTCTGCGGTAGCATCGGGATCGTCACGGAGAACTGCATATCTCATCAGCTCACCTGCACCGTACATAGAGGTCCAGAGACCGTCATTATCGCTTTCATTGGGAACCCATTCACCGTCGATATAAAAGGCCTCGGAAACCATGCCACGTCTGGAAACATATTTCTGAGTATTTTCGCTCATCATGGCTGCCTTGTCCGTGCCGTTAATTTCGAGCATTTCGATGTGGGTATAGCCCTCTGCCATTACTGTCCAGATACCGTTTTTACCGTCAGCGAAGATAGCTAAAACCTTACCGTCGGTGGTGTCTGCCGAGAAGAAATATCTGTCACCCATAAAGCGCTGGAGCTTATCTCTCTCATTAAGAGCCTTTTCGTCGGTACGGAGCACGCCGTAGCTCGTCACTGTCCACACTGCACCGTCAGCGGTGGTAGCGGTCTGTGCGTCGGCATAGTTAGCCTTATCGGCTATCTCGGCAGGAACATCCTTGCTTCCGGCTTCATATCTGGTAACTATCTTCTGCAGAGTTTCGTTTTCGGCTATGGCCTCACCCTGATAGTCTACCTTGGTTTTCTGCACGTTGCTCTTCGCGGGCTCGGAAACCACCTTGAGAGTCACGCTTGACTTACAACCGTCAGCGTTTACGGCAGTGATAGCTGCCTCACCCACCTTCAGAGCCGTGACTCGGCCGAACTCGTCCACTGATGCCACATCGGCAGGCTCTGCAGACCACTGAACGTAGTTGCTGGTGTTCTGTGCAGCGCAGTCCACGCTTCTGCTGTCGCCCACTTCCATCTCCCAGTTTTCGGGAACGATGAGACGGATGGATGCTTCCTTGTCAAAGAGACCTGCTGAAGCGGGAAGGCAAGCACCGAAGGCAAGGATAGCAGCAAGAACAACCGCTAAAATTTTCTTCATAAAAACATCTCCTTTTAAGTTTTTAATGCTTTACTATAATATAATAGCACTAACGGCTGATATGGTCAAGATATTATAGAAAACAGAAATAAATATTAATAAAGGAGCATTACGGCAGAGCAGCCTTTCCGTTACGCTAAAGCAGACTGAATAATTGTTTTAATCTTTTGGATGCTTTAAAGGGCTTCTACGGATTTTTCAATCCATAGAAACCCTCTGTTTATCTTGGCTTATGCTATGTCTTATTTGGTTTTTACGGTCTTTTTAGCTGACCAGGCTGAATAAATCTTCTTTCCGTCCACGGTTTTATAGGCACGGATGCGGACATAGTATTTTTTCTTGCTTTTCAGCTTTTTTACGGATACGCCGGAGCTGTCTGCCTTTTTAACGGTTTTGGTATCTGCGCCCGAAAGAGAGGATTTCAGACCGTACTGTACCTGATAACCCGTCACTGCACCCGATACAGGCTTCCATTTCAGCTTGAAGCCCTTTTTAAGAGCAGAAATTCCCGTTACGCTTACCTTCTGAGGCTTTACGGTAAAGAAAAGCTCTTCCTTGCTTCCGTAATTACCCTTCAGAGAAACGGTAACCTTATATTTTCCCACATTCTTTCTTCCCTTAGCATAGGAAACAGTATAGCCGCCGTTTTTACCCGAGGTGAGGACCGCACCGTTAGTGAGAGCTACCTTAACCGAGGGCTTTCGTGCCTTACCGTTGTAGGTGTACTGCGTCTCGGAAAGCTCCAGCTTGTAAATCAGCGTGCGTGCGGTCAGACCGTAGGACTTTTTATCCCATACTAAAATCTCTTTACTGTTATTATCCTTATAGTAAATAACAAATTTCTTGTAAAGATTTTGCAGCTTTTTGCTGCCCTTTTTCTTTATGAGAGCATAAACATCTGAGCCGTGGCTTTCGGGATTTTTGTAAAGAAGCTTGGCAAATTCAGGCATAAAGTCATCATAGGCACTCATATCCAGAAGTGTCATAGACTGCTTGAGCTTATCCTTTCTGAGGTCCTTTTTACAGTACTTCCATCGCTCGGTGCTTTTATTTACTATGCTTTTGCCTGCCTGCTCTATGGTGGAGCCTACCTTGAACATATCCCCGTAGCAGTAATCTATGTCTACCTTTTTATAAATCTCATAATCCCACTCGTCCCAGCCGTAGCCGCCGAAATCGAACTGAGAAAGGAGAAGATAGTCAGTGTAGTTATGATAAACCTGCACATAGTCCGTATTACCCGACTGACAGTTAGTACCGAAATCAATCAGAGCAAATTTCTGTCCGAAAATCTTGACACCCTTTTCGAGCATAATTTTCGTATCCTCCACATTCATGCATCCGCTATAGCCGATGTTACCGTGGCCTGAATATTTCAGCACGATATTTTTAGAGGGAGTCTTTTTATCCACTACACGGAAAAATTCTACAAAGGCATCACGGAGAGTTTCGCTGCTTTTACTCATATTTTCCGTATCCTTACAGGGAACGCTCTTAAGACAGAAGGACTCCCTCCACTCTACATATTTTTTTAGTCCCGAGGGAGTGCTGACATCGCAGCTGAAATCAAAGCCCTCTTTTTCATTATGCTCCACATCATTTGGGAACTTATAAAGATTTATTCTGTCCTCCCAGATGATTACATCATAAAGGATGTAGCCCTCTTTGTCCTTTTCGGGCACAGCCGTATGTACACCGCCCCAGTTGTCACTGTAGCCGCAGGTGGCGAAGGAGCTTCTGATAACCACGGCGGGATTTTTCTTGGTGATTTTGTGAGTGCTTTTAGCCGCAGAGCTTTCAAAGGAAAGCCCGCAAAGCATAGTAAGCAGCATCACGGCAGTCATTAAAAATGAAACGATTCTTTTCATAACGGTTCTCCTTTCTGCTTAGGGTGGCGAGCATAATCCGAACCCCGTTTTTTACGGGCGGATTTCCGCCAACACTTCGTTAAAATACTCGTAAATCTTAACAAGACAACACTGTAAATTTCAATTTATCAGTAAAACACTGTTACCAATATAATAGTAAGCAGGCCGCATATGCCGATTGCGACGCCGCTGAGGGCTGACTGAATTTCACCGATTTCAACAGCCTTTGATGTGCCGATAACATGGCTGCAGGTACCGATGGCAAGGCCCTCTGCAACGGCTGACTTAACCCTGAAAAGCTTCGCAAGTGAGGGGGCAAGCACTGCTCCCACGACACCCGTAAATATAACGGCAATTACCGTTATGCCCTCCATTCCGCCGTTCATAAGGGAAACGTCAAGAGCAATAGGCGTTGTGCAGCTTTTGCCGATAAAGGACGCCTCTATAGCCTTGTCTGCACCGAAAAGCCTGCAAAGTCCGACCACGCTCAAAATACTTGTGACTGAGCCCGCAAGGCAGCTGACGACAATGACAAGAGCATATTTTCTGACGGTTTTGAGCTGCTTATAGATGTTCACTGCAAGCAGGGCAGTTGCAACGGGCAGAAGATTTGTGAGAAAAGCATTGTCAGCCATATACTTTTCATAGGAAATCAGACCTGACCGAACAAAAAGCACACAACAGATAATCGCAAAAAGTAACGGGTTGAGAAGCGGTGTTTTCAGCTTCGAAAACAAAAGTGAGCCAACGCCGAAGGACAGTACGCTCAGAAATAAACCGAACAAGGGTGAAGCAAGCACTGTTTCCATTATTCCTTCTCCCCTTTCTGCATTTTCATAATGAGCATAGCGGTAAGTGCCGTTACGCCGTAAACTACAGGCGTTGTTACAAGGACTATAAGCAAAAACAGAACAAGATTTTCTCTGATTATATCAAGATATTGCAGTACCTTTACTCCGTACGGAATAAAAAGAACTGCCATATTGGACGTAAGAAATTCTGCAGTAGCTTTGATGCTTTCAAATTTCAAGGCTTTTACAACAAGAAGTAAAAGCAAAATTATCATACTTAACACACTTGCCGAAAAGTCAAAGGGAAGAAGCTCTGCAATAAAGTCCCCTAAAAGGCACACACCGAATATAACGGCAAGCTCGACAGTTATATGTAACGGTTTTTTCAAAATGTATCACCCCGATATTTATTATAACTTAATCCGTTTTCAACTGCAAATATTATATCCTTAAGAGGAATAACTGTCAATTGTTTTGGCAGTTTTGTTTTTGGGGTTATGATAAGAAAGCACTGTAAAAACACCTGAATAGTGATTTTTATTCGTTTCAGATGTCAAAATCAGACTCTTTTCCGAATGTCATCCGCTCCCCCGTCACGGGATGAACGAAGGATATACAGCAGGACCACAGGGCGAGTATTTTACTCTCCCGTTTACTGCCGTAGCGTCTGTCACCCACGATGGGCATTTTCCGTGAGGCTAACTGAACTCTTATCTGATGGGTTCTGCCCGTATGAAGCCTTATTCTCATAAGAGAGAGACCGTCTTTTTCCGCTAAAACCTTATAACTTAAAGCCGCCCTTTTCACGCCACGTCTTTCCTTTTTTACGGTAAAGGCCTTATTTTTACCTCTGTCGAAAAAGAGCAGATCCTCCATAGTCCCCTCTTTTTCCTCGGGGACACCCTCCGCCAGAGTCAAATATTCCTTTTCCATGGTACGGTCGGACACCTGCGCAGAAAGAGCTGCGGCGGCCTTCTGATTTTTGGCGAAAACCATAACTCCGCCCACCTCTCTGTCGAGGCGGTGAACGGGATAAATCTCCGTGCCCGTATGCGCCGAAAGCAGAGAAAGCATCGTTGCTTCATTCTCTTTGCCCTGCTGAGAGAGAACTCCTCTTTCCTTTATGCATACAATCAAGGCTCTGTCTTCATAAAGTATTTCCATTTTCTTCACCCACCAAAAAAAGGAGCCGCCATCCGCGACTCCTTTTATAATTATTTAGCGTAATCTACCGCTCTGGTCTCACGGATCATATTTACTCGGATCTGACCGGGATATTCGAGCTCCTGCTCGATTTTTTCTACGATACTGTGAGCCAGAAGAACCATTTCTTCATCACTGACTGCCTCGGGCTTGACGAGAATACGAACCTCACGGCCTGCCTGAATTGCGAAGGCGCTGTCTACGCCGCTGAAGGATTTGGAAATCTTCTCGAGAGACTCGAGACGTTTGATGTAGTTCTGGAGATTTTCTCTTCTTGCACCCGGTCTTGCAGCTGAAATGGCATCAGCGGCCTGAACGAGACAGGCAACGATGCTTTTCGGCTCTACATCACCGTGGTGAGCGTGGATAGCATTTACAACGATATCGTTTTCCTTATACTTTTTAGCTGCCTCCACACCGAGCTCGATATGTGAGCCCTCCTGCTGATGGTCGATAGCCTTACCGATATCGTGGAGAAGACCTGCACGGCGTGCAAGCTTCACATCCACACCGAGCTCAGCGGCCATAAGACCTGCGATGTAGGAAACCTCCAGTGAATGATTCAGAACATTCTGACCGTAGCTGGTACGGTACTTAAGACGGCCCAGAAGCTTCACAAGCTCATTATGGACACCGTTTACACCCGCATCGATAACGGCTCTTTCACCGGCCTGCTTGATGGTCTGGTCAACCTCACGCTTGGCCTTTTCGTGAATCTTTTCGATAAGAGCGGGATGGATTCGTCCGTCACCGATGAGTCTTTCGAGAGTGATTCTCGCTACCTCTCTGCGAACGGGATCGAAGGATGAAAGGGTGATAGCCTCGGGGGTGTCATCGATGATGAGATCCACACCTGTGATGGTTTCGAGTGTACGGATGTTTCTGCCCTCACGGCCGATAATTCTGCCCTTCATTTCGTCGTTGGGAAGAGCAACCACGGAAACCGTAGCCTCTGATGCATGGTCAGCGGCGCAGCGCTGAATAGCAGTGGTAATGATTTCACGGGCAAGATTTTCGCTTTCCTCACGAACCATCTGCTCGTATTCCATAACCTTGACGGCCTTTTCTCTTTTGAGATTTTCTTCGATTGTATTTATTAAATCGATCTTAGCCTGCTCTTTTGTATAGCCCGATATTTTTTCAAGCATTTCTAACTGACTTCTTTTGATGCTTTCTGCTTCGGAAAGTTGGTTTTCAGCCTGCTTGATTTTTTCGTCAAGCAGTTCTTCTTTTTTCTCTAAGTTTTCAGTTCTTTTATCAAGACTTTCTTCCTTCTGGATCATTCTTCTTTCCTGACGCTGAACCTCGTTTCTTCTTTCACGGAGTTCCTTATCAGTTTCATTTCTGAATTTATGAATTTCATCCTTGGCTTCGAGAATAGCCTCTTTTTTCTTCGTTTCGGCCTCAGCAACTGCCTGGTTGACAATGCGGATAGCCTCTTCATTAGCGGAGCCGATAAGTGCCTCAGCGGTCTTTTTTCTGTGTGCCTGACCTAAAACGAAGCCGAGAACACCGAATACCACTGCACATACAGCGCCGATTACAATATATAACCAATCCAAAGTAGCAGCACCTCCTTCTTTTTAAAATTATAATATCACCGTTAGGTTCATCAAAAGAATTACAGTAATGTTACTCGAATGACAGTTTCGCACTATCCTGTATATTTTAAAACAATTTACACAATATGTCAAGTCTAACAGGGTTAATTTTGATTAAAAATTTATATAATCTGAATAATTTTTCTTTTTACAGAACAAAAAGACCGTAGAGAAACGCTGACATCCCATAAGGCAGGATTTGTTTCTCTGCGATCTTTTTAATATTTATTATCTCATCAGATAAGGCCCTGTGCCATCATAGCATCGGCAACCTTAAGGAAGCCTGCGATATTGGCACCTGCTACAAGATTATAGCCGAGACCGTACTGCTCAGCAGCTGCTGCAGAAGAGTCGTGAATGTTTTTCATAATCTTCTTAAGCTTTACGTCAACCTCTTCCTCTGTCCAGCTGAAGCGCATAGCGTTCTGGCTCATTTCGAGAGAGGAGCAGGCTACACCGCCGGCGTTTACTGCCTTTGAGGGAGCGACTGCCTTACAGTTTTCCATAAGATAAGCCATAGCCTCGTTAGTGGTGGGCATATTTGCTACCTCTACATAGTAGGGTACACCGTTGGCTACGAGCTGCTCTGCTTCCTTCATACCGATTTCGTTCTGGGTAGCGCAGGGCATAGCGATGTCAACCTTGACGCCCCAGGGCTTTTCTCCTGCATGGAACTCTACGCCGAATTTATCTGCGTAATCCTGTACCTTATCTCTGCCTGAAGCTCTCATTTCGAGAAGATAGTTAATCTTTTCCTCTGTAATAACACCGTCGGGATCGTAGATGTAGCCGTCGGGACCTGAAAGGGTTACTACCTTACCGCCCAGCTCTGCTACCTTCTTAGCCGTACCCCATGCTACGTTACCGAAGCCTGAAACTGCGACAGTCTTATCCTTGATATCCTCACCGAAGTGCTTGAGCATCTCTACCACATAATATGTAGCACCGTAGCCTGTAGCCTCGGGGCGGATAAGAGAGCCGCCGTAGGAAAGACCTTTACCGGTGAGAACACCGTTTTCGAAGTTACCGTTGATTCGTCTGTACTGGCCGAAAAGATAGCCGATTTCTCTGCCGCCTACACCGATATCACCTGCGGGAACGTCGAGAGAGGGACCGATGTGTCTGCTGAGCTCTGTCATAAAGGCCTGACAGAAGCGGAGAACCTCTCCGTCACTCTTGCCTCTGGGATCGAAGTCACTGCCGCCCTTGGCACCGCCCATAGGAAGGGTGGTAAGGCTGTTTTTAAAGGTCTGCTCGAAGGCGAGGAACTTCATAATACCTGTGTAAACAGAGGGGTGGAAGCGAAGACCGCCCTTATAGGGACCGATAGCACCGTTAAACTGAACTCTGTAGCCTGTGTTTACCTGCACCTTGCCCTCATCGTCTACCCATGTAACACGGAAGCTTACTGTTCTTTCGGGCTCTACCATTCTTTCGAGAAGGGCAGCCTTTTCGTATTCGGGATGCTTTTCCACTACGGGCTCAAGTGAAGCGAGAACCTCTGTTACTGTCTGCACAAACTCAGGCTCGTGGGGATACTTTTTTGCGACTGAATCGATTACATTCTGTACATAACTCATTTAATTCCAAACTCCTTTTATACCCTGAAAAGGGCGAATAAACATTAAAGTTATTAACGCTTTAATGTGTGATGAAAAATATTTTATACCTATAATGTCGAAAATGCAAGAAAAAAATAAAACCGTATTTCAATTTTGTAAATAAAACAAAAAGTTTTTATACATACCTTATTTTTTTATATATAATCTACAAATAAGCCCAATAAATTTCGTAGACAGATGTATATTAATCCACAAAGTATTGTAATAAGGCGCTTTATTTGCTAAAATACTCATATAAAAAGAAAAAGGAGAATTTTTATGTCACATCTTTTTACTGCCAGAGAAAATCAGGCCAAATCAATTATAGCCGCTCTCGAAAAGAGAAATATGACCGGCCATTACTGCGCTACCAAGGAGGAATGTCTTGCTCTCGTGCTTTCTCTTATGCCCGAGAGCAGCAGTGTCGCCTGGGGCGGAAGCGAAAGCATAAAGGAATGCGGTATCCCCTCGGCTCTTCAGGAAAGCGGAAAATACACCGTCTACGACAGAAGCCGCTATGTAACACCCGCAGAGCAGAAGCAGTTTTATGCACTGGCCTTTCAGTCGGACTATTTCTTTATGAGCACCAACGCCATTACTCTCGACGGTGAGCTGGTAAACATCGACGGAGCGGGCAACCGTTTATCCTCTCTCATTTTCGGACCTGAGCACGTCATCGTGGTGGCAGGTATGAATAAGGTCGTAGCCAATGTAGAGGAGGGCGTGAGACGCACGAGAAACATCGCCTCTCCCCCGAATACCGTAAGACTCAATAAAAACACTCCCTGTGCCGTTACGGGTAAATGCGGGGACTGTATGTCACCCGACTGCATCTGTAACCAGATAGTCATTACCCGCAGAAGCAGAGACAAGGACAGAATCCACGTTATTTTAGTCAATGATAACCTAGGATTTTAATTAAATATATTTATTTTATCTCCTTCTTATGCAACAAAACCCCGTTATATTTTATCCTATATAATGAAAGGGGCTGATTGAATGAAAAAGAGAATCAAGACTGTACTTACGGTTTTTCTTGTCTCAGCAGTCATAGCTCTGACTGTCATTACGGGCGGTTACATAAAAATACGGGTAATGGAGAGTAAGCTCCACCCCGTAACAGAGCCGTTTTCATCAATGAAGGTGGTTCCGATGTGCGTGGATTACATCTTTCCCTTAAGTGACACGGAAAAGAGCATCGGATGGTCGGACTATACATTTATCGGCACCGTGGAGGAAGTTCTCGGCACGGAATATAATGAGCTCGAATACCTTTGGAACGAACACTGGTTCGGTCTTTATGACAGTGATCCCATCACCCACTACCGCATAAAGGTAAAGCATAACATAAAGGGCAAAGCACCCGAAGAGTTCACCATGCTTTGCTGGGGCGGTCAGCAGCCGAACGGAATGCTCAGTGATATGAACCGTGCGATGCCCGAAAAGGACACCACCTATGTTTTCATGTGCACTGACTCCGGAGAAAATGACAGCAAGATTTATTTTCACACCTCTCGCTATCTCGGAGACAAAAAATGGTATGAAAGCTCCGGTAACAGAGACGAGATTATCAGGCAGTATGAGGAGTATTATAAAAATCAGGATTTAAGTGTGAGAATCGACTGACACGAATAATAAAGCAGAAACAGGTTACCCGTGAGGATAACCTGTTTTTTTCAATTACTCTTCTTCCTTTATGATACCGATACCAAGCATATCAAGCTGGTCACCGTCTACTACTGACGGACACTCTGTCATAGGCTCACTGGCATTCTGGAGCTTCGGAAAGGCTACTACATCACGGAGTGTTTCGAGCTTCAGCATCTGCATAACGAGTCTGTCGAGGCCGAGACCGATACCGCCGTGAGGGGGTGCACCGTATTTGAAGGCGTCAGTGAGGAAGCCGAACTTCTCGTGTGCCTCTTCATCGCTGAGACCGAGCAGAGAGAAGATTCTCTTCTGCAGGTCGGGATTGGTAATACGGATGGAGCCGGAAGCCAGCTCGATGCCGTTAAGCACCAGATCGTAGGCGTTGGCTCTTACCTTAGCCTTATCTGTTTCGAGATATTCCATACATTCGTCCAGAGGAGCGGTGAAGGGATGATGCATAGCCACATACTCGCCTGCCTCCTCGTCCCAATCGAAGAAGGGGAACTCTACCACCCAGAGAAGATTATACTTATCTGTGGGGATGATGTCGAGCTTTTTAGCCACTATCTGACGCAGAGCACCGAGAACGGAAAGAGTGGTGCTTACCTTGTCAGCGATGATAAGAATAACGTCACCGTTTTCGGCACCGCACTTAGCCATAATAGCCTTCATTTCGTCCTCTGTCATAAATTTGGCAAAGGATGAAGCGATGGTGCCGTCGTCACCGATTCTCGCCCAGGCAAGACCTTTGGCGCCGATGCCTCTTACGGTTTCAGTGAGCTTATCCACTTCCTTACGTGTAAGCACGGAGAAAGCCTTTTTGGCGGTGATGGCAGCTACCTTGCCGCCGTTTTCTATAGCACCGGTGAACACACCGAAGCCGCAGGACTTAACCTCGTCGCAGATGTCGGTGATTTCCATAGCATATCTGGTATCGGGCTTATCGGAGCCGTAGCGCTCCATAGCCTCCTTATAGGTAAGGCGGGGCAGAGGTGTTTCGATTTCCACACCGATAGCCTCCTTGAACACCTTTTTCATAAAGCCCTCGATAAGACCGAGAATATCCTCCATATCGATGAAGCTCATTTCCACGTCTATCTGTGTGAATTCAGGCTGACGGTCGGCACGAAGGTCCTCGTCACGGAAGCAGCGTGCTATCTGCATATAACGGTCGAAGCCTGCCACCATAGAAAGCTGCTTGTAAAGCTGAGGTGACTGGGGAAGAGCATAAAAGCTTCCCTTGTGAATACGTGAGGGAACGAGGAAGTCACGTGCACCCTCGGGAGTAGATTTAACGAGAATGGGAGTCTCGATTTCGATAAAGCCGTTATCGTCGAAATAGTCACGGATAATCTTGGTTATCTTGTGACGCATAATGATGTTTTTCTGCAGGTCGGGACGGCGAAGGTCCAGATAACGGTACTTGAGACGGGTGTTCTCTGCAGTCTGGCAGTTTTCCACGATTTCAAAGGGAGGAGTTTCACTCTTTCCGAGGATGCGAAGGTCTGTGACGAAAATCTCTATCTCGCCTGTGGGAATATCCATATTCTTTGACGAACGCTCTCTTACGGTGCCCTTAGCCATAAGAACATATTCGCTTCTTACGGTGAAGGCCTTGTCGAAGATTTCCTTCTGTGTATTATCGTCGAAAGCAAGCTGAACGATACCTGTTCTGTCACGAAGATCCACGAAGATAAGAGCACCCAGGTCTCTCTGTCTCTGCACCCAGCCGGCTACCACTACCTCTCTGCCGCAGTCCCCCGCAGTGAAGGTGCCGCAGTAGTCTGTTCTTTTAAGTCCTGTCATAAAATCCATTTTTCAGTCCTCCTTAAAATAAGTTTCCGTTTAATATGGAATTGATGTCAATATTGCTTTCGTAGCCAAGGTCCTCTAATTCCTTAAGGCTTTCATTAATAGAAATGCGCATAAAGATGTCTTCGAAGCCCTCGAGAGGAATTTCCGTTTCCTCACCTGTAGCCATATTCTTAAGCTTAGCCTTGCCCTCCTCGAGCTCACTGTCGCCTAAAACTACAGTGTAAGCGGCACCGATTTTATTGGCGAACTTCATCTGTGCCTTGACACTTCTGCCTACCACGTCAAACTGTGCGTGAATGCCCTCGCCGCGAAGGTCGGAGGCTATCTGTGCTGCTTTGATTGTGGCGTTTTCGCCCATTGAGGCAAGATAAATGTCACACTTTGCCTCCTCGGGGAAGGGTGTATTCTGTGCCGCCATAAGCAGCAGAAGTCTTTCGATACCGATAGCGAAGCCGAGAGCAGGAGTGTCGGGACCTCCCACCTCCTTTACCAGACCGTCATAACGGCCGCCGCCGCAGACGGTGCCCTGTGCGCCTATCTGATTTGAGACAAACTCAAAAACGGTTTTGGTGTAGTAGTCGAGACCTCTGACGATAGAGGGATTAACCTTATACTGAATACCCATAGCGTCGAGATATTTCTGCACGGAAGCGAAGTGGCTTTCGCACTCATCACAGAGATAGTCCGTAACCTTGGGTGCATCCTTGGCTATGCCGGAGCAGACGGGACTTTTACAGTCCAGAATTCTCATGGGGTTTCTCTCGAGTCTGTCGAGACAGGTGCCGCAAAGCTCACCCTTTTTGCTCTCGAAATAGTCGTGGAGAGCCTTATGATAGTTCTTTCTGCATTCGGGGCAGCCGATAGAGTTAATTTCAAGTGAAATATCCTTCACATTAAGGAAAGCGAAAATATCATTTACCAGAGAAATAACCTCTGCATCGGCGGCAGGAGAGGCAGTACCGATGCATTCGCAGCCGAACTGGTGGAACTCACGGAGTCTGCCCGCCTGAGGCTTTTCATAGCGGTAGCAGGAGGTGAGATAGCACATTTTCATGGGCTGAGGCTCATTGAAAAGTCCGTGCTCGAGATAGGAGCGTACTACACCTGCAGTACCCTCGGGACGCAGAGTGATGCTTCTGCCGCCCTTATCCTCGAAGGTATACATTTCCTTCTGCACTACATCGGTGGTATCGCCCACACCTCTCTGGAAAAGCTCCGTGTGCTCGAAAACAGGCACTCTGATTTCTCTATAGCCGTAATTTTTCGCAGTTTCGAGAACAGTCTGCTCTAAAAACTGCACCTTATAGCTTTCGTTTGGCAGGGTATCCTGTGTACCCTTGATTGATTTGGTTACTAATGCCATAATTTATCCTCCGTTTAACTATTTACTGTTTTTCTTTTGTTTCACGGTCTATATCGTCAAGATATGTTAATATTTGCTTTTTAATATCTTTACAGACAACATCTTCAGTAGCGTAAGGTAAAGCATTAAGGGCAAGATATACTACAGAGTTGTATTCCTCTTTTACCTTATGGTCATACTTTTTAAACACTTTTAAAATTTCTTTCGTTTGTTCCCACCGGTTGTTTTTTATTAACAACCAAAATGGGGTTTCAACAGAATTATTACTACGCCAGAAATATCTGTCATAACATATTCCTAATCCATAACCGTTTACATAAATATAACTAATAGTACCATCGCTATTTGGTGTTAACCTCAAACCCTTTTTATTAGCATTAATTGTATCGTCGCACAATAAAAGGTCTGTAACTTTATCAATAACGGTATAGAATCTGTCTTCTTTTTTTGCATTAATTGCCGTAAGTTCTTCGGGTTTAAACGGAATGAATGCTTCTTCGTCAATAAGTTCACAATATCCTTTAAGTTGTTCAATGTCTGCAATCAATCTTTTTTCTGATGCTTGGGCTGTGTCCATAAGAGTCCTAATTATTTCCATCCAAGTTATGACCGACAAACTTATTCCATCAACACAAACACAGCGTTTATCTGTTTTTATAAGATTTTTTCCCTTACATATTTTTTCAAGTTCATACCAAAGAGTTTCTATCCTGCTTTCGGGGCAAATAAATAAAAGCCCTTTACCACCATTTTTCTTTAGTCTATCTAAATAGCCCAAAGGTTGATTATCGGTTAGTCCTGCGTAAAATTTCATTTCACAAATAAGCATTTCTTTGCCTTCGCTATCGACACCGACCATATCAGGTCTTTCCTTATCTTCTCCCGTGACCTGCGTATCATACTGTAATGTTTCGTCTGTGTCAATATGTAAAATCTTTGATACCTTTTTGGTAAAGGTCTTATTAAGTTCAGCAGACTGCATCAGCAAATATTGCAGTGACATTGTCGCAATATCCTCCTGTGAGCCTCTTATATGTGTGTATAAATGAGCAAGTAATGATTTTGCCATTTTCATTCTCCTATCATTCAGGTGAACAGGCGGATGATATCCGCCCCTACCGTTTAAGGTAGGTTTGATGAAATCACCTCTCCTTATTAAGAAGATCTGTCACGAAGTGACTGAGAGATTTTCTTTGCGGACACGGCACGCCATTTCCCGAAGCGTTCCTCGCCCGTTTAGCGTTTATCATTTAGCACTTAGCGTTTAAACGGCGGTGTATCTCTTCTTTTTTCCCGAAGTCTGTCCTGCGATTGCGCATTGCGAATTGTGCATTGCGAATTAATAAAAAAACTCCATCTCCAACGCAAAAAACTGCATTGGGGATGAAGCATAAGCTCCACGGTACCACCCCGCTTGAACAGACGAACTGTTCCTCTCTATGCCTTAACGCAGCAAACGGTCGGCTCGGGAATGTCTTGGCAGCTTTCCTTACGTAAGACGCTTTCAGCACGGGGCGTCTCTCTCTGAACGGGGGCAGCTGTTACTCTTTTCCGTCATAGCCGTTACGGTTATTTACTTGGTTTTCGGGTTGATAATGTCACGCCAGTCGAGGTCGCCTCTTTCCAGAGCCATAATCAGTGCCTCCGCCGTAGCGATGTTTGTGGCTACAGGGATGTTATGAACGTCACAAAGTCTGAGAAGATTTGCTTCGTTGGGTTCGTTCGGTTTAGCAGTAAGAGGATCACGGAAAAGCAGGAGAAGGTCGATTTCATTGCAGGCTATTCTGGCTGCGATCTGCTCCTCACCGCCCTGATAACCGCAAAGGAATTTCGTAATCTCAAGTCCTGTTGCTTCACTTACAATTTTACCGGTCGTACCTGTTGCACACAGTGAGTGTTTGCTGAATGTACCGCAGTAGGCGATACAGAATTGTGTCATTAGTTCTTTTTTTGCGTCATGTGCAATTAAAGCAATATTCATCTACTCATCCCTTTCAAATCTTCGTCAAAATATATAGTAACAAAAAAATTGTCAAAAATCAATAGATTAGTGTAAAAAAAGCATAGATTTTTGTGTTTACGGACAAAAACAGAATACTTTTCTTCTGAAAAGCTTTAAATATATCCGTTTCCGAAAAAATTACAAATCCAAAGGCACATACTCCCCTGTTATTCTGGCCGCAATATTATTTAGCGAATCAAAGGAAATCTGATTTTCTCTGTAAATATTCATACCCATAGCACCGAAACGGATTTTTCCGTCCTCGGGAACTACACCGATAAGCTGCACCTCCACTCCGTCGATAACAGAGTCGATGTTCAGAAGTCTGCCTCTGATAACATCACGGCGTGCCACACGGTTAATGATAAGTCTCACATCCTCGATGCCGAGCGTGCCTAACCTACGGGCGGCAATGCATGCGCTTCTCACACAGACCAGATCGGGTGTAGAGATTACTATAGCCCTGTCAGCGGCTGCGGCAGAGAGAGTGAGTCCCCTGTCCACACCGGCAGGTGCATCGATGAGTATGTAATTAAAGTCTGCATCGTATTTATCGAGAAGCTTTTTCATATCCTTGCCGGTAATGTCGCCGTAATCCTCCGGACAGGTGAGCACCCAGACATCCCCTGCATCATAGAGGGCATCCTCACTGTCCGCACCTCCGATTACGTCGCCCCAGTCATAGACTATCTTTTCGGTGACACCTACCAGAAGGTCTATGCTTCTCAGACAGTCGCAGTCGATGAGAAGAACCCTGTTACCCATAGCGGCCAGAGCCTTACCGAGGCCTACGGTCAGAGAGGTTTTACCTACTCCGCCCTTACCCGAAGCAATAAGAATTTTTTCTGCCATAATTATACCTCTTAACCAAGTAATGTGTTTTCGTTCTGCTGACTTTCGGCCGTATCCTTTTCGGCGAAATAATGCTCCATTATCGCTGAGGCGATGGGAGCCGTGGAGCCGCCGCTTCCCGCACCCTCGACCACGACCGCTATTGCGATTTCGGGATCGTCATAGGGCGCAAAGGTAAGAATAAGACCGTTATATGTTTCTATCTTTCTGCCGTTCACCGTCTTTTCGATGGTGGTGGTACCCGTTTTGGCGGCTACCTTTACGGGAACATTTCTGAAATTTGCATAGCTTTCCGTACCTACCAGAAGCATACCTCTGTGAACCAGATCCCAGTTAGCGTCGGAAAAATCAGCCTGAGAAAGAATCTGAACCTTGTTTTCCGTAACCGTTTCCGAAAGGTCGGCAGTCTTTACGCTTTTAATTATGCTTGCTTTGTATCTGGTGCCTCTGTTAGCGATGGTGGACACATAAGAGCAAAGCTGAATGGGTGTGAACTGGTTATTACCGTGACCGATGCCTGCCTGAATGGTAAGACCGGGAGTCCATAGCTCACCCATACTCTTTCTGAGTGCTACCGAGTCCACGGTACCCGTAGATTCGTAAAGCTCCACGCCCGTTTCCTCACCGAGGCCAAACATAGCGAAATAGCTGTTCAGCTTTTCTATACCTAAAAGGCGTGAGGTTTCGTAAAAAAAGATGTTACAGGAATTAAAGATAGCGTTTACCACGTTCTGATTTCCGTGATGTCCCGTGCATCCCGGCTGATAGTCCTCGTAGTAGGTGTAAATACCGAGGCATTTGATGAGAGTGGAAGCGGAAATAACTCTTTCCTGCAGTCCCGCCATAGCCACTGCCGGCTTGATGGTCGAGCCGGGGGTATAGGTGCTTCGCAAGGCTCTGTTCCAGAGAGGCTTACTCTGGTCTGTATTTAATTTGTCTGAGTTTTCGTTATAGGTGGAGTTATCATAGGTAGGATATGAGGCCATAGCTAAAACCTCATTGTTTTTCGTATTCATAACCACCACGGCACCCGACATAGGGTAGATTCTTTCGAGACTGGTCTGCAGACTTTTAACGCCCTCGGCCAGTGCCTCCTGCGCCACCTTCTGCAGCTCATAGTCAATGGTGAGAATTACCGTGTCGCCCGTCTGAGGCAGCAGAGTATATTCCTCACTTTTATTTCCCGAGGCATCGGTATTGATGGTCTTGACTCCCTTAGTGCCCCTGAGATAGCTTTCCATAGCAGACTCGACACCGCTTTTACCGATAACATCGTTAAGGGTGTAGCCCTGCTCCTTTTTGCTTTCATATTCCTCATTTGTAATGGGGCCTACCATACCTAAAAGGTGAGGTGCTATTTTACCGTCGGTATACTGTCTTTCAGAGGAAACCTGCACATCCACACCGGGGAAAGCCGCACTTTTTTCCTTTATGACGGAAACAAGAGATGAGGAAACCTCTGTGGCAAACTCATAGTTGCGCCCTGCGTTAAAGCCGTCCTTTACCATAGAATAATAAACGGAGGCTATGTCTCTCTGCTGGCTGAGTGTATATTCCGAAAGGCCGTATTTTTCCACCAGCGCATTGAAGCAATCCTCTACGTCAGCGTAGTAGTTAAGGTCCAGAAAGGCCTCACTTTTAAGATAGGAAACCTCATTGTCCCTGTCCTTTGCGAAGCTGAGCTTACCCTTTTTAAGCTCGATGGGCAGATTATCCTTCCACTCCACGCCGTTTTTATCGAAAAGCCTTATAAGCTCGAGGATAATGGGATTTCTCTCACTGTAAGCCGTAGGGAAGGCAAGATAGTTAAATACGATTTTATTTACCTGCTTGTTCGTTACCAAAGGATAGCCGTTTCTGTCGAGGATATTGCCTCTGATGGCATCGACGCTTACCTCCACAGAGGAAACCACCGTATCCTCATTCTGTTTGGTATCGATAATCTGGATGTTGAAAAGATAGGTCAGAAAGCCGAAAAAAAGCATAACAAACATAACTATAACCAAAGTATATCTTTTTCTGCCTGATTTGCTCTGCATATCCTGTCACATCCTTTCTGATTAATTATGAATTATGAGCCGCAGCTGCGGTAAGGCTTTATTTCTTTTCTGCACAGATGTCGAAAATCGCCTTGACGAGATAATAATAAACGAACACAAACACCAGAGAATAAAGCACCGAGGGAAGATAACGGGAAAAGAGCAGGTCTGCTCCGCCCTCATAGCCCTTTCTCACGATAAACATAAGCCAGTGAGACACGTTGCACACCGTCAGCGCACCGAAGGAAAGAATAAGGGCCGCACGGATATTATTTCTGAAAACGAAGGTAACCAATGCACCCGAGAAAAAGCCTGCCGCCGTAAGAAGCACGGAAAAAAATCCGTCACCGCCCGATGCGGCGAAATCCCACAGAAGCCCCGCCAGCACACCGAAGCACATACCCGGTATGCTCCTCTCAAACATAGCTATACACACCGTCAGAGGCACTAAAAGCAGGGCAGGAGCTCCGAAAAGCTCGGGAATAAAGCCTGAATGCTGAAAAAGAGCAGTCACAAAAACGAGAAGTGCCGTAAAAAATCTTCTGATGTAAATATTACGTGAAGAAGCAAATCTCATTTTAATAACTCTCCTTTCTGTTATTTGTAATCCTGAATTTCAGCTGTGGATAAAGCTGAACCGATTTTTTTAATCAGTCTACCTTTTCCTCTATGCCCTGTCCGTCGAAATCGGTAATAACATAAACATCCTCTATTTCACGGACATTTACACCGGGCTCTATTACTGCGAAGTTTGAAAGGTCATATTTGCTCTCGTTTACCTCGCTTACGGTACCGATGATGATTCCCTTGGGATAGGTACCGCCTATACCCGAGGTGATAACTATACCGCCGGGAGTTACCTCTGTGGTCCTCTCCAGACCTGAGAGCATACAGGCTCCCTTGCCCGAAAGCTCCACAGTGGTGGTCACATAGGCCGTCTCTCTGGTTTTACTCTCGAGAGCGCTGATGTTAAGGTCGGGGCTGAGCACTGTCTCCACCACACAGTAGGAGGGGTTGACCTTGCTGACGATACCCACCAGATAATTACCGCTGATTACCGGATCGTTTACGGCGATGTCGTCATTACTGCCCTTATCGATGATAAGTGAGGAAAACACATCCGCACTGTCGGTACCGATAACATCGGCTCTCTGTAGAGCATAGTCACGGTTTTTTTCCTTTACACCGAGCATTTTTTCGTAGGAGGCCACCTTCTGCTCCATATCGTTATAGTCCACTATTTTATTTTCATATTCTGCTATCTTCTGCTGCAGTCTCTCTATCTCCTGCAGATAGGCTCCCGAGCCTCTGAAGGAGGCCTTAAGCCAGTCAGCCTTTTCGGCGACAAAGCCCGAAAGCTTCTGCACGGGGCTGAACACCACACCGATGGCGGCAGTGAAGGGAGAGGAGGAGCTTCTCACCGCCACGGCTAAAACCGCACCCACAGTGAGAGCACAGACAGTCAGAAGAAATGTTTTAAATTTTCTGCCTTTAAAAAACTGAAGCATTTCAAACACCTTTATATTTTTCTGTCATATCTTTATTTTTACTTAAAATCTCTTTCCGTTGGCACCGAGCACATCCGATTCCAGATAAATTCCCGTGCCGTCAACCACACAGTCGAGAGGGTTATCGGAAACATTTACGGGCATACCCGTCTGCTGAGAGATGAGCTTGTCGATGCCTCTGAGCAGCGCACCGCCACCCGTAAGGGTTATGCCGTGCTCCATAATATCTGCCGAAAGCTCGGGAGGAGTTTTCTCGAGAGTGGATTTGACTGCATCGAGTATCTGCTCCACGGAATCCTTAAGAGCCTCACGTACCTCTTCACTGGTGATAGTGATGCTTTTCGGCAGACCGTCGAGAAGATTTCTTCCCTTGACCTCCATTTTACCCTCGCCCTCATATTCCGTAGCAGAGCCGATTTTTATTTTGATTTCCTCAGCGGTTCTTTCGCCGACGAGAAGGTTATATTTTTTCTTGATGTAAAGACTGATGGCGTTATCGAAGCTGTCGCCCGCTATTCTGACGGAGCGTGAGCAGACGATGTCACCCAGTGAAATTACCGCCACCTCTGCCGTGCCGCCGCCGATATCCACGACCATACTGCCCATAGCCTGTCCCACGGGAAGCCCCGCACCGATAGCTGCCGCCATAGGCTCCTCGATAAGGCTTACGTACTTTGCGCCTGCCTCGATAGCCACGTCGTGAACGTTTCGTCTTTCGACCTCGGTAACTCCCGAGGGAATGCAGATTACCACTCTCGCTTTAGCCAGATAAGAGCCGCCCATAGCCTTATGGATAAACTTTTTAAGCATTTCGCAGGTAACGTCGAAATCCGCTATAACGCCGTCCTTCAGAGGGCGCATGGCGGTGATGGAGCCGGGGGTTCTGCCTATCATTTCCTTGGCCTCGGTGCCTACTGCTACCACCTTGGCAGGTCTGGAGGCCACATTAATGGCTACCACGGAGGGCTCACGGATAACGATGCCCTTACCCTTGACGAAAACGAGTGTATTGGCAGTGCCTAAATCTATACCTATATCCTGAGAAAATAACATATATTTTTCTCCTTTCCTTTTAAAAAAGTATAAAGGGGCATAATAATTCATTGTAATAACTTATTATATAATAAATTTTGCCCATTAACAATAGGATTAAGAAAAAATTATCAGTTTTTTTGATTTTGGGATGAAACCGGTGAAGACATCGGATTATTCTCTTTCTTTTATGCAAAAAAGCACAGGGTATTCATCCCTATGCTTTTCCATATACACTTTTTTACCAAGACAGAAATCTTACTGCCTTTCGTTATTTCTTATGGTATCTTAAATGGCAGATATCGTCACCGTTTGCGATGGTTTTGGGTAAGTCGAGCTCTGCACCGTAGCGTTCACCGATACCTCTGTCGCCGCACATAGCGATATCGCAGAGCATAGCGATTTCCTCGTCGCTGCAGCCGGCCTTCTGCCATGCCTTTACGAGAGGACAGTAGTGGAAGTGAATTTCCAGCTCGTCATCCGTACAGTTTTTGATGTCCATTTCGAAAACCCACTGTGCAGGCTTGGTGAAAAGAGTTTTACGCAGTCCCTTGAGAGAGTCTGTTTTGCCCTTTTCCACGAGACCTGCGCCCTGCATAAGACCGCAGCGCTTTACTGCACCAGAGCCGAAATCCTTGGGATCGAGACCTCTTTTGCTCGCCTCATCACAGAGAAGATAAAGCCATGTGGCTCTGTGCTCTAACTGCTCACGCACGGCTACGATAAGAGGATTTTTGATTTTTGCTTCGTTTTTAACCTTACTCATTTTATCTTTCCTTTCTTATATACAATTTTTATTTTTTTACTGATCAATACCACGCCTCAAGCCTGTAGATAGGCTGACCGAGGTCGGAAAAGCGTTTTTCGTATTCGGTAACTATGTTGCCCTCGAAATCACTGTTATGAAGATCCAGAGAAACATTTTTTATCTTCCAGCCGCTTTGGGAAAGCTCTGCCACAGAAAACTCAAAAAAGTGCATATTATCGGTTTTCTGATGAATTTCCGCGCCGTCCTTAAGCAGGCTGCGGTAAATGTCGAGGAAAAACCGATGCGTGAGTCGGTGTCTCGCATACCTTGCCTTCGGATAAGGGCAGGAGAAATTAAGATAAAGCAGCTCTATGCTCTTTTCGGGGATAAACTTCGGCAGATATTCCGCAGAGCCGCAGATAAATTTTATGTTCGTAAGCCCCTCTCTTTTAGCCTTTTCACAGGCTAAAACGATAACATTCAGCACCTTTTCCACGGCGATGAAATTTATGTCCGGATGTCTTTTGGCTATTTCCATAGCGAACTGACCTCTGCCGCAGCCGATTTCCATTCTCACAGGATTATCGTTTCCGAAAATCTCCTTATAGTCGATAAGGCTTTTTTCCTCGATGGCTTTATTGAAATCTCTCTCATCGCCCAAAGGCAGGTCGAGGATGTAATCTCTGACATTTTCCAGTCGGGTGTCAAGATTTTTCTTTTTTCTCATTCTCATAATTTTACAGCTCCATTATCTTTTCTATGAGGAAGTCCACATCCTTTTCCGGAGTTGCCCAGCTGGTGCAGAAGCGAACGGCGGTTTTATCGCCTGCCTTCGCCCAATAGGATGAAACGAAATGCTCATTGAGCTTTGCCAGCTGCTCATCGGTGAGGATAGGGAACTGCTGATTTGTGTAGGAATCGTAATAAAGCTCTATGCCCTTGGTCAGGAAGGCCTCACGGATTTTCATAGCCAGAGAGGCTGCGTGACGTGCAATTTTATGATAAAGGCCGTCAGTAAAAAGCACATCAAACTGCAGACCTAAAAGTCTGCCCTTGGCGAGCATAGCACCCTTCTGCTTTTCTATGTAGCGGAAATCCTTTTTGCAGGACTCCCTCGTAATAACCAGTGCCTCACCGAAAAGTGCGCCCACCTTGGTGCCGCCGATGTAAAAGGCGTCACTGAGAGCGGCGATGTCACGGAGTGTAAGGTCGTTTTTCTCACTGGCCAGACCGTAGCCCATTCTCGCACCGTCAATGAAAAGGATGAGATCGTTTTCCTTACATACCGCATAAAGGTCGCTGAGCTCCTTTTTGGAATAGATGGTGCCGTTTTCCGTGGGGAAGGAGATGTAAACCATTTTCGGCTGAACCGTATGCTCGAAGGTAGGATCTGCATAGTGGTCCTTTACAGTCCTTTCCACCTGAGCGGCGGTAATCTTTCCGTCCTCGGAGGGAAGACCGATAACCTTATGTCCCACAGACTCTACCGAGCCGCTTTCGTGAACGTTTATGTGTCCCGTGCAGGCAGAGATAACACCCTGATGGGGACGGAGAGCGCTGGCGATAAAGATGTAGTTTGTCTGGGTGCCGCCCACGAGAAAGTGAACATCGGCCGTTTCGTCTCCGATTTCCTTTTTTATCTTTTCTGCGGCAGACATACAGTATTTATCGGTGCCGTAGCCGGGAGTCTGCTCTAAGTTGGTCTCGACCAGCTTTTCGATTATTTCGGGTACTGCGCCCTGTGTGTAGTCACTTTCAAATCTTATCATTTCTTTTTACCTCATTTATAAATCTTTTTTGCTCTGGGAGAGAAGGTGCACAGTGCCTCATAAGCGAAGGAGCCGTACATTTTACCGTAGTCATTGGCAGTGATTTCTCTTTCACCGCTTTTACCGATAATTACTGCCTCGTCACCCACGGTAACACCCTCTATATCCGTTACGTCCACCATAACCAGGTCCATACAGACCTTGCCTGTCACGTAAGCACGCTCACCTCTGATGAGCACATAGCCTTTATTGGAAAGCACACGTCTGAAGCCGTCGGCATAGCCCACGGAAAGAGTGGCTATTTTTCTTTTTTCTTTCGCCACATAGGTGTGACCGTAGCTGATGCCCTCGCCCTCAGATACCTCGTGAACGTGGATAACGTGAGTTTTTACCTCCATAGCCGGAAGAAGTCCCTCGTCCTGAGTGGGATAATCCATGGGATTTATGCCGTAAATAGCGATGCCCATGCGCACCATAGGATATCTGTTTTCGAAGCGGAAAACACCTGCCGTGTTATAAAGATGCGGCAGAGGAATGCTGACTCCCCTTTCCGAAAGCCAGACAAGAAAGGCATCAAAAAGTCTTCTCTGCTCATCTGAAAAGCAGTCATCCTCCATATCAGCCTTGGCAAAATGGCTGAAGATACCCTCTAAGCTTATAAAGGGAAGAGCGGCTATCTGTGCGATTATGTCAGCAGAAGCATCCGTAAGAGGAAAGCCTATACGGCTCATTCCCGTGTCAAGAGCGATATGCACCTTGGCTCTTTTCCCCTTTTTCTCCGCTGCCCTGTTAAGCTCCAGAGCGTCGTCAAGAGTGTAGACCGTGGCGGTGATGTCCCTCTCCACCGCCTCACCGAAATAATCGGGGCAGATATAGGACAGTACAAGCACAGGTATGGTGATGCCTGCCTCCCGCAGCTCCACGGCCTCATCGAAGCAGGCCACTGCGAAATAGTCTGCCTTTTTTTCGAGCACCTTAGCCACAGGCACGGCGCCGTGACCGTAAGCGTCCGCCTTTATTACGGCACATTTTTTCACACCCTCGGCCACCTTGCGGGACAGTAGTGCGAAATTATGCTCTATAGCTTTTAAGTCGATTTCTCTGTAAGTTCTGTTATACATAATTACCTCGTATCAATCCGGAGCAGGAGTCCGGAATGCGGAATTGCGCCCTGTCCGCAGGGATAAAGAGCCCTTCTTCCGCAGAATTAATGATTACAAATAGTTTATAAAGATATTTGCCGTGTAAAACGGTCGGATATCTCTCGGACTTGTCTGCAACTACACACTGCAGATTATTCCTCGAGTCCCAATATCTCCGCTCCCTCAATGGCATCGATGGTTTCCACGGTGCGGAGCTTTTTCTGAATAATATCGTTTCTGCTTTTAGCGTCATCAAGGCTCTTTCCCGCCTCTTCGATTTTCTTTTTCGCCTTTTCGAGGACTGTGCCGAACTTTTCATACTGCACCTTGGCGGCAGCCAGCACGGTCCGCACCTCCTTGGCCTTTTCGTTGATAGCCATGGCACGGAAGCCGATGGAAAGAGAATTAAGCAGTGCCGTAACGGTGCTCGGTCCGGCTATCATAATATTGTATTCATTCTGGCATCTTTCGGCTATGCCGTTTTTAGAGGAGATAATCTCACTGTAAAGGCCTTCCGTGGCCAGATAAAGAATAGCAAAGGGAGTGGTGGCAGGCTCATTGATATATTTTTTTACTTCCTTGGCCTGATTTATTACGGTAGTTTCCAAAGCCTTTCTGTTTGCCTCCACCTGTGCCGTGTCTCCTCTGTCTGCCGCCTCACAGAGACGGATGTAGGACTCGATGGGAAATTTGGAGTCGATGGGAAGCCAGGTGATAATGTTTTTGTCCTCGCCCGAGGGGATTTTTACTGCGAACTCTACTATATTTCTCGATGCAGGGTTAGTCATAACGTTTCTGTCGTACATACCGGGGATAGTCTGGTCTAAAAGTCCCTCCAGCTGCACCTCAGCCCAGGTGCCTCTCGCCTTTACATTGGTAAGAATACGGTTAAGAGAGGTTACGTTTTCCGTAACGCTGCCCGAAAGCACCTTCATTTCACCGAGGGATTTATAGACATTTTCCAGCTGCTCACTGACTGTCCTGAAGGAGGAGTCGAGACGCTTGGTAAGAGTTTCATTCAGCTTTTCGTCTACGGTAAGGCGCATCTGCTCCAGCTTTTCCTCGTTACCCTTGCGCATTTCGAGAAGCTTTTGAGAAATGCTTTCACTCATTTTCATATTATGCTCATAGTTATCGTTCGTCATTTTACGCAGAATGACATTCATATCTGCAAAGGCTGCGGTAAGCTCCTTTCTCTGCTGAGCGGCAGAAGCAGTATTTTCCATACGGCTTTTACTGAATTCATCACGTACACTGCCCTCGACCGAGTTTACTACCTTATCGATTTTATCCATGGTTTTTTCATTTTGCTCAAAAAGTCTGTCATATTCTCCGTTATTTTTCTTTTTTAGCAACAAAACTAAAAGAACTACGCATATAATAAGTAGTATCAGTATGGCATATATAATTATACTCGGTACACCGTTCATTTTTTATTCTCCTTAAAGCGGTAAAATCTTACCCTTTATTATAACAGTAAAGAACGAAAGGTTATTTCGATTTCGGAAATTTATCTTATTTTAATATATTAAGGAATGAAAAAAATGCTGAAAAAACTTACCTGCTTATCTCTCGTGGTGCTTCTGCTGCTTACCTTATGCTCCTGCGGCGGAAACAAGGGTGCGGATGCTCAGCTCGTTTATCCCATAGACAGAGATCCCCGCTTTCTGGACCCACAGATAATTTATGACATCGGAGCTAAAAATATTATCGCAAACTGCTTTGAGGGACTGGTCGCCATAGACAGTGACGGCAGCATCATCCCCGCAGCCGCAGAAAAATGGAAAACCAATACCGATGAAACAGTCTATACCTTTTATCTGCGTCAGGATATGAAATGGAAGGTGACCTCCGCAGCCGGTAAGGTTATCGGTGAAAACTATAAGGAGGAATTTGATTTCCGTGTAACGGCTCACGATTTCGCCTTCGGTCTCACCCGTGCCCTTTTGCCCGAAACCCTGTGCCCCGGTGCGGACAGTCTTTTCTCCATAAAAAACGCCCGTAAGGTTTACAAAGGCTCTCTTCCCGCTTCCGCTCTCGGCATCAAGGTAATCGATGATTACACTCTGCGCATCACACTCTCTCAGGCTGATCCCGATTTTCTCTACACTCTGCTCGAAAGCTACTGTATGCCCTGTAACGAGGAGTTTTTCGAAAAGACGGGCGGCAGATACGGTCTTGCCACCAGATACCTTATCTATAACGGCCCGTTTTACATCAATAACTGGGCTGACGACAGCTCCGTTTCCGTAAGAAAGAGTGATGCTTACCACAGTGCAGACAGTGTTATGCCCGCTTCGGTTTATTACTCGATGAATAACGAGCAGCCCACCCGACTGAAAAAGCTCACTGACAGTACCTACTCCGTTACGCCCCTGACTGCCGCACAGGCTGAGGAGCTTTCCGAAAAGAAGCACTACACGGTAAACACCTTCCCCTCCTCTGTCACGGCTCTCATTTTTAACTGCAGTGACGAAGGTCTGAAAAACGAAAACATCAGAAAAGGAATAGTTTCCTCCTTCGACTATTCCGCAGCAGAAGCGGCTATGGGCGAGTGCGATGCGGCAGGCCTCATTCCCGACTCCTTCCTGACGGGAACGCTCAAATTCAGCGAATACAGAAAGGAAACAGACAGATATTCCAACCCGAGTCCTCTCACGGTTTTCAAAAAAGGCCTTTCAGAGCTGGACAAGACAGGCATAGAGGTAACCGTTCTCTGCTCCGAGGAAAACGAAAACACTGTCCGTACTCTTATGCAGTCCTGGCAGTCGGTTCTGGGCGTTTCCTTTACTGTCTATGCCGAGGCCACGGATGAGGTAACCCTCAGAGAGCGTGTACGAAAGGGTGACTATCAGATAGCTCTGACGGACCTCAGCTTCACGGGCAACAGTGCCTACCGTGTGCTGAGTACATTCACCTCCTCGAGCAAGGAAAGCTTTACCTTCTTCAAGGATAAAAAATACGATGCTCTCGTTTCCGAAATGAAAAAGGCTGACGGCATAGCCGTTCTCTCCACCGCCGCCAGAAAGGCTGAGCAATATCTGATTTCCGCCTGTGTAGCCGTTCCTCTTTACAAAACAGACAACTACTACGGTCTGGGTAAAAAGGTCAGCGGTGTGGTGCATAATGTAAGCGGTGAGATAGTTTATTTTAAATATGCGGTAAAGAAATAAAAAAGAAAGCTCCCGATGTGAAGCTGACTTTTAAAACGGAATAAACACCTGAGGGCAGGATAGTTGTGACGACGGCATAGCTATCCTGCCCCTTTATATTGCATTCTGCACAAAAAATAAAATATTAAACCATACAAATTAAACAAGAAATTTTCTCAATGCTATAGAAATAAAAATTTAAAAGTGCTATAATTAACGGGTATTATGTAAAATCACGGAGGTTAAAATGAACAGAGAAAACAAAATGGGCGTTATGTCCGTAAAAAAGCTCGTTATCACTATGTCTCTGCCTATGATGATATCTATGCTCGTACAGGCACTTTATAATGTAGTAGACAGTATTTTCGTTTCTCAGGTATGTGAGGATGCTCTCACTGCCGTTTCCCTCGCCTTTCCTGCCCAGAACCTTATGATAGGTGTGGCCACGGGTACGGGCGTAGGTGTAAACGCACTCCTTTCGAGAAGTCTCGGCGAAAAGAACTTCGAAAAAGCAAACAAAATCGCTGCTCAGGGTGTGCTTCTGGCTATGCTCAGCTCTGTGCTTTTCGCTCTTTTCGGTCTTTTCGGAACGAAAATCTTTTTCGCCGCACAGGTAGAAAAGGGCAGTGCTATTTATAACTACGGTGTGGATTATCTGTCGGTGGTCTGCATCGTCTCCGTCGGTCTTTTCGGTCAGGTTATTATGGAAAGACTGATGCAGGCTACGGGTAAAACCACTCTTTCTATGTCTACCCAGCTCATCGGTGCCATAGCAAACATCATCCTCGATCCCCTGTTCATTCTCGGCATAGGTCCCTTCCCCCGTCTGGAAGCAAAGGGTGCTGCCGTGGCTACGGTTATCGGTCAGATTTTAGCCTTTATCGCCGGTGTAATTTTAAACGAAAGGGCAAACAAGGAAATCAATCTCCGCTTTTCAAATCTCCGTCCCGACCTTAAAATCATCGGTGATATTTATAAAATAGGTATCCCCTCCGTGCTTATGGTGGGCATCGGCTCTCTGATGACCTTTTTCCTTAATAAAATTCTTCTTTCCTTCACCACCACTGCCGCAGCAGTATTCGGTGTTTATTTCAAGCTTCAGTCCTTTATCTTTATGCCTATTTTCGGCCTCAATAACGGTGTTATTCCCATCATCGCATATAACTACGGTGCCAGAAAAAAGGAAAGAATCACCGAATGTCTCCGCTTCAGCTGCCTGATAGCCGTAAGCATTATGGCTTTGGGTACAGTGCTGATGTGGCTTATGCCCGAGCAGATGCTCCGTCTCTTCGATGCAAAGGATGAAATGATGGAATTAGGTGTACCGGCACTGAAGATAATCAGCACCAGCTTCGTTCTGGCAGGTGTGTGCATAAACCTCGGCTCTGCCTTCCAGGCTTTGGGCAAAAGCTATTTCTCCATGATTATTTCCTTCTGCCGCCAGATAGTAGTTCTGCTCCCCTCAGCATATCTTCTCTCTAAAACAGGAGTGCTTAATAACGTTTGGTTTGCCTTCCCCATAGCTGAGGTTATGTCTCTTACGGTTACTGCCGTCAGCTTCCTTTATGTTTACAGAAAAATTATAAAGCCTATTTCTTTCCCCGAAAATACAGAAAAAAAGGCTTGACATTTCAGGTAAACAGATGTATTATATAAGTGTTGAGTGCAACATTTTTCTTTCTTTTGTTGCTCACTCGACACTTTTCTGTTTCTCTATAGTATAAATACGATTCCCTCACTCTCCGGTGAGGGTTTTGTATTTTTTAATCAGCAGTGAATATACCGCCTCGCTTTTACAGATACTATAAAAAAACTGACTTCGAGGTGCATATATGTCTTCTCTGTGGCACGAAACGGCGTCTCTTCCCTCTTTTCCGAGACTCCGTGAAAATTTAAAGGCCGATGTGCTTATCATCGGCGGCGGTATGGCCGGTCTGCTTACGGCTTATCTTCTTAAGGAAAAAGGCATTTCCTCAGTAATTCTCGAAAGCGGCAAAATCTGCGGCGGCACCACGGGAAACACCACGGCAAAAATCACCTTTCAGCACGGGCTGATTTATTCCGACCTTATTAAAAAAGGAGAGGAAAAGGCCAAGGCCTACTATGAAATCAACCGTAAGGCTCTCGAAAAATACAGGGAGCTTTCAAAAAGCATTAAATGTGATTTCGAAACAAAGGATAACTACATCTACTCTGTCGATGACCGCAGAAAAATCGAGGACGAGCTGAATGCCCTTCGAATTATCGGAGCCGAAGGCACCTTCGCAGAAAAGCTGTCTCTCCCCTTCTCTGCCGTCGGTGCGGTAAAAACAGAAAAGCAGGCACAGTTTCACCCTCTGCTTTTTGCCTCGCAGATAGCAAAGGAGCTTAATATTTACGAAAACAGCCGTGTGACCGAAATGAAGGGTAACACCGCTGTCACAGAGGAGGGCTCCGTAAGGGCTGAAAATGTCATAGTCGCCACCCACTTTCCTTTCATAAACAAGCACGGGCTTTACTCACTGAAGCTTTATCAGCACCGCTCCTATGTGATAGCACTGGAAAATGCAGCAGAAGCCGACGGAATGTATCTGGACGAAAAGGAAAACGGTCTGTCCTTGCGCAGCTACCGCAACCTGCTGCTTATGGGCGGCGGCGATCACAGAACGGGCAAAAAGGGCGGAGGCTATAATGAGCTCAGGAAGAATGCAAAGAAATTTTATCCCGGGGCACAGGAAAAATTTCACTGGGCGACACAGGACTGCATAAGCCTCGACTCCATGCCCTACATCGGCTCATACTCTGAAAGCACCCACCGTCTTTACACCCTGACCGGCTTCAATAAATGGGGAATGACAGGCTCTATGGCAGGAGCAGACCTTCTCTGCGACCTTGTTTCGGGCAAGACAAGCCCCCATGCTGAGATATTTTCCCCCTCACGCAGTATGCTCACCCCTCAGCTTTTTATTAACAGTGCGGAAAGCCTGCTCGGTTATCTCTTTCCCACGGTGAAGAGATGTCCGCATCTCGGCTGCGCTCTCAGATATAACAAAGCAGAGCATAGCTGGGACTGTCCCTGTCACGGCTCGAGATTTACGGAAAGCGGGCGGGTAATCGACGGTCCCGCAAACGGAAATCTCCGATAAGGCATAACACCCTTTACAGTGGCTCCCGACCTTTACTCGGGAGCCGGATTTCCGTCTCATATGTAAGCTTAAGAAATTCTTAATAATCTTTGATGTCTAAATAATTGACTATAGTTTTTTCTTATGATAAAATTATATTTCAAAGATAAAATAATCCGATTTATGAGGTACATATATTATGAAAAAGCTATATTATTTACTGGTGCTGACCGCACTTTTCACCTTTACGGTGTCGGGAACGGCGATCGCCTCGGCAGAGGAGTCTCTGTCACAGGAAATCACCACACAGGAAGCCTCAGAGGAGGTCATCACCGAGCCGACGACCACTGAGCCGACGACCACCGAGCCTACCACTACTGAGCCTACCACTACCGAGCCGGCAACTACGGCACCGCCAACCACGGCTCCCACCACCACGAAGCCCGTCACCACCACAAAACCTGCAACAACCAAGCCGGCTGCCAAGCCCAAAAAGGAGAAGCTTGCCACACCGACAGGTCTTGCCTACTCCAAAGCAACCACATCGAGCATCACCGTTAAATGGAAGGCAGTCAAGGGCGCCGAGACCTACTATGTTTACTGCGGCATATCGGGCAAGGACGGCTACACCCTCGTCGGCAAGACGAGTGCCACCTCCTACACCATAAAAAAGCTTTCTACGGATAAAAAGTATAAAATCAAGGTAAAGGCTACCGCTAAGGGAAAAACCTCCTCAGCCAGAAGTGAGCTCATCAGACTCTGCACTCTTCCGCCTCGTGGTGCTAAGCCCTCGGTCGTTTCCCGTGACGGAGCGAGCGTAACCGTTAAATGGGCTAAATCGGGCAGAGCAAACCTTTACGCCGTTTATGTGGCTTCCTCTAAAAACGGCAAGTATAAAAAGGTCACAACCACTGAAAAGACCACCTATACCTACAAAAAGAAAACTCCCGAAAAGGCCTGTTATTTCAAAATAGTTCCCATACTTGAAACCAAAAATCAATACTCTGTAGGAAAGGCCTCGAAGATAAGAAAGGCCTCCATCGGAAAAATCACCATAGAGCTTCCCGAAATCATCAGAAAGGGCGAATACCCCGAAATAACCGTCCCTTACTATAACTCAAAGGTAAAATGGAAATCCTCGGATAAATCCGTTATAAAAATCAAAAACGGCAGAATTTTAGCCGCAGGTCAGGGCACGGCAAAGCTTACCGCCACCTATAAGAAAAAATACAAGGCCACCGTAACCGTAAAGGTATCGGCACCCACGGTAAATTATATGTCCGCCGTTTACGATGTGACCAATAAGGAATACATCTACCATAACCGACTGAACGACCGCTGCTACCCCGCCAGCATCACCAAGCTCGTAACGGCTCTGGTTGCACTGAAATATATGGACCTTGACGATACCATAGTGGTAGGAAATGAGCTGAATATAGTCGAGGCCTACTCCAGCCGCTGCGGACTTAAAAAGGGAGAGAAATTCAGGCTGAAGGATATCCTTTACGGTCTGCTGCTGCCCTCGGGCGGTGATGCAGCCTACACCATCGCCGTAAACTGCGCCCGTAAGGTTTCGGGTAACAAGAATATGGGCTATGTAGCGGCTAAAAACTATTTCGTAAATATGATGAATAAATATATGAAGGATATCGGTGCCACTGGCTCCCATTTCGTAAACCCCCACGGATACCCCGTAAAGGGGCATTATTCCACGGTACACGATCTGGTACTCGTAGCACAGAAGGTGCTTAAGAATAAAACACTGAAAAGCATAACCTCCACATCCTATAAATATGTAACGGCTCTGACGGGACAGGGACACTCATGGGGCACCACCAACTCCCTTATCGCCTCTTATGCCTACTACTATTCGCCCTATGCCCACGGTATGAAAACAGGAACCGTTGACGACGAATACACCGGCATAATAGGAGCCTTCACGAAAAAGAAGCGCACCATCATCACGGTGGTTATCGGCTGCGAAAGCTATAATGCGAGATATAATGCCACACACAGACTGATAAACACCTATCTGTAAGCTAAGGTGACATTTCAGAAAGACTGCACTAAAAAATCCATTGTAAGAGTCCGTGAGACCTTACAATGGATTTTATGCTTTTATTTGCTTTCGGGCTTTTCCAGAGTTTTCAGCACCTCATAATCCTCATCCCAGAGATGCTTTGAAATCAGCTTGAAATATTTTTCAGCCGTTTCATCCCACGAGGAATACTCCTCTTTACCTCTTTTATCCTCGAAGCCGTAGTTTTCGATAAGATAGTCGGCTATGTAGTCCGTCACCAGAACAGAGCCGTGTATATTCGTATGTCTTTCATCGTAGTAATGCTTACTGTAATCGATGCCTATTTCCGACACCCTTTTACGCAGGTCCAGAACATCGAAGCCGTTTTCCTCCAAGATTCCGGCCACGGTATTCTGTCTGTTATTGCTGAGCTCTCTTTGGAGAGGCTGAGGCATCATAACGAAGAGAACCTTTACCTCCTCTTCCTTGCAGTAATCCATAATGTTCTGCAGGGCGGTTTTCATAATGTCCGTAAGCTCGGGATAATTATCGAAATCATAAACTACAGGCTCACGTACCTTGGATTTTTTCAGATAAGACGAATACTTGCTGGCTGATTTATAGTTATCATAGGTAAAGGTCACATCAAACTTTTTCATTTCCTTCCATCTGGAATGGAAACGGACAATAGGGAAATAATACTCCACTCTTTCGTCGAGAGGTACATCCGTAAGCTCCAGCATATAATTGAGTGCCTTGTATTTATTCGCCGTCAGAGGATAATTATTTCTGAAACGGTGTACCTTAGCGTTATAGTACTGTTCTATCTCGAGCATACGGGTTATATTTATGATATAGAGAGCATCCGGCTGCTTTTTTCTTATGTCGTCGATAAGATAGTGCGCTATCTCTACGGGCTGAGAAGCATTAGCCATCATATAAACCGCTATACCCTTTTCCGCCCACGCAGTCATAGGATTCCAGTAGGCATAGGTGGTGCTTGAGCCGAGAAAAACTGCGTCAAGAGAGTTTTCGGGCTCATCGTAAATATCATGGAGTCTGACATAATCCTGTGCTATTTTGCTGGCTAAAACGGACTGCACATTTAACAGACAAAGGCAGCAGATAACAGTAAAAAGAACTACTCTTATTATAATTTTGTTTTTTTCTTTCATCTTTTTCCCTCTGTAATTCCTTTATATTTCACACGAAAAAGCTATGTGAGATAAAATGCGACATAATTATACATACCACAGGATTATACAACCTAAATGTGAACATTGTATTAATACAGACCTTGATTTGGTTTTTTTATCCTCACAATATAAATAAAACCGTAAGAAATCAAAAATCACCGATAATGCTGACGCATACCGGTGATTTTCAGTTAATTATAAGGCTGTTTTACTTTTAAAAGAAATACTTCCTTATCAGTCAGATCAATTCCTGTCCGCAGAAATCAAAAACCGATGAAGTTTTCGTTTGCATCTACCTTAAGGAATCTGGGATAATCGGGATTTGTGTAAACTGTGGGCTGAGTATCCTGAGTAAGTAACCAGATAGCAAACTCTGTGTGGTCACTGCCGTCCTTGCAGCCAACGTGCTTAGCACCGTTTACGATCCAGGTTCTGTCAGCATAGAGACAGGTGGAAGCGTTTACTACCTTATCGGGAGAGATGTACTCATCAGCTACACCGGCGATCTGCTCGTCAGTGAGAGTAGCACCGTAGTTAGCGAAGGTACCGCCGAGAGAGGTTCTTGCGCTTTCGATAACGCCGTCACCGTGGAGATAAGCCTTTGAATAGATGGGAAGCTGCTCTCTGTTATAGTGAGAAACGAAGCTCACCTTTACATCGGTAGCCATAAGCTCAGCCATAATATCCTCTGTGCTTGTAACGAATTCTTTAATCTCTGCGATTTCTTCACGGGCAGCGTCGTAGCCTTCCTTGTCACCGTAGAAGAGCTCTACTGCATCATCGAAATATTCGTCGGGAACGAGGCCCCAGAGACCGAATGCGGTAGCGAAGGTTTCACAAAGGAAATCATCGTAAATCATATCCTTGTATGTAACGATAACATCGTTTACGAAATTAGCCAAAGAATCGATAATGCCTAAGAAATCTAAGATTTTAATGATAATCTTTAAGAAGAAGTTGCTGCCGATTTTACCTACGAGGAAATCGGTTAAAACATTACCGTCGATGGTAAGGTCGCCTGTGAAGGCTGAGCCTACTACATCTACGCCGTTATGAGCAGAGGATAAGTATGCAACTGTGTCGAAAATGTCTGCACCGTATTTGTCGATGTAAGCAGTGGTGATCATACCGCCCATGCTGCAGGCTGCTACGTCAAGCTTTGCGGCACCGGTATCTGCTACTACCATATCGAGGAAGGATTTGAGGTCATCAGCTAAAGCTGAGGGGCTGAGTCTCCAGTCGAAGGTGTAAAGATATACCTGATCTGCATCGTATACCTTGGAAAGAGAACGGAAAAGACCTACAGCAGTATCTGCCCATTCGTCACCGCTTAAATCAAGCTCTGAAGCGGGTGCAAGGAATTTGGGAATGGTTACACCTGCATTAGCGGGGTTACCTTCATTGTCACAGGCTAAATCGCTGAATAAATTGTTACCGAAGTTAACGATAGCCTTGGCAGCTGCGTCTTTGTCTCTGCGCATTTTGTAGGTACCCATATCGAGGATAAGATTGAAAATATCAAAGGGATCAAAAGAGAGAGCCTTTGAGCCGTCTTCCTTTACGAGACCTGCAAAGTCGATACCTCTTACTACTACGAGGGGTTCACTGTTTGTTTTCACTTCTGTTTCGGCTGCTGCAGAAGCAGGAACAAATAATGAAAAAACAAGAATTGCTGCGAGAACTAATGAAATAATCTTTTTCATTTATATTGCCTCCTTAAAAAATATTTAAAAACTCGTAAAATCATATTATCACATTAAACACGGGATGTCAACCACCCTATGTTTTTTCTGTGCACTTTTTTCCGAAAAAAATCAGCACCTGCCGTGAGGTGCTGAAAAATTTTTCAGTATGTATATGTGAGCCCTTCTATCCATTCGTTTGAAACGAAGTTTCTGCCTCTGACGAGAATCTCATCCTCATAAACCTCTACTACTACGCCGTTACCCTCAGCGGTAGCACGGGGAACATTGATAGTCTTGACTCCGCCCTGAACACCGAAACTGTCTGCATCAATTTCCTTATGAGTATGTCCGTAAAGATATAAAAGGTTATCATAATCGTTAAGCAGCTCAGCCAATGCATCACGCTCTACGCCCGTAAGCTGATAAAGAGGATGGTGGTTAAAAACGAAAATATTGCTGCCCTTGGCCTCTGCTTCGTCGAGAACGCCCTCGAGCCACAGGAGCTGAGCCTCGGTCATAAAGCAGTCATTGACCGCCAGATCCTCGCTGGCAAGGAAAATCATATAGCAGCCGTTCAATTCCTCGTAATAGTAAGGCTTATTGATGTCATTGCCGAGATAGAATCTGTTATTAAGGATATATTCACTTCTGAATTTCTCATAATCACCCTCACCGTTTCCGATATCGTGATTACCCAGTGCCACGAAAATCTTTTCTGCAGGCTTCATCGCTCTGACGGCAGAGAAGAAAAAGATGTTTTCGATAGTCTGTCCGTTCATTGTGTTGTCGCCGAGGAAAACCACGGCATCGTTATCGGCACCCGACTTGAGTCCCTCGAGCACGTTATAAAATACGCCGTAGGGCTTGGGATTGTTTGACTCCACGTGAATATCCGAAACCGCAGAAAAGCTCATAATAACCTCCTCGGGCTTTTCGGCAGTGTAGGTAATCTCAGATGAGCCGAAGGCGGGAGACATCATCATAAGCAGAGTCAGCACAGTGGCCATAAAGTCCTTGATAAAAACCGCTATTGTAGTAAAATCCATATTTTTTCCTTCTTTCTTTTTAGTTTATTAAATTGTAGCATATCCTTTTCACTTTGTAAATTATTTGCTGAAAAAATCCGATATTTTACCGAAAATAAACTCGAAAATGTTTTTCGGTAACAGAACTATTCTTCTGAACACAGCAAAAGCCCTGTCGTAGGCTGTCTCTTTCTTTTCCTCGGGTGCCGTCAGAAGCTCGAGCTTGCCGGAGGCTTCGTCATATCTGAGGAACTGAGGTCTGGCGGGATTAGTGAAAACGTCGATATTATCGTGAATAATTTCTGCAGAAAGAGTTTCATAATCTCCGGGGCTTGTAGCGTGACCGACATCCTTTATAAACCATGTTCTGAAGGGGAAGGCACAGGTGGATGCATCTATATTCCACTCGGGAGACATAAAGTTATATTCGGTATGCTTCTGCTGCTTATAATCGTCGGGGAAAGCAACTCCGTAGGTTGTGCAGGTTGCACCGGAGGAAGTGACGGGAAGACTTACCAGTCCGTCATCCATTGTGTTCTCACCGTCTGTAAGCGGGATTGCTGCCTGACCGAATTTTGCGATAATCGCTACCTTAAGGTCTTCGTTTTCCGCTTCGGCATCGAGATAAATCTCTGTTGCCTTGTTGGCTATTTCATTATGATAATAGGTCACCTTTGAAATGAGCTCTGCATACTCGTGATCCGCATCCGAATAGTTTTTACCGTAAAGAAATTCCATAGCCGGAATAAAGTATTGGTCGGGTATACATACCCACATGGTCGGAAGGGTGGAAAGCAAATCACGTGCAGCATCAGCTACGCCCATATAAACAGCCGTCTTCAGCACCGGTTCCGCAAAGCAGTCAAGCAAAAGCTTGAGAAGACCGGTCTCCTCAAAGAGATAAAGAAAATCGGAAAAGACGGGAGCTTCAGCCATGTCGTCCAAAAAATCGCACAAGCCGATGGGGCTGATATTGAAATTACCGCTGAAAAGCTCGCCGAGGAAATTCATACCGCCCGTCGAAGGTGCACGGAGAAGAACCGTATCAATTCTGTAAAGCTGATCCTTATATTCCTTCATATAGGCCGTAACAACATTAGCACCGAAGGAGGAGCCTACAAGCTCAATTTTCTCAGCATCCGTTTCTCTGAAAACCTGCTCAATACCTTCATTTAAATAATGAGCAAGGTCTGCCGGAGACATTCTGCAGTCGTAATAGAATTCATATTTACCGTCACCCTTGTACCTCAGTCCCATAGGCTCCGTGGTAACACCCTCCATATTTGAACCGTCAGGATTTAATGCAAGCATACCGAGAGAATCCATAATGTAGCTGTATATAACGGTACGCAGTATATTAGGCTGCTTTTCCTTTATTGACTTTACAATATAGCTTCCGATATTGTCAAGATTAGAAATAAGCCTGTCCTCGTCTATGGGATAAAACAGTGATTTCTGTTCAGGATCGTCCTCATAATAAATTTTTACACTGCTGGCTCCGAAGCCCTTGACTCTGACCTCAGGATAATGATTATATGTCTCGCCTCTTCCGTTGACGACAGGTCTTTCTGCATCAGCAGCAAAGGAAGCCATGGGTATAACAGAAAAAAGCATAATGCAGACAAAAAAAATTGATACAAGCTTTTTAGTCGTGTTTTTCATAGAAAAAGTCTCCTTTTGTTTCAATTCGTTAAATTTTACTATAAAACTATTCGGAAGTTTCTGCAAATATATTAACGTTCAGTTAACTGTTTTTTCTTTATCAAAAAGTTAAAGCACTGAAGAAGGCTTCAGTACTTGTCTTTGTTAATATATTGTAAATATTTCTAACAACTGTGTGTTAAAGTCTTTGTGTATACTTCCAAATTAAACAGAATAATATAAAAGGAGCACAAAATGAATCAAGCAGTCGAAAAAAAGAGAATCTCTGTTGAAAAGCCTTGGATGAAGTATTATTCCGAGGATGTGAGAGATTTGCCGAGGCCTGAAACCACCGCTTACCGTTATATGACCGAAGCCAATGCAGATCGTCTTAATGAGGTTGCAATCAATTATTACGGCAGAAAAATAACTCACGGGGCACTAAAAAATAACATTGATGCCGCAGCGGATGCTTTTGCGGCAGCAGGTGTAAAAGAGGGTGATATTATATCATTCCTTTCAGTTGCCACTCCGGAAACAATCTACTGCATCTATGCCCTGAATAAGCTCGGTGCAACTGCCAACACAATCGATCCCCGCATGGATATCGAAAGCATCCGTCGTGCCGTTGCAGAGTCTGAATCGAAAATCTTCGTTGTTATGGACGTTGTATACGAAAAGATTTCACCGATTGCCTCTGAGCTTAATCAGGAGCTCATTATTGCAGTTTCAGCCTCCCAATCACTTCCGTTAATTAAAAGAATTGCAATGAAGCTTAAGGTCAGGACAAGCCTGCCCTACAGTAAAAAGCTCGTTTCTTATAATACCTTTATCAAAAACGGCAAGGGAACATCAGCCGTTGAGGCTCCCTATTCGGGTGATGCCGTTTTCTCAATCCCTTATACCGGCGGTACAACCGGCTTTGCAAAAGGTGTTATGATAACAAACGACGGTATCAACTCAACCGCTTTTAACTTTGTGCATGCCGGTCTTGATTATGAAAAGGGGGATACGTTCCTTGATATTATCCCGGTATTCACATCGTACGGTATGTGCTGCGGCATGCATATGCCTCTTACTCTGGGGCTTGTTCTTATACCCATTCCTAAATTCGACCTCAGCCAATACGGTAAGCTTTATAAAACCTTCAAACCGAATCATTCGGTAAGCACCCCTGCCTTTTATGAATCTCTTATGCATAGCAAAGAGCTGAAAAATATGGACCTCTCATTTATCAAGCTTCTCGGCTCAGGCGGCGATACAATGAATCTTGGCCTCGAAAAAAAGCTTAATGAGTTTATGAAGGCTCACGGTATGCGTTATCCCATCACTCAGGGCTACGGGCTTTCAGAAGCATCTGCTGCAGTTACCTTCGGTATAAACAATGTTTGTAAAACAGGCAGTGTCGGCATACCTTCTCTTTCAATTACGGCAGGTGTTTTTGATGAAGAGACAGGTGAAGAATTGACCTATAATGAAATCGGTGAGATCTGCATTGCGGGCTCATCGCTTATGAAGGGCTACTATAAGCGTAAAGAGGAAACAGAAAATGTTCTTCGCAGGCATGAAGCAGACGGTAAAATATGGCTTCATACGGGAGACCTCGGCTATATTGACGAAGACGGCTTCCTTTTCATTATCGGCAGAATAAAAAGGATGATTACCCGTTTCGACGGCCATAAGGTTTTCCCTGTAAGCATCGAAAGTCTTGTCGCCCGTCATAAGGAGGTCAAAAACTGTTCTGCCGTCGGCGTTGCTGATATGGAGCGTACACAAGGCCACTATCCTGTTGTGTTTGTTGAATTCATTGAAGATATTGATGACAGAAATGACCTCTGCAAAAAAATCTTCAAAGAATGCCATGCACTTCTTGAAGAACGGGGACGACCTGTCGCTGTTGTTCCGATCGACAAAATTCCTCTTACCGGCTCGGGTAAAAATGATTTCCGTACTCTGGAAAAAGAAAACGAACACTTTGATTACAAGGCATGGAATGCTTTTTTAAACATATAAAAAGACTTTGAGCTTATTACAAAATCCGTGCCGTTGCACAAAGTGCAGACCAAAAAGCAAAAAACCAGATGTATTAAAGTTGCTTTCAACTTGAACTGCCCCAATTTGTGCGGACGCACAAAAACAGACCTTAATGACAGAATATTAAAAACTAAGCGACATACTGACTTCGTTTTTCAAGCGGAGTCAGTTTTGTTTTCAGTTGGATTCTTTCGTTGTTGTAAAAGTGGATATATTGACCGATGACAAAGTGCTCAGGTTTCTTATTTTTTTATAACTCGATTTCTTGTAAAGTTTTGTAAAGTTTCGGGATGTGGGATGGAGGTTTAAACCTTTTCCGTTCTGCAGTTTTGCTTGTTAAAGTAATCATTCCACATAGTTGCATCTGACAATTATTCTCTTTTCACCGCCGTAGGTGCAGGTATACAGTATGAGGTCATCTCCTGCCTCCTTGACTTTATCAACATCTGTCGGCATAAGCAGCTCTACTGAATCAACCTTGTAATTATGTCTAACTGCATCCATATCCGTGAAAACAACGGTATCTCCCGGTTTAAGATTACCCAGATAGCCGAAATGTGCTCTGTAATTATGAGCAGCAACAACTAAATTGTCTGTCTTTGTGCTGCCGTAATATCTGCAAGGAGATATTTTAAGCCTGCCATAATCCCATTCTGACATAACGGGCAGGTCAATGTCAAGTTCCGGAACGGAAAGATACCCTATATAACCGTAACCGTCAATTTCTTTGACTGTCATTTCTTCATCAAAGGGATCGGCGGTAATTTCAGCCGTTTCCCTTTCTGCGATTGCTACACGAACCGACTCCGCAATCTTATCAGAACTTTCCTGAGCTTTTTGATTTTCATAATTATTATAAACAAGAAGTGCCGCTGCAAAACCGATAAGAATAATCCCTGCAGACATAAGAGTAATAGCTATTTTTCTTTTCATACCGGTTCCTCATCTTTTTTGCTTGAATTAAACAATAACCACCCTGCAGCGAAAAGCAACATACCCACTATGGAAAAAACAGGTACAGGCCAGTTAAGCTGTCCGGTGTCTATAAGCTCTTCGGGCTTTGTTGTGCTTTCGGGTGGAGAGACAGGCTTTGTTGTTTCCGTCGGTTTTGTTGGATATTCGGTGGGTGAGGTTGTATCATCCGGCTTTGTTGTTTCCGTCGGTTTTGTTGGATTTTCGGTGGGTGAGGTTGTATCATCCGGCTTTGTTGTCTGATCATTGTTATAATCAACCTTGGTGTTTGTGATGATTATTGCGTTGGCTGAAAAGTCATAGGATACCTTGTATCCATCGGGTACAATGCTTTCAACAACATTCCATGTATGCTGTTTTTCAAGGTTGTCCCAACGATAATACCAGTTGTTTTTTTCACTCAGTTCAACTCTTTCAACCTCCTGCAGATTACGAAGGAGACTTACTGTAATCTTTTCGGGTGTTTTTTCATCAGTGCTCCAAAGCTTTTTTACGCTCAGATAAGTTGTTTCGCCAATAAGACTGCTGCCGCAAAGCTGCATTTTCGGAGTAGCGTTCACATTATATTCCCAGTCCTTGTTTTCGTGGTTATAAAGAGGGATATTGATAATAAAGGGAGAGGGTAAAAAATAACCGTCAACAATCTCCGTAGCAAGAATGAGATACACACCGGGCTTAAGATTACCGAATACTGTATTACCCTTTGAGTCTGAGGTCTTTTCGGTGTAAGGCAAATTATGAGTCAGTGCAAAATGTGAAAGATGCACCGCAAGATAAGCATCCTGAAGGTTATTCATATCCATATTACAGTCATCATAAGGTACAACATAGTCATAACCTACGCCGTTATTTTTTTCGTATGCGGCGGCAAATAAATAAAGTCGGAAACGGGCTCCTTCCATAGGCGTTTTCTTTTCTGAATCTGCAACATGGAGAGTTATACTGCCGTTTCTTTCAAGAGATACAGCGGCAGTACCGAAAGAAAACAGAGTGAAGCATAAAACTGTAATAATCAGCATTGCAAAGACTCTTTTAGCTGTTTTATTGAAATTCATATACATTCACTCCTTTTTGTTGTATTATTTCTTATCCTGAGTTTTATTTGCCTGTTTTCTGTTTTTGCCCGACTTTCTGCTCTTAACAATAAGTATAACAAGAAGAATACCAAGCATAGGTGCCGCAACTGCAGGCGTAACAATAAGGGGATCTATCTGATAAGCTTCGGTAATTACATTAATAACTCTGTCGGGCTCAATGTTTTCAATTCTGGTACCTCTTACAAGCATTCTGTGGGTATTGATGCCGTAAGGTGTGCAGGTGACAAGGGTGCAATAGTCCTCACCGGGCACAAGGTTGAGAGCCTCCGTCTCGTGAGGAAGAACAATAAGAATCTGATCAACCTGATATGTTATTGTTCTGTCAAGAATCCTTATTGTGAACACATCACCGACTTCAACCTTATCAAGATTAGTGAAAAGCTTTGCTGAGGGCAGACCTCTGTGTGCTGATAAAACCGAATGTGTACTCTCCCCGCCTACAGGCAGACTTGAGCCTTCAACATGACCGACGGCTGAATTAAGCACTTTATCGCTTGTGCCGTGGTATATGGGCAGCTGGACCTTGATTTTTTCAATGGTGATATAACCCATCATTCCGTCACCGTTCACATCAAGGGTGCTGTTATATTCATCAGCAATATTCTTGTGATTGAGGAAAGGGAAGGACATATTTCTGATCTTTTGGTTATAAATATCGGCCTTTGAAAAAAGCTCAGTGTAATCCTCGGGGGTAAGGTCAACAATAAGGTCATCATAGTTGATGATTGCCTGAGACTGCCTTTTTTCATTCCAGAAATCACTTACTGTCGGGTAAAGAAGGACACTCAATCCGACAAAAAATATTGCCACAAGAATAATAGTTGAAGCACTACCGCTTTTTTTCTTTTTTGGAGCAGTTTTATTTTCTTTCATATTAAATCTCACTTAATTTAAAATTCTCAACGTCATCACTGAAAAATTTCAGAAACAACGGTCAGATTTTTAAAGGGCCAGGTATCACCCTGCCGACATTAAGCCGGCAGGGATTTATATTACCGTCCGTCAGCTTTTAACTGCTGAATCTTTTGGCTCAGAGTCAATTGCTTAGTTATCTTCAGACTCGGAACCGTCCGATTCTTTATCCCTTCAAGCGAAGGAAGCCATTCTCTTCTTGGAGATGAGAACGATACCTGCGCCGAGCATCATTACGATACCTACAACATAGAAAATTGTTGTACCGATACCGCCGGTTTCGGGAAGAAGACCACCGGTCTTGTTTTCTACTTCGATTGTTGCAGGATCAGCATTATTGATTTTGTATGCAGCTGTAAGAGCATCTTCATCATAAGTGCTTGTGATAACAACATCAAGGTCAGCGGCAAGCTTGTTATAGCCTGCGGGAGCCTCTGTTTCGTGAAGCTTATATGCGCCTTCGTCAAGACCAACAAGCTCAAACTTACCGTTAGCATCAGTTGTGATTGTATCGATTGCACCGTCTTTATCAACCTTGTATGTGGGAACTGCAGCACCTGTTACTTCTGAGAACTTGATAGCCTTGCCGTCTGCACCGAGAAGCTGGAACTTAGCACCTGCAAGTTTAATCTGGGTTTCGCCGTCCTTTGCAAACTTTAATACATCCATTTTCCAGGTGTATGTTGTTGTCTTGTGTTCAGCTGTTTCCCATGTGCTGTCTTCACCGTATGAAAGGTAAACTGTGTTGTCATTACCGTCAGTTACGATGTTAGCGTTTTCATTAAGAGTTGCCGAGTAGTAAACTGTGAACTGTGTGCCCTTAGCAAGACCTGCGATGAAGCTGTTTTCGAACTTAACATCAAATGTGTGACCGTCTGTTGCGGGATATACTACTGTATAGTTTGCAGCGTCAACAGCTGTGCCGTCAGCAAGCTTTACAACAACATCGTTATTGAATGTAAGACCTGCTTCCATGGTATCGTGCATTACATAGTTTGTTGCACCGACGCCAACTGTGATTGTTGACTTGTAGTTAACCTGCTGGTCAATGTCAGCATCGTTAACCTTGCCCCAGCCTTCGTCAGCATTTGTCATTTCGCTATCTTCCTGAACGAACTTATCGATGTCGGGCTTTTCGTTCTTTTCAGTTGCTTTGAAGTCTGAGTTTGTGTTTGTGAGAGCACAGAGAGTACCGAGTGAGGTGTCGATTGCATAGTAACCGAGAGCAAGGTTTTCGAATTTTACTTCTTTGCCTGTTTCAGGATCGGTAAGATCACCACTGGCAGTCTTTGTTTCTGTTGCTGCAATAGAATTATCTTTTGCATACTGGATAGCTGCCTTTGCGAGAGTCTGGTCAACTTCTGTAACACCGTCTTTAAGATCAACAGTGATTCTTTCATCATCTGTGTCTTTGTCAACTACTGTGTAATCAAAGTAGTTTGTTGCAGGTTCTTTTGTAAAGAAGTCTTCCCAACCAGCTTCAACAGTGTAGATACCCTTGTCACCTGTTGTGTTTGAAGGCGTAAAACTGAGCATCTTGTAGATGTTGTAGGTTGCGCCTTCAAGTGCATTTTCGATTGTGATTGTGCCTGTGTCGGCTGCGAGTGCGATTGTTCCCATTGAGAGAACGAGAGTAAGTGCCAATAAAACTGCAAATAATTTCTTCATTTTCTTTACTTCCTTTCTTTTTTTAATTTGCAATTTTTTTGTGAATCAGTGTGCATTCTCCGTCGCAATCGGATTGTTTTTTTGCGGTTTGGAGATTTTATGAAAACCTCCTTTCCCGTTTACGACGAATTGTGCTATACAAAATCGGAAATGCCGTTAAAGCGAAACCGATTATTGCCAAAGGCAGTATATATGTACCACCCGTTTCGGGAAGTACAAAGCCATAGGTGTAGTTTTCTATTGCTATAATAGTGGTAACCGTCTGTATAATTCCGTCGGGGTCAGGCTCGTAGAAATAGAAATATACGGGCTTTTCAAGCTTATTATACCCTTCGGGGGCTGTTTTCTCG
>SVPD01000011.1 GCA_015066045.1 Oscillospiraceae bacterium
TTTTGCTTCAAGTTTTTCGAAATCCCCTTTTGCAATTGCGCCTCTTAAGAGAATCGAGTTATCCGCAAATTCTTTTCTACATATGTTTGTTACAACTCTAACCATTTCTTCCAACGCTTCGCATGAGTTATCATCAGAATATATAACAAACGAATCACTAACAATATAACCTTTTAATCTGGATATATTTTCAATTTCCCATTGACGAAAAGCTGCTGTAGAAAAATTCCCAATAAACTCCGCAGCTTCATATTGCTTCATTTTTCCAAGTTTGTCTTTAAATCCTAAAACATCAAGAAAAGCAACATATTTCATAAAGCACCCCTACATCCATAATGTTTTTATAAACAAACCATTATTTTTTTGATTGAATTAATTCTTTAGCCAAATCTTTTGCGCCTGAAAGCAATTTCCTACGGTATGCCTTCTTATTGTTTGTATCTTGCTCAGATGCAAACATACTTCTATTTCTATCAAACACACCGCTAACTTTTTTTGCGTTTATTGAAACCTCAAAAATATTCATAAGCAAGTGAATTACATCATCAACTGTAAACCATTCACCTTTTCCTTACACTCGTTTTCATTACCCATGTGTTTTCTTTGAGTCTTTCTTCAAGGTCGCTTTTATAGATGTCGTAAAACTCTGCAAAGGTCATATTCAGGTCACCTGTGTTTTTGTTCAGAAATGTGTTCTCCCAGGCAACTGCATCCTTACGGGTTTTGAAGCCCCGTTTTACCTTGCGGGCGTTTTCGCCTTTCCAGTCTGTGTAGTAAACCGAAACATACCATGTGCCGCGTTTCTTGTCTTTATAGACTGCCATTTGCATTCTCCTTTCTTTTACTTAGTCTTTTTCAGGCATGCCGTAAATCTGTTCTGAAAGATAACGGCGGCTGACCTTGCCTTTGATTACGAAGAAGCCTTTTGCTTCAAGCTCTTTGTTGAGCTTTTCCATAATCTGATAAGCAAGTGTTTTGGAAATACCGAGCTCTTCGCTGATTTCCTTTGCTGTCATTAAAACTGCCATCTGGTTTTCCTCCTTTCGGTTGGTATTTATTACAAGTCGGTTGACCGACATTGAATACTGTAGGTTTCTTGAGTTTTTATGTCTTACTTAAAAAGTCCTCTCAAGGGGTGACTTTTAAAATGCCGATTTTTGGAAGTTTTTTCAAAACTTTTTTCAAAAACTTGAAATTTTGTAGCTTTGCACAAAAACGACATTTTGGTTTCGGTTGTTTTTACCCTCTCAAGGGGTAGGGATTTAGAAAGGCAAAAATGAAACCAAAATGCAGAAAAATTTTTTAAAATCTAAAATTTTGTAGCTTTGCACAAATAGGTGCGTTACTCTTTGTATAAAAACACCCTTCAATAGTTGGGACAGAGAATGGCGTTTTCTTACCCTTGAAATTGAAAAAAGTTTCAAAAATCTGAAAATTTATTAATTCTATAAAAAACACCCTCTACTTGTAAGGACAAAAACTGCATTTTTCACCCCCCATTTTTCAAAAAATTTTTCAAAAATTTGCAAGTTTGTGGAAATTGACGAAAAATACCCCTCACTTGTAAGGGAACGGGAGAGGCAAAAAAGCAACCCAAAATCGTCTGTTTTTGATAAATTTTTTAAGTTTGTGAAATCTGCCAAATAAAATACCTCTCACTTGTAAGGAACGGGAAGCGGTAAAAGTCAGCCGTTTTTTGAAAAAACTTTTCAAAAAGTAAAAGTTTGTGAAATCTGCACAACAAAATTCACAGTATCACACTGCCGAAAAATAGGCATAAAAAATACCCCTCTCGAATGAACTAAGTGTTCAAACGAGAGAGGTTTTCTCTTGTATGAAATTAATGTGGGAAAGCCTTATACAGTATCATTTTTGTATCACGAGGCTTTATGAAAGTCCCGAAACCCTTGATATATAAGGCTTTGTGGACTTTTCGTTTCTTATTCCCACTCTATTGTTCCGGTCGGCTTAGGTGTGAGATCATATACCACTCGGTTGATGCCTTCAACTTCGTGTGTGATACGGTCAGTAATGCGGTGAAGCACCTCATAAGGTATTTCTTCAATTGTTGCTTCAACTGCCTTAGCGGTATTAACTGCACGGATGATTGCAGGCCATCCCTCATAACGCTTGCCGTCTCTTGAACCCACACTTGTAAAATCGGGCACGGAGATAAAATACTGCCATACAGTCTTTGAAAGGCCGCACTTATCAAATTCTTCACGGAGAATAGCGTCTGCTTCACGGAGTGCATTAAGACGGTCACGTGTAATTGCACCGAGACAGCGTACACCAAGTCCCGGGCCCGGGAACGGCTGACGGTCAACTAATTCCTCAGATAAGCCCAAAGCTTTACCTACTACTCTTACTTCGTCCTTATAAAGCAGTATAAGAGGCTCCACTAACTCAAGAACCATCTCTTCACCCTCAGGAAGACCGCCGACATTGTGATGTGACTTGATGCCATCCTTACTTTCAGTAACATCAGGATAAATCGTACCCTGAGCAAGATAAGGAATATCGCCATGCTTTGCTGCTTCTTCATCAAAGACCTTGATAAACTCTTCACCGATAATCTTTCTTTTCTTTTCAGGATCACTTACACCTTCAAGAAGGCCGAGGAAACGCTCTGTCTCATCACGGTAAACTAACTCTGCACCGAGCTGGTTTCTGAAAACCTCTACTACGCCTTCACTTTCATTCTTACGCATAAGGCCGTGATTAACATGCACACAAAGAAGATTTTTTCCGATGGCTTTAATAAGAAGTGCAGCAACAACCGATGAGTCTACACCGCCGGAAAGCGCAAGAAGCACCCTTTTATCGCCTACTTTTTCACGAATAGCCGCAATCTGCTCATCAATAAAAGCCTGTGCAAGCTCAGGTGTGGTAATATCAACCGCATCAGCAGGTCTTACCGGTAATTCTTTCTTTTCCATTTCCATAATTTGTCCTCCTTGAATTATTTTATATATTTTAAATTAAATCAGTTAGTATAGTTGTCGAAATATCCCTGAACGAGAACTACGGGTGTACCCTTGTCGCCCGAGCCGCTGGTAAGGTCACAGAGTGAACCGATAAGGTCTGTAAACTGTCTGGGTGTAGTGCCCTGAGAGGCCATATTACCTACAAGGCTTTCGTCACCCTTTTCTGCTATTCTCTTAGAGATGGCAGCCTTGAGCTCCTGACCTGTAAGGCCTGCAAAGTCATTGTCAGCGAGATATTTAAGCTTGAGCTCGTTAGGTGTACCCTTGAGACCGTCTGTGTATCCGGGAGAAACACAGGGATCGGCAAGCTCCCAGATTTTACCCTGGGGATCCTTAAAGGCGCCGTCGCCGTAAACCATAACCTCGATTTTCTTACCTGTCTTTTCGATAAGAAGCTTCTGAGCTCTGTTTACGAAATCACCGCAATCTCTGGGAAAAAGCTTAACTGTATTTTCTGTAGATTTGTTTGAGCCTAAAAGACCGAAGCTCTCATTGAAGCCGTTGCCGTCAACGGACTCTGTAAGAATTTCGTCGAGACCGCAGACTTTCTTTGCACCGGCAGCTAAAAGAAGTCTCTTTGTACGGGCTCTGGTGTGAATGTCGCAGTTAAGGATGCAGTCTGTGTAGTCAAGAATAGCCTTAGCCTGGTTAGCGAAAATAACCTCACACTCTGCACCGCATTCCTTTATGAGAGATGAATAGTATTCCACATAGTCTACGCCTGTGAACTCGTGCTTGTTTTCGCCGAAAAGCTCACGGTATTTCTTTTCAGTGAGTACATCACTGTAAGGGTTTATGCCTGCTTCATCGAGCTGGTCATAGGTAAGAAGATGGTTACCGACCTCATCGCTGGGATAGCTGAGCATAAGAACTATCTTTTTACAGCCCATAGCTATACCGCGAAGACATATAGCAAAACGGTTTCTCGAAAGAATGGGGAAGATTACGCCGACGGTTTCACCGCCGAGCTTTGCCTTTACATCCTTTGCGATAGCCTCTACGGAAGCATAGTTACCCTGACTTCTTGCTAAAATTGACTCTGTAACTGCTACAACGTCCTTATCACGAAGCTCGAAGCCCTCGCTTTCAGCGGCCTCAATAACGCTGTCACATACGATCTGAGCAAGGTCGTCGCCTTCACGGATGATAGGACAACGGATGCCTCTCGAAACGGTACCTACTTTTCTTTCCATTGATACATTACCCCTTATTTAATAAGACTTTTGGTAATATCAGCTTCTACTGATAAATTTACACTATATTTTATCACTATACAGACAAGAAATCAAGTGTTTATTTAAGGATATTATGTGAAGAAATGCAATTTTTTTACATTTAACAAAAAGAGAAATATCCGTCAGTTTATTTTTAGAAAAATTTACAAAAAGATAAAAAGCACAGGAGTCGGGATTACTCCTATGCCTTGTGGTATTCGATTTTTTGTAGAATCTTTAAAACCTACAATACATTTCCTGTGCTTTAGGTACAAAACCAAGTTTTTCATAAAGGGCTATCGCTCCCTCATTCTTAACAAGAACATCAAGATTTATAAAACTGCATCCGTGCTCTTTTGCCCATTCCATCGCAGAATTCATAAGAGCAGTACCAAAACCTTTTCCGCGGTGACTTTCTGTTACGATTATATCCATTATGTAACAATATTTGCCGGGAATAATAAAATCAAAATCAGGTCTGATTTTTGCCTGAAGCAAAATAAATCCTATCACAACACCGTTATGCTCATAAACAAGAATATCTGAATCTTCTTCAGAAATAGTTTTTTCAATAAAATCTACTCTTTGGTCACCTTCTTTTATAAAATCAGGTATCAATTTCGACATTTCTCTGAATTGCTCACGATAAATCACTGCTACAGCAGATATATCATTTATAGTTGCTTTTCTTACCACAGTATTGCTCCTTTCATATAATATCAAAGAAATCATACCACCTGAAAATTCTTTTGTCAATGTATTCTGTCTGTCAAAACATTTTGCCCCTATGTGTATTGCCATACAGAACAGTTTGTGGTAGAATTAATAAGCATAACCTATCTGTCACTCCGTGACATCTCCCCTGACAGGGGAATCTCCTTTTGGGGGAGACAAATAGAAGTAAGGAGTAATTTACTTTGAAAAGCTTTACTATCGAAAAAAACGATGCCGACCAGAGGCTCGATAAATTCCTGACCAAATCCTGTCCCAAGCTTCCCAAGGCGCTGATGTACAAATATATCCGCATCAAGCGCATCAAGGTCAACGGCAAAAGGGCGGAGATTTCCACACGTCTCCATGTAGGAGATAAGGTGGATATGTACATAAACGATGAGTTTTTCGAAAAGAAAGAAACCGTCTATGACTTTATGAGTGCATCGAAAAACCTCGACATAGTTTACGAGGATGAAAACATTATTCTTCTGAATAAAAAGGTAGGTCTTCTCTCCCACCCTGATGAGACGGAGTATGTAGACACGCTTATCACGAGAGTAAAACGCTATCTTTTCGAAAAGGGCGAATGGCATCCGGATGAAGAGACCTCATTTACTCCCGCCCTCGTTAACCGCATCGACAGAAACACCGGCGGTATCGTTATCTGCGCCAAAACTGCCGAGGCACTCCGTGTTCTCAATCAGAAAATGAAGGACAGAGAGCTGCATAAAATCTATCTGTGCATAGTCCACGGTAAGATGAGTAAGGAAAAGGAGCTTCTTGAAGGTTATTTAGTCAAGGATGATAAGAAAAACAAGGTATTCGTTTCCAAAAAGCCGAAAGAAGGTGCGAAGCTTATCCGTACCGAGTACAAGGTTTTAGGCTGCAGAGACGGATTAAGCCTTTTAGAGGTAAATCTGCTTACGGGCAGAACACATCAGATAAGAGCCCATCTCGCCTCTGTCGGTCATCCCCTCGTAGGCGACGGAAAATACGGCACTAATGAGCTCAATAAAAAGACAGGCTACAAAAAGCAGTGCCTGTGCTCGCATAAGCTGATTTTCGATTTCACCACCGATGCGGGCGGACTTGAATATCTGAATAAAAAAGAGTTTACAATAAATGATGTATGGTTCAAAACCGAATTTCTGAACGGTACATTAATAAGATAAGGTGACTTAAATGAATGATTTCGAAGCAATGAAAAAAAGAGCCGATGAGCTCCGTGACATAATCAATTATCACAATAAAAAATACTACGAAAACGATGAGCCTGAAATCGAGGATTTTGAATATGACAGGCTTTTACACGAGCTTATCGCCATCGAGGAAAAGCATCCCGAGCTGATTACCCCCGACTCCCCCACTCACCGTGTGGGCGGTAAGGCTGACGGTCAGTTCGAGCCCGTGGAGCACATAGTTCCCATGGAAAGCCTGCAGGACGGCTTCAGCTATGAGGATGTGAGAGCCTTCGACAGCAGAGTAAAGGCTGTCGTTCCCTCTCCTAAATACATCGTCGAGCCGAAAATCGACGGTCTTTCCGTTTCTCTCGAATATGAAAACGGTGTTTTCGTGCGAGGCTCCACACGAGGCGACGGTCGAACAGGCGAGGATGTGACGGCTAACCTTCGCACCGTCCGCTCCATCCCTCTGAAAATCAGCACGGATTTGCCTTTACTTGAAGTACGAGGCGAGGTTTATATGCCACGTGAAACCTTTACGGCCTTAGTAGAGGAGCAGGAACTGAACGGAGAAAAGACCTTTAAAAATCCCCGTAACGCAGCGGCGGGCTCTCTCCGTCAGAAAAATCCGAAGATTACGAGCAAACGAAAGCTGGATATTTTCGTTTTCAATATTCAGAGAATCGAGGGTAAGGAATTATCCTCGCATAAAGAGAGTCTTGATTTTATCAAAAAATTAGGCTTCAACACTGTTCCCTTTTACAAGGAATGTGAAAGCATAGAAAAGGCAATAGAGGAGATAGAGGAAATCGGTAAAAAAAGAGGCGCTCTCCCCTTTGATATCGACGGTGCAGTTATCAAGGTAGACGATTTCGCTCAGCGTGAGGTCTTAGGCTCGACTGCGAAATTTCCGAAATGGGCACTGGCCTTCAAATATCCCCCCGAGGAAAAAGAAACGGTGCTTCTGGACATAGAAATCAATGTAGGCAGAACAGGTGTTCTCACTCCTACCGGCATTTTTGAGCCTACACTTTTAGCGGGTACCACAGTAAGCAGAGCCACTCTGCATAATCAGGATTTCATCGATGAAAAGGGTATCTGCATCGGTGACAGAGTTATCATCCGTAAGGCGGGAGACATTATCCCCGAGGTGCTTTCCGTAGTAAGCCACGGCGAAAATGCCGTACCCTACCGCATTCCCGATGTATGCCCCTCCTGTGGCGGCAAGGTAACCAGAGAAGAGGGCGAAGCGGCTTTACGCTGCTGCAATCCCGACTGTCCCAATCAGCTGCTCAGAAATCTTATACACTTCTGCTCGAGAGATGCTATGGACATCGAGGGACTCGGTACTGCCGTGCTCGAAACGCTCGTAAAGGAAGGCCTCATTAAAACCGCCGCTGACATTTACACTCTGCGTAAGGAAGACATAGCCGGAATAGAGCGTATGGGCGAAAAGAGCGCACAGAATCTCATAGATGCGGCCGAAAAATCAAAAAATAACGACCTTTCAAAGCTTATTTTTGCTCTCGGTATAAGACATATAGGTCAGAAGGCAGGCAAGCTTTTAGCTGACCGTTTCGGCTCTATGGATAAGCTTGCGGAGGCCTCCACGGAGGAAATAGCCGAAATAGAGGGCTTCGGTCAGATTATGGCGGAAAGCGTTACGGATTTCTTTTCTCATCAGGAAAGCCGTGAACTTATCGGAAAGCTGAAAGCTCTCGGTGTCAATATGGAGAGTCAGAGAGAAATAGTGGATATGCGCTTCGAGGGTAAAACCTTCGTGCTGACAGGCACACTGTCCCTTTACACCAGAAGCGAGGCTACTGAAATAATAGAAAGCTTCGGCGGCAAGGCCTCCTCCTCTGTTTCGAAAAAGACCTCCTATGTTTTAGCCGGTGAGGATGCGGGCAGCAAGCTGAAAAAGGCTAACGATTTGGGCGTAACGGTCATAAGTGAGGAAGACTTCAAGGCAATGATAGAATAAAAAAGAACTTTAAAAAAGCCAAGACAAAAACATAGGGTTTCTATGGACTGAAAAATCCGTAGAAACCCTTTATTTTATTTGATTTCGGGAAAATCGTACCAATATTCCCTTTTCTTTTTCGTTACCGCTTTCTTTACGATAAAGAACAGAGCTGCGGCACCGACGAAGGCAAAGCCGAGATAAATGTGTGTATTATCCGTACCGTGAATTTTTATCTCATTCCAGAGGGAAGAGAACATATCGAGCGTTTCCTGAGGAAGATTACGGAAATATTCTACATCGGGCATATTCTCCTCGGAAGGATAAAGATACTCATTATCCCTCATTTCAGCATAGTCGGGATGCTCCATAACACCCGTGTTAGGTGTGGCATAGCCTATATAAAGTGCGTTATTCACACCGATTTCGGGATCGAGAAGGAAGTTTATATATTTGAGCGCACCCTCATAATTCTGAGCACATTTCGGTATGCAGACCGCATCGACGAAAATGTTCACACCCTCTTTGGGATAAACGAAGTCAAGGTCGGGGTTTACATCCTTCATACATACGAAGTCGCCTACATAATAAGGAACGAGTGCGGCTTCACCGCTTTCCATTTTATTATAAATCTCGTCCATTACATAGCCCTGTAAAAGCGGCTTCTGGTCAATAAGCATCTGTGCTACGTCGGAAAGCTCCTTTTCATCGGTGGAGTTAAGGGAATATCCGAGTATTTTCTGCGGAATGGCGAAAGCATCTCTCGGGTTATCAATCATAAGGATTTTTCCCGAATATCTTTCGTCCCAGAGTGCAGTCCAGCTGTCAGGCTTTTCCTCGACCATTTTCGTATTATAGATAAGACCTACCATACCCACATTATAAGGAACGGAGAAGGAGTTATCAGGATCGTAATACATATTTCTGTATTCTTCAGAAATGTAATGATAATTAGGAAGTGCCTCTGTGTCGATAGTATGAAGCATATTCTCAGCTATCATTCTCTGAATCATATAATCCGAGGGAATTACTATGTCGTAGCTCGCACCGCCGTTTTTGATTTTAGGATACATATCCTCATTGCTTTCGTAGGTTACATAGTTAACCTTGATGCCCGTAAGCTTTTCAAATTCAGCGTTTACATCGAGCCTTCCGCCCTCATAGGTATCGGAAATGTATTCGCCCCAGTTAAAAACATTGAGAGTAGTTCCCTCTGAGCCCTTGTACCATTCTTCGTTTTCATAAGCACCTGCACAGAAAGCAGAAGCAGAGATAAATGTAAGAAGGGCAAGAGTAAGAAATAAAAGCTTTTTCATCCTTTTGCCCCCTTATCAAGCTTATTATGCATCTTTTTCTCCCCTCTGACCTGTGAAACATTCAGCAGAATGAGAAGGAAAAGTATAGCCACGAAAATAAGAGTGGAGAGAGCGTACATATCGGGTGTAACTCTCTTTTTCGTCATAGAGAAAATGCGGATGGGCAGTGTTTCGAAGGACGGGCCCTGAGTAAAGTAGGAGATAACGAAATCGTCCAGTGAAAGAGTAAAGGACATCATCAGTCCCGAAAAAATACCCGTAGAAATAGAGGGCAGTATTACCTTGAAAAAGGCCTGCAGAGGTGTGCAGCCCAGATCCATGGCCGCCTCGGGAAGAAAGCGGTCAAGCTGACGGAGTTTCGGAAGCACCGAAAGAATAACATAGGGCAGATTAAAGGTAATATGAGCAATAAGCATAGTGCCGAAGCCGAGGGCGTCAGTGACACCCACCAGATTGGCACAGATAATGAAAAGAAGCATCATAGAAATACCCGTAACGATTTCCGGATTCATCATCGGAATATTGGTTACGCCCATAGTAGCCTTTTTGATGTGCTTATTTTTAAAAGCATTTATTCCCACTGCTGCCGCAGTACCCATCACCGTAGCAAAAAGAGACGATGTCACTGCCAGAATAAGAGTATTTCTCAGCGCCGTAATGGTAGCCTGATCATAGAGAAGAGACTTGTACCAGCGAAGAGAAAAGCCGGTAATAACGCTGGTGCTGGCCGAATCATTGAAAGAAAAGAAAATCATAACAACGATAGGGGCATAGAGAAGGAGCATTATAAAGGCCACATAAAGTTTGGAAAGAGGCGACATTTTCATTCTCATATCAGCACACCTCCGTCATCATCTTCACCCGTAAAGCGGTTCATTACCATCATACAGACAATGATAAGCACCATAAGCACCAAGGAAAGTGAAGCACCTAAATTATAGTTGTTTGCACTCTTAAACTGCATTTCGATAACGTCACCGATAAGCGAGAAGGTGTTTCCGCCCAGCTTTTTCGAAATGTAGAAGGTAGAAACAGAGGGTACAAAGACCATAGTAAAGCCCGAAGCAATGCCGGGAAGACTCAGCGGCAGAACAATGTTTCTGAAAACGGTTATCTTGTTAGCACCGAGATCCTCTGCAGCCTCGATAAGGTTATGGTCCATTTTCGCCATAATGGAATACAGGGGCAGAATCATATAAGGAATATAGTTATAAACCATACCCAGCACCACGGCACCCTGTGTGTTAATCATATGAACAGGCTCTATATTCAGCTTTTCGAGGAAGGAATTTATGATACCCGTGTCCTGCATAAGAATCATCATAGAATAGGTCCTTATAAGCAGATTCATCCACATAGGAAGCATAACGAGCATCATCATCGTTCTCTGCACATTGGCGGTGCTGCGTGCCATAATGTAAGCCAGAGGATATGCCAGAACGAGGCTTATGACCGTAGCGATGAAGCCCAGCCATATAGAATTCAGCATAACATCCTTATATTTACCCATTTCGCTCACATACTCGAGGGTAAAATTGCCGTTTGCATCAAAGAAAGAATAATAAACGACTATTATGAGCGGCACGATAATGAATATTCCTGCCCATACGAGATAAGGGGAAGCAATAAGCTTTTTCGTAAGAGAGGTTTTTGCCATTTATCACTCCTCCTCTTCCGTAATGTCAGAAAGATGCTCGATTTCATCACTGAAGGAGCTGTAGTCACCGAACATACCCGAATATTCACTCTTTTTCATTACGTGAATGGCATCCGGCTCGATCTGAATACCGATACGTGTGCCTACGGGATAGTAATCGGTGGTCTGTATCATCCATTTGAAGTTATCGATGTCTACAATCATTTCAAAATGTACACCCTTGAAGGTGTTTGAGGTGATAACACCGCTTATGGTTCCCTCCTCTACGGGGACCACGTCCACGTCCTCGGGACGGACAACTATATCGACAGACTCATTGACGGCAAAGCCTTTATCGAGGCACTGGAAAACTGCACCTGAAAACTTAGCCTTGAAGTCATTGAGCATAATTCCGTCAAGAATGTTACTTTCGCCGATGAAATCTGCTACGAAAGCGTTTTTCGGCTCATTATAAATGTCGATAGGTGTGCCTATCTGCTGAATTTTACCGCCGTTCATAACTACGACAGTATCACTCATGGAAAGAGCCTCCTGCTGGTCGTGGGTAACATAGATAAAGGTGATACCCATTCTCTTCTGAATATTCTTAAGCTCGACCTGCATATCCTTTCTCAGCTTAAGGTCAAGAGCACCTAAGGGCTCATCAAGCAGAAGCACTCTGGGCTCTACTGCCAAAGCACGTGCGATGGCGACTCTCTGCTGCTGACCGCCGGAAAGAGAAGCGATGTTCCTTTTCTGAAAGCCTTTAAGGTTCACAAGCTCAAGCATTTCGTGTACCTTTTTGCTGATATCCTTTTCCTTCATTTTCTTGATACGAAGGCCGAATGCAATATTGTCATATACATTAAGATGAGGAAAAAGAGCATATCTCTGAAAAATAGTATTTACCTGTCTTTTATGAGGCGGAAGATTGTTTATATCCTTTCCCTCGAAAAGCACCTGACCGCTGTCGGACTCCAAAAAGCCTGCGATTATACGCAAGGTAGTAGTCTTGCCGCAGCCGGAGGGGCCGAGAAAGGTCATAAACTCTTTATCTTTTATAGACAGATTGATGTTATCGAGAATAACATCATCTTCAAATTTTTTGGAAATATTCTGAAGTTTGATAATTACATTATCTTCCATCATTATTAAACCCCTTTCCCTTGCAATTATGAGGAGAAATCCCCCCATTATCCCAGAATAAACAATATATTCTGTATAAGACACAATATAAAACATTTTTTAGCAAATGTCAACATTTTTTTCAGTCTTTTCAGCAAAAATCGGGTGCGAAATTGGCGGATTATTTGAAAATCTTTGATTATCTTTGATTTGCTCTGTTTTTCTCTGCTTTACTCAAAAAAACTTTTTTCATTTCCGTCAGAGATTAAACAAGAAAAAAGAGAGCGATCGCTCCCTTTTAACCGTCAGCCGAAATAGCTCTCTGCCATTTCCTCCAGCCATTTTTTTATTTCAGTCAGGCTTTCCTCTTCAAAATCGAAAACCCTTACAGTTATAGCGTCCTCGTTCTGATTTTCATAGCTTTTCAGACCGTAATAAACGGCTGCCTTTAATATTTCCTGCTCGTCAAGCTTTTCAATCCAGATGCGATAATTAAAAATATCCTTTCCCATGCAGCCCGTTTCACCGTCAGTACCGATAGAGGCACAGTATGTGTTATAGCTGCCGCCTATGCGTGAGCCGCCGATAAGCCAAGGGAAAAGAGGCACAAATATATCGTAATTCGCCATAGGTAAACCTCACTTTGCTTTTTATCTATATTATAATATCAAAAGTGAGCAGATTTGTAAATAGGTTATATCTCTTTTGCCTTCATAAATTCTGCTGCAGCCACGGCCAGCGACTGATTATAGTAGCCCCATACATAGGGTACAGGCACCAGCAGCAGACACAGTGCAAACCAGCCGCAGAAGCTCAGCTTAAGGCCTGTAAGAATAGTGCCTTTATTTCTCATATCCCTCTGAGAGCACGAAATAAGATGACGGAAGGAAAGACAGGTGCCCTCTATATAGTAATAATCACACAGAAAAAAGGAAGAGTAAAAAAGCGAATAAAAAACTCCCCCGTTTACCGCCAGACACACCGCCGTCACCGTCATAGCCAGACAAACAAGTGCCGACACACCCTGCCGTGAAAAGCGGTCAACGGTAAAAAAGCAGACCGCAGAGGGCAGAAAGCAGAAAGCAAGCAGAGCCGCCTTTACCGCTGCCATTCCGACACAATAGAAGAAAGCCGAGAAAAATCTGAGCGGTCTGAAATAAAAGAATATATCTCCCGAGGAGGGCTTTTTCTTAAGTGCCTTTTTCAGCAGATAACGCTTGGTGCCGAGCTTCACCGAAAAATAAACGCCCAGAGCCATAAATAAGCATACTGCTCCGACGGAAAAATCCAAAGCGGCAGAAAGTAAACCCTCACCGACAGAAAAAGCAGGCAGAATAAGCTTAACATAAACCGACGGCAGCAGATTTACCGCCACCAGCAGAGCTGCCCCCGTAAAAAAGGTCAGAGTCATTATAGCAGTATTATCTATCTGCAGTGCTCTGCCCTTAAGACGGTAAAAAGAAACCATAATATCACTCCCCTTTTTATTATTGTCGGAAAGAGAGAAGATAAACAAAAGCACCGCAAATCCGAAAGAATCTGCGGTGAAAAAATTATACTGTGACAGATGAGCTATAGCTGAGATTATATTGTGAGCCCGACTGATTTTTTACTATACCGGTGGGAATGGTAAAGGATACCACATCACCCGAATTTACGGACTGCTCGGGAACGGTGATTTTGATTTCATAAATACCGTTACTTTTTTTAGAGGGTACAGAGCAGGTAGCCGATGTAGCCAAAGCGGTGCCGTTTACCTTGATAGAAATATTCTGACTGGCAGCAGCAAAGTTTCCGTCCCAGTTTGAGGGATCGACCTCCACATAAATGACGCCTCCGCCGTAGCCGTAGGAATTTACGATCAGTGTAACGGGCTCAGCATCTTTATTTGTGGTTTCCTTTTCGCTTTTGGTGGTGCCGGAGGGCTTCTGAGTAGTGGTAGCGGGAGCTACAGAGGTATTTACGTTAGGCTTCTGGATTTCACCTACATTAAAGGAGATATCATAATCGGAGGAGCCTGCATTCTGAGTGGGGATATTTGTAAGGTTATCAGTACCGACCTCGGTAAACTCAAATCTGGTAGTAGATGCCCAGGGTGCCGTCTGTCCCGTCTGTGTGGTGAGAATATAAGACGCTTCAGCGGTAGATGGCTCTGTGGTGGTAGGCTCTGTGACAGGAGCATACTGAGTGCCTATAGGTGCCGTAGTAGTAACTTCGTCTCCGTTCTTGCCGCAGGCAACTGCCACTGCCATTATAATAGCAAGCACTAAAAAAACTGCAGTAATTTTACGCAATTCCGACGCCTCCTAAAAATAAAATAAATCAATTAATTATACTATTAAAGAAAGTAAAAGTCAACTCAACAAAGTGTTAATTTTTCACGGCGTTGAAGTTATTTTTTATATATTTTGCACCCTCTGCTTTAATTTTTGTTAAAATATTATCCCTGAGGATTAATTCATTCATCTCGGCTATTTTATTTTTGTTAAAGGAAATTTCTTCGTTTTCCTCGTCATACATACCGTAGATATCCTTAAGCTTAAGTGCGAAATCGCCCATTCCTATCATATCAAGAGCGGGAAGAATTCTGCTTTTTACTATTTTTCCGTTTTCGGAAAAGAATGTCCTGACATCGCCGTCGGCACAGAAAACATCCAGAACATAAAGCTTCTGCTTTTCTTCACCGAGAAGCTCAAAGGCCTTTTCGGGCTCTTCCTGCTTCTGCAGTCTGAGCTGATAAGAAAGTGCCACACCCTCGAGAAGCTCGCCTTCGTCGGCAGAAGCGAGGGTTTCCTCGGTAAAATTCATATATCTTTCCTTAAGAGCGAGAAGACGCTTCATCTCTGCCTCCTGAGCCCTGTAAAGAGCGTTATGCTTCGAATAGGCTCTGACAGCGAAATAAAAAATCACTGCCGCCAGAATGCAGACACCTGCAAAAACAAAAAGCAGATAGCCGTGCTGAGATAACCATTCCTTCATTATTTTTACATTCCTTTCGATGTAATATTACTGCAGAGCCTTATAGATGTCTCCCTTTTTTATGCCTGTTTCCTTGGCAGCCTGCTTAGCCGCCATAGAAGCACCCATACCCTCATCCATAAACCTTCTGGCGAGAACAAGAGCATCGTCAAGGGTTATTTCGCTTTCCTCTTCCTCTTTTTTACCTTCAATAACGAGCACTATTTCGCCCTTGAGAGAATTGTCGGCATATTTTTCTGCAGCGAGAGCAAGAGTAGTCTTGATAACATCCTCGTGAATTTTAGTGATTTCTCTGACTATGGTAATTTCTCTGTCGCCCAAGGTCTCGTATAAATCCTTTAATGTGGCGGCAAGCTTATGGGGTGCCTCATAGAAAACCATAGTCCTTTTTTCGTCACGCACCGAGGCAAGATGCTCTCTTCTGCTCTGCTTATTCATACTGAGGAAGCCCTCAAAGGTAAATCTGCCCACATTCATTCCCGAAAGAGCGAGAGCCGCCACAAAGGCAGAGGGACCGGGCACCACGCTTACCTTCACTCCCCTTTCGTGACAGAGAGCCACGAGGTCCTCACCGGGATCGGACACTGCAGGCATACCCGCATCAGTGATTACGGCACAGACCTCACCGCTGAGAATACGGCCAACGATAATCTCGCCCTTTTCTCTGCGGTTATGCTCGAAATAGCTTATCATAGGCTTTTTTATGCCGAAGTGATTTAAAAGCTTAAGGCTTACTCTGGTATCCTCGGCAGCTATGAAATCAACCTTTTCCAGAGTTTCGAGAGCACGTGGAGATATATCGCCCAAATTTCCTATAGGAGTGCCGACTACATATAGCATACTCATTTTAATTTTACCACCTTACTGATGTCCGTCCATATAATCACCGAACATACTTCTGAATTCGTCCGTATTGGTTCCGTCACTGTTTTTCATAATCAGGTCAGGCATTACGGTAACACCGCTTTTACCTCCCTTTTTACCCTCTACGAGCACAAGCCACGGTGCTTTACCCTCAGTCTGCTTTACAAAACGGATTTTCTTGACCTCGACGCCTCCGCTTCGCATACTTACGATAATATCGCAGAGCCTTTCGGGGCGGTGACACATACAGAAGCGGCCGCCGTATTTCAGAAGCCTCGATGCAGCGGCTACGGCATTATCCACCGTGCAGGTAACCTCGTGTCGGGCTATCCGCTCCGCCTCGCTGACGCTTTCGATGCCCGTGCCCACGGGCTTATAAGGCGGATTCATGGTAACAAGGTCAAAAACACCCGCTTCCATTACGCCCTTGAGGGAGCGGAGATCACAGTTGACCGGTACTATTCTGTCACCGAGACCGTTATGCAGCAGAGACTTATTCACCTGTTCGATAGCCTTCGGCTGGATATCCAGAGCATAAACTTTATTCGTTTCACCCTTACACCATATGAGCGGGATAATTCCGCAGCCTGTTCCCATATCACAGGCAAGGTCTTTTCTTTTTATTGAAGCAAAATCAGCAAGGAGAATGGCATCCGTACCGAAGGTATGTGACGGAGACACGACTATCTCCATATTATTTCCTAAGGGCTCGATTTTTTCATCCGGAGCAAGATTAATCATAAGCATTCTCCTTTCTTTTGCACACTTTTTTTATTATAACACAGATAACGCTAAAAGGCAAGGCTGAGAAAAGCACAAAAAAACTGCCCACATATGTGAGCAGCTCTTTTATCAGTCTTCCATATACTTCTGGATGATTTTGATAGCATCGCCGAGAGTTTCGAGATTGCCGACCTCACGGTCAGGTATCTCTACATCAAATTCGTCCTCGATAGCTACAGCGATATTGATAAGCTCAAGTGAGTTAAGACCGAGCTCGCTTCTGATGTTTGTGTCTTCCGTTAGCTTTTCGGGATCAATGGAAACATAACGGCAGATAACTTCTCTGATTCTGTCAAGCATAGTTTCATCCTCCTTTAAAAATAATTCTTTTATATAATATACCAAAAATAATTATTTTGCAATAGTTTTTGTATATCTGTCGATAACTTTTTGTCTGATAACCTTTCTGGTGGAGTTCTTTTCAAACTCATCAAAGGATACATATACATTCTGTACCTTTCTGTAAGCGGGCTGACCTTTGTTTGATGCGGCTACATCAGCCTTTGTTTTTTCGATGATTTCCTCATCGGTCATACCCTTGAGCTTATTTTTATCCACATAAATAGCCGCAGACATTACCACATTTTCTCTGCCGAGAATTTCTACCTTTTCTTCGAAGGCAACAACCTCAACGGCATAAAGAAGATTTTCCATAATATTGCTTTCTACGGTTTCAGGGAAGATGTTTTCTCCGTTAGGAAGAATAATGAGGAATTTCTTTCTGCCGGTGATGTAAAGCTCTCCGTCCTCGTCTACTCTGCCGTAGTCGCCTGTTTTAAACCAGCCGTCCTCGGTAAAGGAAGCCTTGGTAGCCTCTTCATCCTTATAGTAGCCCTGAGTAACATTGTCACCTCTGACCTGAATTTCACCGATGCCCTCTTCATCGGGATCGTCAATTCTGAACTGTGCTCTGGGGAAGGCCTTACCTGCGCAGAGAGGCTTCTTTCTGCCGTTTTTATGAAGAGTGATGGTGGGAGATGCCTCTGTCATACCGTAGCCGGAAATGATGTTAAAGCCGAGCTCGGAAAGGTTTTTGATATGGTCTGCTCTGGCAGGTGCGCCGCCGCAGGACATGGTGGGGAACTGTCCTCCGAAGTTTTCCTTGATCTGCTTGAAAACGATGGGACGGATGTCGATACCGATTTCGAGAAGCTTGTTGCTTACCTTGATAGCCTTACGCATTACATCTGCCTTACCGCTTGCCTCAGCCTTAGCCCAAATGCCGTTATAAATGGCCTCCAGAACGAGAGGAACGACTGCCATGGCAGTAGGCTTGAAGTCATTGATATTGGGAAGGATGTTCTTAAGGCTGTCATTGATGTAAATGACACCGTACATATAGATAGCCGTAAGAATACTGCAGGAAAGCTCATAAACGTGGTTCATGGGGAGAATGGACATAGTGGACTGCTCAGGTCCGAGGAACTCGAGAAGACCGTCCACATTGGATGCAAAATTAAAATGAGTGAGCATAACACCCTTGTTTGTGCCCGTGGTGCCCGATGTGAACACGATAGCAGCGAGCATATCGCCTGTGATTTCCTTATCGATAAAGCGTCTGTCGCCTGCTTCCACGAGCTTTTTACCCATTTCTGCCAGCTCATCGACCGTAAGGAATTTGCCGCCCTCGGCCTTTGCGCCGGGAGTCATATTAAAGCAATACTGGCAACGCTCATCCTGCTCCGTATGAAGCTTTGCGGTTTCCTTATAGTTTTTACTGTGACAGAGAGCTACTGCGTCACCCTTTGAGATAAGCATACTGATATCCTTGTCAGAAAGCTCCTTATCGATGGGCACTGCTACACCGCCACCGCATACGATAGCGTAAAACATTACAATCCAGCTATAGGAGTTTTCACTGACTATAGCAATATGCTTACCGCCCAGACCGATTTCATAAAGAGCAGTACCTACATATCTTACTCTGTCATGAAACTCTTTAACTGTGTAGCAAACATCCTGCTTCTTAATCTTTTCCACTACGGCAATTCTGTCACCGAAGGCCTCACTTCTTACAAACATTTCCTTGATTGTAGAGCAGGGGCCCATATTGTGGAGCTTAGTTCTGAGTTTTGCTATTTCTTTCTTTTCTTTTTTACTGTGCTGAATGGTCATTTCTGAGTCTCCTTAAAAGTTTTTTCTGTTTCTTTAGTATATATTATTCCAGGCACATATCGAGAAGCTCACCGACGGTGATATCGGGATTTTCGATACCTGTAAGAATAACCTTGAGTGCATTTTCGTGAAGAGCCTGTATCTGCTCTTTATTTGAAAGCTTCACTCTGTACATATAGTTAAGGTTAAAGCCCTTATCACGGGGATCAGTGGAGCAGATAACATAAAGAGGTGTGAAATATCTGCCGAGGTCATAGGTCCTGAAATCGAGCTTAAGTCCGTGGTCACCAAGGTCAAAGGGAACGGGAATCCACGAGAACATAAGGCAGGCCGGCCCCTGAATAAGGCCGTAATTAAACATATCTCTGGACATATCACGTGCGGTGATATAGGGATATTCGGAGTGCCTGTAAAGCTGGGTTCTGACATTGGTATATTCATCCACGCCCTGACGGAAGGTTTTATCCTCACTGATGATGGTACGTACCTGAATAGGCTGAGCGAGACATCCGCTCATATTCTTTTCCTTGATGGTAGAGCGTTTAGAGCAGGTAGCCATCATAAATACATCCTCTGTACGGTAGTTGATGGCGGAAGCGTGGCAGCGAAGACCGAACATAAAGAGGCTTTCGGGTGCGATACTGTTTTCGATACAGAAGTTAAGTATCTTTTCTGCGTCCTCTGTGCAGATATGATTGCTTATCATATTACATTTGTCATAGATAGGATTATATGCTGCGGGAACACGGAGATTGGGATCCTTTTTCTTCTTTCTCATCTTTTCGAGGAAGGCAGGACCGTGAACGCCTGCATAGAAGGGCTCACCGCCCTTTGCAAAATACTCTCTGTAGAATTTCTCGTGCTTTTTCTGCTTCTTTTCGTTGGTTATACGAACGAGCTCCTCCTGTATGTATTCCTCATAGGAATCAAGAGGCTTAGGCATTTCAGCACCGTAACAGAGATGTCTGTAGACAGAAATAAGGTCCATATAGAATATCATCGATCCGAGTGCATCCATATTAAGATGACTTACATTAAAGTAAATGCCGTTTGTTCCGTTTGCATTTTTAAAGAAGTAAATTCTGAAGCATTCGTCCTTAAGGAAATAAACAGGCTTCTGTGCATCTGCGGCAATAAACTCCTCCTGCTGCTTTTCGTCGCGGAAATACTTACAGGGAACCTTATTCATTCTGAAGGACGGAAGAAAATACTGCTTGATCTGCTTGTCTACCTTTTTAAATCTCAGACGAAGCGAATCGTTTCTTTCAAATTCGATGTTAAGTGCTTTCGTAAGAATGTCGAAATCCATATCCTTATCAACGGCAAAGGATGTGGGTATCTGAGTAAGCTGCTTACTGAAGCTGTACTTAACCATAAGATACATTGTCTGCTGAGACGGTATCAGATCATAATATTTTTCCGGTGTGTATTTTTTCACAACTACACTCTCCTTCCGATTTTTTCTAACTTAATAATGATACCAAAAAGCAAATAAAAAGTCAATGAAAAACCGTTAAATAAAGTTACACTTTGTCAGAAATACATCATCGTGATGCAAAATATAAAATCCGTTCTTCCTAAATGTTAACTATTTGTTACAGAACGCAAAAAAAGCTACCGGTATTTAACCGGTAGCATAATATTCAGCTTCTGCCTGAGCCACGGCGTGAATAACCGCCGCCGTGCTTTGAGTCGGAATTTCTCTTAAGGTCTGTCATTTTCTCGTCACTGACCTGCTTAAAGCGTGCCATCATATCCTCGAAGGACATAGCCTCTTTATTCTGTTTGGGCTGCCCCTGCCAGACATTGGCACGTGCAGGCTTTTCAGTTTTACGGGGAGGACGTGAATTTTCCCTTTTGGGTGCTTCCTCTGCCTTTCTGATGGAAAGACTGATTTTTCCCTCTTCGGAAATGCTCACAATCTTTACCTTTACTGTCTGACCTTCCTTCAGAAACTCCTTTATGTCCTTAACGAAACCGTTTGATACCTCGGAAATATGTACCATACCGCTTTTACCGTCGGGAAGACTTACAAAAGCTCCGAAGGCTGTGAGACCTGTTACTTTACCCTCTAAAACTGCGCCAACTTCAAGCATAAAAAGACTGAATCCTCCTAAAAATATACATCCGGCTTACTCGCCGTAAGATGAATTATAATATACCTTTTCGCCCGGCTTACAATAGCCGTACTCTTCTCTGGCGATTTTTTCAAAATATGCCTGATGGTTTTCTTCCTTCAAGGTTTCGGAAATTTCAGAGCTTTCCTCGCTTACAGACACTGCAAGAGCCTCGAGCTCAGCTGCCTCACGGTTATACTCTGCTGCACGGGCATAGTTAGACACACACTGCGAAACAAGTAACACGGTCATAACTGCAGCGACGAAAATCATTAATATATGAACTTTTTTGATTTCTCTTTTTTTAGCTTTTCTGGCTTCACTGAAGTTCCTGACTGCCAAGCAAATCCACCCCTTAAAAATCTCAGCGCATAAATTAAAATACACCCATCCATAATTATACAGATTTGTTTTTATTTTTCAAGAGGATTTTGGCAATAATACAAAAATTTTTCTGATTTTTTTCTTTATTTTTCATCTCTGACAGCTTTTTTTCGAGCCTGCGGAAAATCCTGCCCGAAAAATCACGTAAATGCTCCGCCGTTTTGATAAAAGGTCTTGCCAAAAAAGCGAAAAAATTCCTCACGCAGGCAAGATAAGCCGCATACCGCCCCAGTATATATCTGCCCAGTGAAAAATGAAAGGCCACACCTCCGACAAGCTCGGCGAGTATGATATTAAGCCTCACCTGCCCCGAATTATAAATAACCATAAAGAAAAAGGAAAGGAGCGATGCCATAAGAAAATAAAGGGTGTCAAAGAAAACATAAACACCCTTTCTCTCACCGAAAAGCATACGCACGGCGCACACGGCACCGTAAAGCAGGCCGAGAAGTATTCCGCAGCCCAGAGCTCTGCAGAAAACCACTATCTGACTGACAAGAGGCTCGGAATAATTCATCTGAACACCTTTGAAAAAAAGGAAGTGCTGCGCGGCTGATTATCCAGATAAACCAGAGAGGACACTGTGCCGTCTATGGAAAGCTCACCTGTGTCTGTGTTAAGCACACTGATATGCAGTCCCTCCCCCTTTACCGTCAGCTCACCGTAATCGGTGTAGGCGGTTATAAGATTTTCGTCAAAGGAATCTACATCGGTAACTCCGCTTAAGGTAAGCTGATTCCTGTCCTTAAGAATAAGACTGTGGGGCATTTTGATTTTATTTTCGGTCATAAAAAAACCTCCTTCGGAAAAAGTTTATTCCGAAAGGAGATTTATTATTCTTCACAGGTGCTTATCACAGTATTTCGTACATAAGACCTGCATCGTTTTTAGTAGCGTGCTCCGTAACGATAAGCACACGGGCCTTAAGAAGGTTTTCGCCCATCTGTATTTCGATTACATCGCCGACCTTCACATCATAGGAGGCTCTGGCGACCTTACCGTTTACCGTCACATGCTTGGCATCACACACCTCGTTTGCGATAGTTCTGCGCTTTATAAGGCGTGACACCTTAAGATATTTGTCGAGTCTCATTTTTACCACCTAAAAATTCAGGACTGCTCCGAAGAACAGTCCGAATAAGCTGAAATTTAATTATTTTACAGCGTTCTTAAGAGCTGCGCCTGCCTTAAAGGAAGGAATCTTAGCTGCTGCGATCTCGATGGATTCGCCTGTTTTGGGGTTGTGGCCTGTTCTGGCTGCTCTTTCCTTAACTTCGAAGGTACCGAAGCCGATAAGCTGAACCTTGTCACCCTTAACGAGTGCTTCTTCGATGGAAGCGATAACTGCTGCAAGAGCCTTATCAGCGTCCTTCTTTGAGATTTCTGCCTTTGCTGCAACTGCATTAATTAATTCAGTTTTATTCATTTTTGTTTTCCTCCAAAAATATGATTTATTTTTCCACGGGATTAATCCCGATTGGATACTAAGTTTTTCTTCGCCTGAGCCCAAAGCTTGTCCAGCTCCTCGATAGCAGAGCTTTTCATATCGATGTTTTCTTCGGCGGCGAGCCTTTCTACCTCGAGAAAGCGGGTGATGAACTTTTCTGTAGAGAGATTGAGTGCTTCCTCGGCATCGACACCGATAAACCTCGCTACATTTACACAGGAGAAAAGGAGGTCACCGAATTCGTCGGTTACGCTCTCACTGTCACCTGATTTCATCGCTTCCTTAAGCTCGGCAATTTCACTTTCAAGTGCTTCAAGGGCACCGCTAACCTCATCCCAATCAAAGCCGGCCTTTTTAGCCTTCTGCTGAATTTTCTGCGCTCTCATAAGTGCGGGAAGCTCTTTGGGAACCTTCAGCATAGATGAGCCCTGTGTTTTCTGCCCTTTGCTTTTACGCTTTATGTCGTCCCAGTTGCTGAGCACCTCGTCGGTGCCGCTAACCCTGACCTCGCCGAAAACATGGGGATGACGCTCGATGAGCTTTTTACAGATACCGTCACAGACATCTGAGAAATCAAAGGAGCCGATTTCCTTTTCAATCTGGGCGTGAAAGACCACCTGTAAAAGCACGTCGCCGAGTTCTTCCTCGAGTAAGTCTTTATCTTTTTTATTGATAGCCTCTATGACCTCATAGGTTTCCTCGATGAAATCCTTTTTTATGCTTTCGTGAGTCTGCTCAGCGTCCCAGGGACATCCTCCGGGAGAACGAAGCACAGCCATAATCGAAAGCAGGTCATCTATGGTATATTTATCCTTGAAAGTAAAATTTTCCATTTTCTTTACCTCATTGCTCCTATTTTAACCTAATAATCCAAATTTTGCAAGGACTTTTGCAATTTTTTCTCCTTTTGGAAGCATTTCTATGTCATCTTTTACAATTCCTTTAAGTAAAAGTATAGAAATTGCATAAAAACCTGCGCCTACGCCCACTGCTAAAAGGGTAGTAAGGCGGCTTTCGATGGAGAGAACGTCCACTAAAAGGTAGTTTGCACCCCATGCACCTACGCCGCACATCAGGGCTGCGAGGAAGGGCTTAAGAAATACGGAGACAAGATTAAGCTTCACATCCACGGTTCGGGTAAGGATGTTATAGTTTATAAGCACCATCACGATGTAGCAAACCGTAGAGCTGATACAGGCACCCTTGATATTGATTTCGGGATTGGCAATCATTATAAAATTAAGTGCTATTTTTATAACGGCACCTATGGACATAGTCACGATGGGCACCTTGGTTTTGCCTACTGCCTGAAGCATATTCGTCAGAGGTGATGCCATGGCAAAAAGAGGTAATGCCAGACCGTAGACGAACATCATCGGTGCGGCGGCAGGAGCAAACTCCGGATTATTTCCGCCGTAAAGCAGGTCAAGAATAGGCTCTGAGAGAACTGCTATACCGATACCGGCAGGCATAGCGATAAGCATAGCCACACGGATGGCTGACTCTACGCAAAGCTTGATTTCACCTTTATTTTTAGCGGTCCACGCTTTGGAAAGAACGGGAATGGCACTGATGCCGAGAGTAAGCGTGATAGTAGGAATAAGGTTTTTGATATTGATTACGGAGCCGTGCATACCGTAAAGATAGGTGGAGATATTTTCATCCAGAGTCTGCGAAACGGCAAGAGTATCCCCATACATAGTCTTGATGGTGTCGAGACCGTTTTCCAGAGCGTAAACGAGTCTGCTTCTGATGGTAACATCGTCGATAAGATTGCTCACATTCAAAACCAGAGAGGATGCCGCAACAGGTACGGAAATGCGAAGAATGCTTTTAAGGATAGATTTATCGCTATCAGCCTCGGGAGAATTAACCAGCTCCTCACGGGTAAAGCCGAAGCCCTTTTTCTTATATCTTATGAAAAGATACACAAGTCCGAAGGCAGAGCCCAGAGTAACGCCTAAAATAGCCACGGCAGCACCGTAGGGATAAATAGCCGCCATAGCCTCAGCCTTATTGGTTACGTCCACACCGAAAAGCGTCATAGCACCGTTTACTGCATTTTCCTCGTAATAGGAAATGGCTCCGTTCATAAAGACATAGGTAGCCGAAAGGCCGAAAATAAGCTTGACCGCAGCCTCGATAACCTGAGAAACTCCCGTGGGTGTCATATTGTTAAGTCCCTCGTAATAGCCTCTGAAGGAGGACATCATGCAGCAGAAGAGCACACAGGGAGCTACGGCGAGAACGCTTATGTAATTCATAGGAGCCTTAGCGGAATAAACGGAATACGGCACTGCTATGGCCATAAGCACCAATGTACCCACTAAGCCCACGAGGAAAAACAGCTTACGTGAAACTTTAAAAATAGCCTTGGCATCCCTTACTCTGCCAAGCTCCATATTCTGCGATACGAGCTTGGACACTGCCACGGGAAGTCCCGCCATAGAAATAGCATAAAGAGGCGTGTAAACGGCATAAGCACCCGTGAAATAGCCGTAGCCCTCGGTACCGAGAAGGTTATTCATGGGAATCTTATAAACCGCTCCGATTAATTTAACGACTATCGTAGCTATAGCAAGCACGCCCGCACCCGCAAGCAAGGACTGTCTTTTTCTTTCAGCCATTATTTATCATCTTCTTTCCTGTAATTGTCTTATCTGATTATCTTAACCTATAAATTCATTCAGGAGTGAGCCCTCAGGAACGGAGGCTTCACCGATGGAAATGAACTTCGAAATTTTTTCTTTTAGCTCCTGTGCCACAGGGTAGTATATACTCTTTTTGTCCGTGCGGTCAAGTACTTTTTCGGCAACATCCTTAAAAGCACATACTTCATAAGGATGAATGGAGTCTATTTTAATATCTGCCCTGTCCTCGAAGGGAAAGAGGTATCTGTCCTCGCCCATTCTCACACCGTTCCACAGATAAAAGGTGTTTTCAGGCGAAGAGTCACGGTGGTGATAGTCCCTTATCATACGGCGCAGAAGCCTTATGTCACGCTTTGACATCAGAACCTCGTCACCGTCGAAAATACGTGAGGATACGCTGACATATATTTTCACCATCTGCTCATTTTCAAGCTGGTCGGTTATCACGGGATTAAGGGCGTGAAGACCTTCCACGATGATGATGTCATCCTGTGCAGCCACCGTTTCCACATAATACTCCCTCTTTTTGGTTTTAAAGCTGAAGCGGGGCAGCCTGCATCTGCCCTCATTCATAAGAGAATGCAGACACTCACCGATATAATCCACATCGAGAGCCTTTACCGTTTCATAATCCACGGTGCCGTCCTCAAAGGTGTAGATAGCTCCGTGACTTCTGTAAAAGTCATCCAGAGAAATCATCTTGGCCCTTCTCCCCTTTTCCTCTATGGCTTTTTTAAGAAGCTTTGAGGTAGTGGTTTTACCCGAGGAGGAGGGACCTGCCACCATCACGAGAGTTCTGCCCTTCGAAGAGCATATTCTTTCAGCGGTGGTATCAATTATGCTTTTATATCTGTTTTCACTTTCCGATATTATTTTTTCAGGTGCTTCTTTAACTGAGGTGTTGATATAATCAACGGTAAGCTTGTTCACATAATCACCCTTTAAAATATTTGTCATAAAAAATTTTAATCTGCTCTTTTCGCTTTATTATTTCATCAAAGGAGCCGATATATTCATAAGGATATTTATAATTGAAAACACGCTCGATAGAACTGTCATAAGGTGCTTTAAGCTTAGTTACGGCTCCCGCACCGACGGCAAAAACCGAGTGTATTTCTTCCATCATATAAACATTATAAAGTCCCTCATAGCCTTTTTTTGCCCAGCCCACGTTTTCGAGGTTTCCGAGGCATTTGCTCTGTCGGTACATATAATAAGGAATATATCCCTCACTGAGGAGTGTTTTCTGCGTAAAAGAGAGCATTTCCGAGGCTGCCTGCCCCGAATTGGTGCCTCTTTTTTCCGTCACGATAGCTGACGAACGCTTCAGAGCGAGAGTATGTACGGTAATGTTTTCGGGAGAAAAGGACAGAGCCCTGCGAAGAGTAGCCTCATAGTTTTCCGCAGTGTCCGTGGGAAGACCTGCGATAAGGTCCATATTGATGTTATCAAAGCCCTTTTCTCTGGCGGCAAGAAAGGCATCGACAGTCATCTGACTCGAATGGTTTCTGCCTATAGCCTTAAGCACATCATCGGAAAAGGTCTGCGGATTGATGCTGATACGGGTAGCACCGCAGCTTTTGATTATTTCCAGCTTTTCATCCGTTATACTGTCAGGTCTGCCCGCCTCTATAGTATATTCACGGACAGAGGAAACAGGAAAGCTTTCGCTGACGGCATCGGTAACCCTTTTAAGCAGCTCTGCAGTAAGAGCAGTGGGTGTTCCGCCGCCCATATAAATGCTTTCAGCCTTAAGCCCCAGCTCTCTTGCGATAGCACCCGTAACCCTTATTTCCTCACAGAGCTTTTCCACATAAGCGGGCATAAGCTTTTTTGCACTCTCATTCGAATGGGAGATAAAGGAGCAGTAGCTGCAGCGTGAGGGGCAGAAGGGAACGGAGATGTAAAGCGAATAGGATTTTTCCGTGTTCACCTGCATAAGAGGTGCTTCATTTTTGGCAACCATAAGTGCCAAAGCAGTCTTTTCTTCACTTACCTTAAGCTCATTCATAAAATAAGCTACGGCTTTTTCTTCACCCATAGAAGAAATAAGCTTAGTCATCAGCTTGGCAGGTCTTACACCCGTAAGAATACCCCATGGAGGTGTATACCCCGTATAAGAGCAAAGAAGGCCGAAAAGCATTACGGCACCCTTACGCTCTAAAAAGCTTTCATCTGTTTCTCCCTCCTCCTTATCGTCGAAGGAGAAGAATTTTTCATCAGATAGTCTTTCACCCGAAATGAAAAGCTCGATTTTAACCCTGCTGCCCTCAGTTTCGAAAATGCACCGGTCCTCCCCTTCCGTGGCTACTTCGGCACAGTGGAATTTTTCCTCAGGGAAAAAGACACGCAGCAGATTTTCCGTTTCGTAGTGATATGAATTATTTATATTAATTATCTGCATTTTATATACCTTTCATATAAGGGTTATAGGCTTTTTCATAATCAAGGTCAGATACTGCCTCGTGTCCCGGATAAACCTTATAAAAGCCCTCGAGAGCCTTCAGCTTTTTCACGGAGGACATCATTTCGGTCATACTGCCGCCCGGAAAATCCGTTCTGCCCACAGACAGACGGAAAAGGGTGTCACCGCTGAAAAGATTATTTCCCATTATAAAGCAGACACTGCCCACCGTATGTCCGGGAGTGTGCATTACCCTGATTTCTCCGTCACCGAAATCAAGAGTGTCTCCGTCCTCGAGTATAATATCCTCCTTAAAGGCTCTGAACGGATAGCCGAACATCGCTGCTCTGCTTTCATTCGAGCTTTCGAGACAGGGTGCATCGAGACGGTGTATGGCTATTTTACCGCCGAAGCTCTGTCTGAATTTATCTGCACCCGTGATATGGTCGAAATGGCCGTGGGTAAGAAGAATATATTTAAGCTCGCTTATCCCCTCTTCCTCCATTACTCTGCGCAGTGCAGGACCGAAGGAGGCGGGATCGATAACGGCAGCATCACCGTTTTCCGCTTTGATTATATAGCAGTTAGTCCCGAGAGGAGCCAGCGGACAGATTCTTACACTTATATTCATAAAGTCACACCCCGTTATTTTTTCTTCCATTCATCCGTGTCCATTATTATGGTAACAGGGCCGTCATTTACGAGCTCCACATCCATATCCGCACCGAAAACACCCTTGGCGACCTTTTTCACCCCGTGAGCAGCCACCAGCTCCTCACAGAATTTTTCATAAAGCTCATTTGCGATGTCGGGAGGTGCCGAGCCGATAAAGGACGGTCTTCTGCCGTGAGAAACATCGGCACACAGAGTAAACTGCGAAACCACTAAAACCTCACCGTCAACCTTGTCAAGAGAAAGATTCATTTTATCGTTTTCATCGGTGAAAATCCTAATCTGAGCCACCTTTTTGGCCAGAAGTCTCATTTCCTCCTCCGTGTCACCCTGTACCACGCCCAGCAGAACAAGAAAGCCCTTTCCGACCTCTCCCGTTATTTTGCCGTCCACGGTGACGGAGGCTCTTTTTACTCTCTGTATAACTGCTTTCATATTATAAACCCGAACGCTCTGTTTCGAGAACGCCCTTTACCTTCTTTAATTTTTCACAGACACTCTTAAGATGCTCTGCACCGTTTACGGTGATGGTCATATAGATGGTGCATCTGCCGTCGGAGGCATCCTTGGTGAAAATGGAATGAATCATAACGTGCATATTCGCTATAACCGCAGACGTATCGGCGAGCATACCCATACGGTTCATACAGGTTATGGCGAGGGTTACACGGTAGGAATTCTGCACCTTTCTGTCCCACGAGGCGTTTATCCACCTTTCGGGCTCTGCGGCTTTCGAAATATCCTTTGGCACATTTACGCACTTTTTCGTATGAATAGACACACCGTGGCCCCGTGTTATAAAGCCGATGATGTCGTCACCGGGAAGAGGATCGCAGCAGCGTGAGAACTTGATAAGACAGTTATCGATACCCTCGATGATAATACCCTCTGTGCTTTTGGTGGTCTTTTTAGGCACAGGCCTTACGGCTACCTGTGCTTCGGGAGACATTTCCTTTACGAGCTTAGAATAGTCCTCCTTTATGCGGGGGATGATTTTATTCAGAGAAAGACCTCCGTAGCCGATGGCTGCAAAGAACTCATCGACACTGTTGCAGTGCTGCCTTTCGGCTATTTTGCCGAGAAATTCGAGCATCTGCTTTTCGGGCAGAACGATGTTGTTACGCTTAAACTCACGCTCGACCTCTGCCTTGCCCTCGATGATATTTTCTTCTCTTTTTTCTTTTTTGAACCAGCCTCTGATTTTAGTTCTGGCCGATGTGGTTTTGGCTATCTTTATCCAGTCACGGCTGGGGCCCTTGCCCTGCTGAGAGGTGGTAAGGATTTCGATGATTTCACCGTTATTTACCTTATGGTCGAGGGTGGTTATTCTGCCGTCCACCTTGGCGCCTATCATTTTGTTACCTACGGCAGAGTGAATGGCATAGGCAAAGTCGATAATACACGAGCCCATGGGAAGACTGATAACGTCACCCTTGGGAGTGAAGGCAAAGACCTCCTCGGGAACGAAGTCGGTTTTGATGGTTTTTACGATTTCCTCTACGTCGTCGCTTTCCTTCTGACTCTCCAGAAGCTGCCTAATCCACGAAAGACGCTCCTCAAATTTAACCTTGCCGCTCATACCGAGCTTATATTTCCAGTGAGCAGCGATACCGAATTCGGCAGTGTGGTGCATTTCCCATGTCCTTATCTGCACCTCAAAGGGCACACCCGCCTTACCGATGACCGTGGTATGAAGTGACTGGTACATATTCGGCTTAGGAGTGGAGATGTAATCCTTGAAGCGGCCGAGAATCGGGTTAAACATATCGTGAATGATGCCCAGACAGCAGTAGCATTCATAAACAGAGTCCACGATAAGTCTCACGGCATAAATGTCGTAGATTTCATCGATGGTTCTGTTTTGCATATAGGTTTTACGGTAAATACCGTGAACACTTTTTATTCTGCCCTCTATGTGAACATTGGGAACATCCTTACGGACTCTTTCGAAAATTTCGTCCTTTATGTTATCAAGAAAGCTCTGACGTGACTCCACCTGCTTTTCGAGGGTTTTGGCAATCTCACCGTATGCCACGGGATCAAGAAAGCTGATAGCGAGGTCCTCAAGCTCCTCTTTGAATGCACGGATACCGAGACGGTGAGCAATGGGAGCGTAAATCTCCAGAGTTTCTCTGGCCTTATATCTCTGCTTTTCCTCGGGCATAAACCTGAGAGTACGCATATTATGAACACGGTCGGCCAGCTTAATGATAACCACTCGGATGTCACGGGACATAGCAAGAAACATCTTTCTGATGTTTTCGCTCTGCTCCTCCTCCTTGCTTGCCGACAGAGGAATCTGTCCGAGCTTGGTAACACCGTCTACGAGATGCTCCACATCCGCACCGAACATTTCCCTGATTTCTTCGCCTGTAGTGGGTGTATCCTCCACCACATCGTGTAAGAGTGCAGCACAGACCGAGTCTGCGTCCATACCCATATCCGCCAGAATACGGGCTACTGCAATAGGATGAATGATATAAGGCTCGCCCGAGCGTCTGCGCTGCTGCTTATGAGCTTCATCGGCTACGGTAAAAGCCTTTTTTATTTTGGCTATGTCCTCGGCCGAAAAGCTTTCCTTTACCGCCTGTGTAAGCGCCTCGAAATCTTTATAATAATCCATTACGGTATCCCCCTTTCTCACAGATATTTTTTAATATGCTTTATGATACGGGAATCATCCAGATTTACCTTTACCGAGGTATCTCTTATGCTGATTTCCCCTTCTTCCTTTTTAAGTATTCCCAGCTCACTGAGAACATCGATGGCCGTAAGCACCGTACAGGCGTTACTGCCGTCTCCGCCAAGCCTGTAGCACAGAACATCACTGTCAAAGGACCATTTTCCGATGCTTCTGATGTAGCGGAACACATCTGCCACGACCTGTCTCGACGGAAGGATGAAGGCGGCCTCCTTAGGTGAAAGCCTCTCCTTACGGCGCATTTTTTCGTAAAGACGGACACTTTTAAGGTATTTTTCATCATCGGTGCCCGACATTCTGATGTCTTTTATGTATATACTTACTCTTACCTGCCCCATATATTCGTTTCTTTCCAGCTTTACGGCCAGATCAAGGCTGTCACCGGGCGCATAAGGAAGCTCCTTTTCCGTAATGCCGAAATAAAGAGCCGTAAAGGAGGTGGTTCCTTTTCTGAAGCTGAGCCTCAGATGCTTTCCCGAGCCGATAGGCTGAACAGAGGAAAGAGTGACTGCGTAAAGGCCGAAAACCGGCTGAGGGTTGCCTGCACCGAAGGGCTCGAGAGCCGAAATGACGGAAAGAATATCTGACGAAATGAACTCCGGCTTCAGTCTGCAGTCGAGCTCAGTCACCGGAAAGGGCATTTCGACTGTTTTGGCATAGTCGGCTATGGCTTTTTTAAAGGCGGAAAGATTTTCACTTTTCATTCCGAAGCCCGCGGCAAGAACGTGACCGCCGTAATGAGTCAGAAGCTCTTTTGCGGAGGATATGGCATCATAAAGAGAGAAGCCCTCAATGCTTCTGCCTGAGCCCTTGGCCTCAGTGCCGTCATCGGTTATGACTATACAGGGCTTACCGTATTTCCCCACCAGACGTGAAGCAACTATGCCTATTACGCCGCCGTGCCAGTTTTTACCGGAGAAAACAAGCACTCTTTCACAAAGCATATCCGGATTGTTTTTTATCTGTTCCTCGGCTTCGGCAGTAATCCTCTTTTCGATTTCCTGTCTGTCATTATTTGATTTATCTACAGTATCGACAATAGCCAAAACCTCTCTCTCTTCCTCACCTAAAAGGAGCTCGAGAGCCTTGGAGGCGTGAGCCATTCTGCCGATGGAATTTATTCTGGGTACAAGTGAAAAGGCTACAGAGGTAGCATTGAGAGTTTTACTGTCAACTCCCGCCTGCTTTTTCAGTGCCGAAACACCAAGACAGGTGTCACCGTTAAGGCTACGCAGACCGTGCTTTACTATAGTGCGGTTTTCACCCGTAAGAGGCACGATATCACCGATGGTGCCTATGGTAACCAGATCGGAAAACATAGAAAGCATCTCTTCGTCATCGGCACCCGAAACTGCACAGATAACCTTGAAGGCTACGCCTACTCCAGCCCATAATTTATAGGCACAGGGGCAGTCCTTTCTGTGAGGATCGACGACGGCCTCTGCACGGGGCAACGTGTCGCCCGCCTTATGATGGTCGGTGATGACGAGCTCCATACCGTTTTCATAGATATACTCGGCCTCCTCAAAGGCAGAAATACCGTTATCTACGGTTATGATAAGCTCTGCGCCCTGCTTTTTAAGCTCTCTGATTGCTTCTTTGTTAAGGCCGTAGCCCTCACTGTTTCTGTCGGGAATATAGGTTATAACCTCGCAGCCGTTCATTTCGAAAAAGCGGTACATAAGAGCGGTGGAGGTAACACCGTCGGCATCATAGTCACCGTAAACGGCTATTTTTTCGCCGTTATCCATAGCGCGGCCTATTCTTTCTGCCGCCTTATCCATATCCTTGATTTCAAAAGGGCTGATAAGAGAGGTGCTCTCCGAGAAAAACTCGGCGATTTCACTCTCGTCGGTGATGCCTCTCGAAACGAGAAGCAGCGCCGCAAAGGGATCTATGCCGTACTCTTCCGCTATATCGGAAGCGAGCTCTTTATCGAGCGAGGAAACTATCCATTTTTTGCGGCTCATCCGTCTCAGTCCTTTCTGAAAAATTTTTATAAATAATTTGATATTATAGCACTTATTTTAATTTTTTTCAATATTTTCGCCACAGTGTCTGTTAATTTCTTTAAGAAATACTGCACCGAATTTATTAAGCTTATGCTCGGAAATACCCTCGATTTTACGAAGCTGCTCCATATTTTTCGGCTTTTCCGCAGCAATTTTTACCAGAGCATAATCCGTCAGCACCGAATAGTCGGGTACTCCGCTTTTATTCGCCAGAAGCTTACGGAGGGTTTTCAGCTTAAGAAGAAGTCTGATGTCCACATCCTGAGAGGTACCGGCAGCAGTTTTTTCACTTTTTTCGGCAAACTTACGGACTCTTTTACCCTTCCAGAGAATGTCGGAGCATTTTTCCTCCAGATAAAGGCTGCCCGTTCTTTTTTCGGAAATGTAGGCATATCTGATAAAGTGGTCGATATGCTTTTCTATTTCACTTTCGGCACTGTCACTCATCGTACCGAAGGTTTTCAGCAGATTATATTTTTTGGAGAGGATGTATTCTGTTTCATTACCCTTAAGAATGTCGAGAATAACCCTTTTATTTTCGCTTTCCCTCACCCTTTTGATGCAGGAAAAGATTTTCTGTGCAGGCACCGTAACATCGATGCTCATTTCGTTACCGTTGCAGCCTGAGCAGCTGTTGCATTTACCCTTGGTGCGCTCACCGAAGTAATTAAGAATATAATTTCTAAGACAGGATGCCTTGGTAGAGTAATAAATCATTTTTTCCAGCTTCTGCAGTCTGAGCTGACGCAGAGTTTCTATCTCCTCGTCACTGAGAGAAGGGTTTTCCTCGGGATTATCGATAAAATATTTCTGCATTCTGATGTCGCCTGCACCGTAAAGTAAAACACAGTCAGCGTCGGCACCGTCTCTGCCTGCTCTGCCCGCCTCCTGATAATAGCTTTCTATATCACCGGGCATATTGTAATGAATTACGAAGGAAACATTTGATTTATCTATGCCCATACCGAAGGCGTTGGTAGCAATAATAATCTCTTTTTCGTCACCGATGAAAAGATCCTGATTAATCCGTCTTTCCTGTTTGGTAAGACCTGCGTGATATCTGGTAACACTGTATTTTTCCTTACGGAGAGTTTCGTAAAGCTCGTCCACGGTTTTTCGTGATGAGCAGTAAACGATACCGCTTCTGCCCGAATAAAGATCCAAATAGCGTCTGAGTGCCACGAGCTTGATTTTAGGCTGAACCACCTCGAAATAGAGGTTTTCTCTGTCAAAGCCAGTCACTACCCTCAGCGGATTTTCCAGACCTATGAGAGCTTCTATGTCATCTCTTACCCTCTGAGTGGCAGTAGCGGTAAAGGCCGTTACCACCGGTCTTTCGTCAAGAGAGGAAATAAATGTGCTTATGTCGAGATATGCCGTACGGAAGTCGTGTCCCCAATGGGAAACGCAGTGTGCCTCGTCTATGCAAAGCATAGAGATTTTAACCTTGCTGCAGAAATCCGTAAAAGCAGGAGTAAGAAGCCTTTCGGGCGCCACATATATTATTTTATACTGACCTGCACGTGCTCCGGCATAGACTGTATTCTGTTGCTTTTCGGAAAGGGAGGCATTTATATATGCACTTTTAATTCCCAGCTGAGTCAGAGCGTTCACCTGATCCTTCATAAGAGAAATCAAGGGTGAAATAACAAGAGTGATACCCTCAAGCATAAGTGCAGGCACCTGAAAGCAGACAGACTTACCTGCACCCGTAGGCATTATTCCCATCACGTCTCTGCCCTCTAAGATGGCATCGATGAGCTCCTCCTGTCCCTGACGGAACATACCGTATCCGAAATATCTGTTCAATACTTCAAATTTATCCAAAATTTACCTCCCTGAGGCAGTTAATTTAAAATCAAAGGAAAAAGCGTTCAGATGCCCATCTTCTTATAGTCTTGCTCGAATAGGCGTAGAAGAAAAAGCATGCTACGGCAAGTAAAGAAACAAAGCAGATTATACCTATTTCCGTACCGTAGGCGAAAACACCCGAAGCATTAAGGATAATGCCGCTCAGAAGAAGTGCCAGTGAAAGAGCCAGAAAAACAAAAGCGATTTTCAGAATTATGTGCCTTTTTTTCCTGTACCAGAGCATATAAGCCAGAACACACACGCTGCAGGAGGCTATCATAGGCAGAAGACAGCCTAAAAACAGACTCATATCACTGTAAAGCCAAACGAAGGTAAGGGAATTAAGACAGGCCAGAGCACTGTCCGCTGCCCAGAGGATGTAGGGGTGGGGCTTTTTAGTGGCGAAGGGCAGAACAAAGGCTGACCAAAGAAAAAGGCTGCCCGAAAGAACACCGAGGGACCAGGGAGTTCCTTTAAAAACAGTGAGGTTAAGAAGGATGCATACCAGATTAGGTATGGTCATAACGGTGGTAACGATGGCCAGAATGAGCTTCTTTCTGCCGTAGGGCGAAAGCTCCTCGGGAAGATGGATACGGTCGGAAAAGGGATGGATAGCCTCCGCCTGCTCAGACTCGGTTTTATTGGGATTATATACGGCAGTGCCGCAGAGGACACATTTACGGGCACTGGCATCAAGCTCTACGCCGCAGTTTACACAGTAAGACATTTTTATTCTCCTTTGTATTAATCTCTGTTGCTTTCGATTTTTACATGGATACCCATTTTGACCAATCGGGTAAAGAACTCTCTCTGAATATCTGTTTCCTCATAGCAGCTGGAAAAGCCGAAAATGAGAGTATCTCCCGTGCTCATTACAGAGCAGCGGGCACCGTTAAGCTTGCCTGCACCCGTGTAGAAGATGTATTTTTCCACATGCTCATACATTTCCTCGGGCAGCTTGACCAAGCCCACATTTGAAAGCAGAATAGAGGTTTTCTGCTCAGCGGTAATCAGAAAGGTTATGGCTACGCCTAAATCCTTTATGGGAAGAGGAAGAAGTCTGGCTACAGGGTTTCTCTCTATTTTCATATTGTCCGTCATAAGGGAATTGATAAGCTTGGGATCATTGGCCAGACGGAGCTGAAGAGAAACTGAGCGCAGTATTTCCTCGAAGGTATACTCGCCGAGATTAGGATTGATACGTACCACCAGACAAAGCACAAAGTTTCTCAAGGTTTTGGACGGAAATGCTTTGCGAAGATTAACGGGAACCTGCACACTGATTTCCTTTTGCTTTTTCTTTTCTCTGAGTTGCTTATGATAGTGAATATCGATAAGCATAGCCGTCAGAAACTCCGTCACGGTTACACCGTAGCCTTTGGCGATTTTATGAAGCTCACTGAATGACATAATACCGGTGATGTAATTTCTCTCGTGTCTGGGAAGACGAGTCTGCTTGGCGTGATAAGCCCATTTGTCTCCGCGGTCAAATTTTACCTTGGAGGAGGCATACTTACTGTAGGAGTCTTCAAGCTCCTCCGGCTTCGGCTCTTCGTTTACATCGAGAACAAACTCATTATGGGAAATGGTGTGTCCCTGCAGACGAAGGTACTCAGCCGCCAGAGTAGAAACGAAAATCACCGCACCGTAGCCGTCACACAGAGCATGGTAAACATCCACGCAGATTCTGCAGCCGTGATAATAGGTACGGAAGAGAAAGCCGTTATTTTCTTTGAAATTTATACGGTAGCAGGGGTTATTTATGTCGGGACACACGAGAGGCTTTTTAGGATTTTTTTCGAAATAATGCCAGAAAAAGCCGTTCCGCATACACACATTAAAGGTAGGTATTCTTTTCAGGGTTCTTTCGAGAGCTTTTTCGAGAAGCTGCGGATCTATCTCCTCTTTAAGCTCCACACCGAAGCGGAAAACATTTGACCAGGTGCGTGAATTCTGACCGGGAAAAATCTTCGCCGCATTATCAAGCCTGAACCATTCAAAGGTATTCTTTCTCATAAAAATATTTCTCCTTAGTATATTAAATAAAATAGCTAAAATAGAAACATATATTTTATTATACTATACTGAAATAAAAATGACAATAGCAAATTGAAAATTAGAAAAAAAATACAGAGGGATCAGGCATCCCTCCGTACTGTATCTTATTTCGTTTCAGGCATATGACTCTGCACGAGTCTGTCTGTATCTATCCCCGTAATCCTGTCGTATTTCGGTATAAAGGAATAAATCTTTTTTGCCGCTCTTACGGTCTTATTTACTACCTTGGCAGCGATAACGAATTTAAGTATTTTTCTCGGTAAATTTATTATAGTTTCTCTGTCCATAATCTTCTCCTCAGTCATCAATAGAAATGGTGTAGCCGCACTCACCGAAATAGCGCACAAGGAACTTTTTATTGTTTCCCTTGCTGAGCCACAGAGTGGACACCTTTCCCGTTTTTATTATATCGTCGAGAAGCTCTTTATTTCCGTTAACCCATGCCTTATATTCGATATCCGGCATAAATATAACATTACCCGACATAAAATCACCCCGTAAATATTTCTCGATAGGATTATTGTCATCTTTTATTATATTATATTCAGCAAAGAAATATCAATAGTAATCAGAAAATATTTTATCTTTTTTTATTGTATGTTTTACACAAAAATAGTTCTCTGCAAATGGTTAATTTCAACTTGCCATTAACGGAAAACCGTGTTAAAATATATAAGTTAAATATTTTTAAAATCAGGTGAAATAATGGACGTAAGAAACACTGTAAGAAATGTAGCTATTATTGCCCACGTTGACCACGGTAAAACCACCATGGTTGACGAGCTTCTCAAGCAGAGCGGCACCTTCCGTGAAAACGAGCAGGTAGCCGACAGAGTTATGGATTCAAACGATCTGGAAAGAGAAAGAGGCATTACCATCCTTTCCAAAAACACTTCCGTAAACTACAGGGATGTCAAAATAAACATCGTTGACACACCGGGACACGCCGACTTCGGCGGTGAGGTGGAGCGCATACTTATGATGGTAGACGGTGTGCTTTTACTCGTCGATGCCTTTGAGGGCTGTATGCCTCAGACTCGCTTCGTGCTCAAAAAGGCTCTCGGACTCAAAAAGAAGGTTCTCGTGGTAGTAAATAAAATAGACCGCCCCGGTGCCAGACCTGCCGAGGTTATCGATGAGGTGCTCGACCTTTTCATTGATCTCGGCGCAGACGAGGATCAGCTCGATTTCCCCGTTATCTATGCCTCAGCCAGAGACGGCTATTCATCAAAGGACGAAAACGTCAGAGAGGGCGATATGAGGCCTCTGCTCGACGCTATTCTCGAAAACATCGATCCGCCCTCCGGCGATCTTCAGGGCCCCACACAGATTCTTTTCTCCTCTCTCGACTACGATGACTACATCGGCAGAATAGGTATCGGCAGAGTGGAAAGAGGCACCGTAAGGCAGGGACAGCAGGTGGTTCTCTGCAATAACGACGGTGAAAGAAAAAATGTCAGAATTTCAAAGCTTTATCAGTTCGAAGGACTCAAAAGAGCAGAGGTTTCTGACGCTTCTCTCGGTGACCTTATCTGCGTTTCGGGTATCTCTGAGCTTAACATAGGTGATACGGCCTGTGATCCCGAGCATGTGGAGCCTCTCCCCTTCGTTAAAATCGACGAGCCCACCATCTCAATGAACTTCATCGTAAATAACAGTCCCTTTGCAGGTAAGGAGGGTAAATTCGTTACCTCCAGAAACATAAGAGACCGTCTTTTCAAGGAAGTCGAAACCAATGTTTCGATGCGTGTAGAAGAAACTGAAACCACCGATAGCTTCAAGGTAAGCGGCAGAGGTGAGCTTCATCTCTCCATCCTTATCGAAACCATGCGCCGTCAGGGCTATGAATTTTCCGTTTCACGTCCCAAGGTTATTCTCAAGGAAGAAAACGGAGTAACCATGGAGCCTATGGAGCTTCTCATAGTAGAGGTTCCCGAGCAGTATGTGGGTGCGGTAATCGAAAAGCTCGGCTCACGTAAGGGTGAGCTGGAAAATATGGGTGCCAGAGACGGCGGCTCGACTCATCTCGAGTTCAGAATCCCCTCCAGAGGTCTCATCGGCTACAGAAGTGAATTTATGACCGACACCAACGGTAACGGCATCATGAATCAGCTTTTCGCAGGCTATGAGCCCTACAAGGGTGACATAGTAACCAGAGAAAGAGGCTCCATCGTCGTTCACGAAACAGGCGAAAGCTCAGCCTACGGCCTTTTCAACACTCAGGACAGAGGCAGACTTTTCATCGGTGCAGGTGTACCCGTTTATGAGGGTATGATAGTCGGTGAATGCGCCAAGGCAGAGGATGTGGTCTGCAACGTATGCAAGCAGAAGCACCTTACAAACACCCGTGCCTCGGGCTCAGACGATGCTCTGCGCCTCGTTCCTCCCGTCACACTCTCACTCGAGCAGTGTATGGAATTTATAAAGGATGACGAGCTTTTAGAGGTTACTCCCCTCTCGCTCAGACTCAGAAAGACTATTCTTTCAAAAGAGCAGAGAATGAAAAAGCAGTTCAAGAAGAACTGACAGATAATAAATTCACCTCACAGTTCACTCGGACTGTGAGGCTTTTTTCGTATCGGAAAATGAATACGGCTGCGTTTAAATTTATGTAAGGCGGGCCAAGTGACCGTGCACGGTCACTCCCGCCGCAGGGCGGCGGGAGTCCCTGTATACAGGGCTTGGCCCGCCTGCGACGTAAAAGGTCAGCACCCGCCCGAAGCAAGTGCTGACCTGTATCACTGTTCATTTTCATTGAGACGTCTGTAAATACCGTTTTCTTTCGCCATCAGCTCCTCATGGGTACCCTGCTCTTCGATGCCCTTTTCCGTAAGCACAATAATACGGCTGGCATTTCTGACAGTAGAAAGTCTGTGAGCGATGGTAAAGGTAGTTCTTCCCTTGGTAAGCTCTGCGAGAGATTTTTTGATATACTGCTCGCTTTCATTATCAAGAGCGGAGGTTGCCTCATCTAAAACTACCACCGGCGGATTCTTTACGAAAACTCTGGCTATGCTTATTCTCTGCTTCTGACCGCCCGAAAGCATCACGCCTCTTTCGCCTACATAGGTATCGTAGCCGTCAGGTAAGGACTCGATAAAATCGTGAGCACCGGCTCTTTTGGCCGCTTCCACCGCATCCTCTCTGGTGGCACCGTCCTTGCCGTAAAGAATGTTTTCAAGCACGGAGCCCGAGAAAAGATAAACGTCCTGCTGAACTACACCGATAGCCGACCGCAAAGACTCAAGCGAAAGGTCATTTATATTTTTTCCGTCCAATTTAATACTGCCGCCCGTGAGCTCATAAAAGCGTGAAAGCAGACTGCAAAGTGTAGTCTTGCCGCTGCCCGAGGGACCTACGATAGCGATATTTTCACCCTTTTTCACGGAAAGATTGATATTTGCCAGAACATTACCCTTTTCACTGCTATAGCTGAAGGTTACGTTTTCGAAGTCAATATCGCCCTTCACGTCAGTTATTTCCTCTGTGGCCTCGTAGCCCTTTTCCGAAGGTGTTTCCAGAATCTCGGCAAAGCGCATTACGCCCGTAACGCCCTTTTCAAACTGCTCGGTAAACTCCACTATTCTTTTAATAGCCGAAATGAGCATACCGATGTAGAGTAGATAAGCGGTCATATCTGCTGCGGTAATTTTACCCTTGATGAGAAATACACCGCCCAAAAGAATCATAATGAGGTACATAAGACCGTCGAAAAGCCTTACAACCGCATTAAGACGAGCCATATACTTATAGGAAGCAGTCTGAACGGCAGCCAGCTTTTCGCTTTCATTATTGAATTTTCCTCTTTCGATGCTCTCGTTACCGAAGGATTTTACCACTCTTATGCCTAAAAGAGTGGTTTCCGTCTGGGCGTTTACATCACCGGCTATTACTCTTCTTTCAGCGAAAACCTTTCTCATTTTTCTGCGGAAATACATCGTTCCGCAGAAAATAAGAGGTATTACCACAAAGGTGGAAACAGTCAGCAGAGGATTTATGGTGGTCAGCACGGCGAAGGAGACCGCCACCTTTATTCCTGCTATAAAGAATTCCTCGGGACAGTGATGTGAAAACTCAGCGATATCGAAAAGGTCAGTGGTTATCCTCGACATAAGCTGACCTACCTTGGTTTTATCGAAATAGCTGAAGGGTGCCGTAAGCAGATGGGCGAACATATCCTCACGCATATCCCTTTCGATTTTTACGCCCATTCCGTGGCCTACATAAATCATATAATAGCCTGCGCACATATCTATAAGCTTGAAAACCGCATAAACTGCCGCCATGGACAGTATCAGCTCCACAGTTAATTTCGATATATCCGTAGTGGCGATATTGGTTATTTCTCTGACCATCATAGGAAGAATGAGCTCTGCTCCCGTAGTCAGTGCGGCACAGAAAAGGTCGAGAATAAGCACCCTTTTATGCTTTTTGAAATACGGAAAAAACCATTTTACCATTACACCTTTGTTTTTCATTGAATCACCTGATTCCCTTGATTTTTTATTACTCTAACATTTTTATTAGGATTTTTCAATATAAAAGGCTGCCTCAACGACAGCCTTAATTCTTTTTAATCAGCCGAAGAATGCCTTATGAACGGCTGAAACAGCCTTGTCGGCAAGCTCCTTATCAATAAGAACGCTGATGGTGATTTCGCTGGTGGAAATCATAGAAATATTGATGCCTGCCTCATAGAGAGCACCGAACATCTTTGATGCGGTGCCTGAGTGGGACTGCATACCTGCACCTACAATAGAAACCTTGGCGATGGTGGTATCGGAGGAAACTACCGCACCCTCCATAGCGAAGATTTCCTCTAAGATAGCTACTGCATCGTCAGCGCAGCTCTTTGCACAGGTAAAGGAAATATCCTTTGTGCCGTCACGGCCTACCGACTGAAGAATAACATCTATATTTATCTTTTTCTGAGCAAGTCTTGAAAACATTTTAAAAGCGTTACCGGGAATGTCCTTCATACCTACTACTGAAATTCTGGCAACATCCGTATCCTTAGTTACGCCTCTGATTAACATTTTTTCCATATTAGCAACCTCCCTGACGATAGTTCCGTTTTCTCTTACCATGCTTGAAAGAACTTCAAGCTCAACATTATATTTCTTAGCCATTTCTACTGAGCGGTTATTAAGAACCTGTGCGCCCAGTGTAGCAAACTCAAGCATTTCATCATAGGTGATGTCTGCGAGCTTCTGTGCATTCTCTACCTTTCTCGGATCGGCAGTGAATACGCCTGTTACATCGGTGAAAATCTGACAGCGGTCTGCATGGAGAGCTGCCGCTATGGCAACTGCACTCGTGTCGGAGCCGCCTCTGCCGAGAGTGGTCAGGTCATCATATTTATTAAGTCCCTGGAAGCCTGCCACGATAACGATTTTTTTCTGGTCAAGCTCTCTTTCGAGTCTTTCTGTCTTTACCTCATGGATTCTCGCCATACCGTAAGCGGAATTGGTGGAGAAGCCTGCCTGCCAGCCTAAAAGCGAAACTGCGGGATAGCCGAGGCTTTCGATAGCCATGGCCAGAAGTGAAATGGAAATCTGTTCACCGGCAGTAAGGAGCATATCCATCTCTCTTTTTGATGCATTGGGATTGATTTCCTTTGCCTTTTCGATAAGGTCATCTGTAGTGTCACCCTGTGCAGAAACGACAACCACTACGTTATTGCCCTTTTTATAAGTATCAGTAATGATGCGGGCCACATTCATCACTCTCTCTGCATTTGCGACAGAAGAGCCGCCGAATTTCTGAACTATAAGAGCCATACTCTTCCTCCTTTATTAATAATCAACTGTTCTGATGGTGCTGATGACAGAAAGAGGCAATTTAGCAAGTATTTTTCTCAGCTCTCTTTCTTTCATAGCGGGGGTAAGGAATGCGATTTCATCAAAGGCCTGTTTTTCTCTTTTAAGGAAGGAAACCTCACCGAGTGTATGTGCGATTTCCGCCACGGCATTTTCCATGCTCTCGACGGTCGCTCTGACATAAAGAGAGATTTCCTCGTCAAGATAATCTGCGAGAAGGTCATCCTTGCCTTCGTCCCAGCCGAAAAACTTTCTTTCCTTTGTGTTGCAGGCACAGTCGATTACGTCACCTACCACGGCTGAAGCGGTGGCAAGCTTACCTGCGCCCTGACCGTAAAGGACCACGTCGCCAACTGCGTCACCTCTTACGAGACAGGCGTTAAACACACCGTTTACACCTGCGAGCATGCTTTCGTTTTTAACGAGGCAGGGTGAAACCGTAAGACTGATTTTGCCGTCATCCATCTTCTTTGCCTTGGCAATAAGCTTTATCACACAGTCGCACGAGGAGGCGAAATCCACGTCCTCAAGAGTAATTTTTGAAATACCTTCGGTATAAACACCGTTAGGATAAACGTGATTTCCGAAGCAGAGTGAGGCAAGAATACAAATCTTTCTCAGCGCATCAAAGCCCTCCACATCGGCAGTGGGATCCTTTTCGGCATAGCCCTTTTCCTGAGCGAGTCTGAGAGCCACGTCAAAGTCCATATTTTCGGTAATCATTTTAGTGAGAATAAAGTTCGAGGTACCGTTAAGAATACCTGCCACCTCACTGATTCTATTGCCTGCCAGACAGCGGCTGATAGGTCTGATGATGGGAATACCGCCGCCTACCGCAGCCTCGAAAAGGAAGTTTACATCCTTTTTTCTGGCTATCTCCAGAAGCTCATAGCCCTTTACTGCCACCAGCTCCTTATTAGAGGTTACCACGTGCTTTCCTGCCTTCAGACAGGCAGAAACGAACTCAAATGCAGGACTGACTCCGCCCATGGTTTCCACGACTATGTCAACCTTACTGTCATTTAAAATATCATAAAAATCTTTGGTCATAATATCCTGAAAAGGACAGTTTTCGAAGTCCCTTATGTCAAGAATATGAGAAAGTGATAAAGACACATTGCTGTTCTTTTTTATAATGTCGGCGTTTTTACTGATTACCTCAGCGACACCTGAGCCTACCACTCCGTAGCCTAAAATAGCAACGTTCATTTTTTCACGACCTTTCTGTGAATTTCTTTTTTCAAAAGATAAGCCTTCCGAATAAAAAAGTTATAGGATATGATAACACATTTTATTAATTAAGAAAAGAGTTTTCAACAAATTTTTTCTTATTTTATAACGATTTTCTTAATTTGATTGATTTTAGTCAAATTATAGGTTAATATAATATATGTAATTATGCAAAGTGAGGTGTATAAATTGACTGACGTAGAAAAAAGACGTAAATTCATAATAAATGTAGCATATTTCGGAATAGTAATCGCTCTGTGCTTTTTCTTTTTCAAATACGCTATGGGTACACTTTCTCCGATTATAGTCGCTTTTATAATCGCCGCTCTTCTCCAGAGACCTAAAAATTTCATTCTCCGAAAAACTCCCGTAAAAAAAGGCTTGGCATCTACAATATGTGTTCTCGGACTTTTAGCGGTTGTGCTCTTTTTTACGGCCTTGATAGGTGTCAGGATAGCGCAGGAAATCGGCGGCTTCATCGACTATGTAATGCTCCAGCTGCAGAACATCGACTCTCTGGTAAACACCATCGAAAACGCTCTGCTGAATTTCGTTTCGAATTTCCCTGCATTTTTAAGCACTACTCTTAAAGAAAACATCGCTACTCTTTTCGTGGAAATCCGTGAATGGCTCGCAGGCACGAGCGACAATTTCACTCAGGATATAGCAGGCACCCTTGGCGGCTCCTTCAGTCTTTCCTGGATTACCGCTCCTATTTCGGGAGTTATATCCACCGCCAGACAGATTCCCTCCGTAATTATCGCCACGGTTATTTCCATCGTTGCAGCCTGCTTCATTACGGCTGATTACGACCTTATAAAGCAGTTCATAAAGGCTCAGCTCACCGAAAAAAAGGCAAAGGATGTGTCCAGAGCTCTGGCTCTGCTGAAATCCTCTCTGGGAAAAATGGGCAAGGCTTACCTTTCCATCATCTGCATCACCTTTATCGAGCTTTCCATCGGCTTTTATGTACTCAGACTTTTAGGTATCTTTTCCTCAAATTACATCGCTATCATCTCTCTGGTTACTGCCATAATCGACATCATCCCTGTTTTGGGTACGGGCACCGTACTGCTTCCCTGGATAGCATATTCACTCATAACGGGCAATTTCCCTATGGCTATAGGACTGGCAATAATGTACGCCTCCATCACCGTTATCAGACAGATTATCGAGCCGAAATTCGTGGCAGGTCAGTTAGGTCTTCCCCCCTTCCTTACCATCAGTGCTATGTATGTGGGACTGAAAATAATCGGTGTTCTGGGTATGTTCATCGCTCCGATGATAATTATTATGCTCAAGCTTCTCAATGACGAAGGCATACTTAATCTGTGGAAGCCCATCAAAAAGGCGGAGGAAGCGGCAACCGCCGAGCCGGTAAAAGCAGAGAAAAAGAAATAAAGCTTAAAAATTTCTACCATATTTCAAAAAAATAACCCGTCATTTGGGCGGCACTTCATAAGGAAGTTAAGGTTTTTATTGGCTATTTTCCGCTTTGACGTTGCGAAAGGGGCTTTTGCACTACGCGCAGACCAAAAAGCAAAACAAAAACAGATGTGTTTAAGTCGCTTCTGACTTATAAAACACATCTGTTTTAATTGTTTTACGGAATAATATGGTGTTGCATATAATAAATATTTGCTTTTTTAGACGTTTTTTCGCCCTCTCGAGGTATAATCATACATCTTCGGAGCGAAGAAAACGCCTTCTGCATCTTACTGCAACAGCCCCTTGTCACTTCCTCAAACCAAAAAAACATCTCAATAAAAACTGCTTTGCACCTTAAAATTCAGATAGTTTTGATGAAGAACAAGGCAAAAACGCTCGTAATCCTTGCGGATTATGAGCGTTTTTAACACAGTTATTCGCAAAAATAGCGAATTTTAAGGCTTAAATTCCTTATGATGTGTCGCCCTTTGACGGGTTTAATTTTTTTGGCACGTATGCCTGATTAAATATGAATATCAGCTATAACAGGGTAATGATCAGAGGGATACATACCCTGAACGGTATCCCTGATAACCTTATATGTATCTACGGGTGTGCCCTTGGTAAGGAAGATAAAGTCGATAGCGCCCTGTCCTTCGTCTGCCTTTTTGCCGTAATTATGGTAGGTTATACCTGCTCCGACCGCTACATCCGCAGTTATGGCGGCATCATCGGCACCTGCAGTCATAGATGCATAAACATCGCCGTCACTGTAGGTGTTAAAGTCACCCGTGATTACCACGGTGCCCTGTGTCTGTAATTTAGCCATTTCAGCTAAAAGCACCTTACACTGTGCATCTCTGGTGCTTTCGAGAACATGGTCGAGATGTGTGTTTATGTGAGTATAAACCTTACCGGTTTCCTTGTCCTCCAGAACTGCCCACGAAGCGATTCTTCTGCAGGCACTGTCGTAGTCTACGGAATATTTCTTATAGGGTGTCTCGGAAAGCCAGAAGGTGCCGCTGTCGAGAAGATTATACTTGTCCTTAAGATAATATACGCAGTTATACTCGCTTAAGGGGCCGAAGAAATCTCTGGCCTGACCGATACGGGCATATCTGTCCCCTACCTTTTCGTCGAGTATGCGGAGCCATTTCGGTGTGGCCTCCTGAATACCGAAGGAATCGGGTGCATACTGATTTATAACCTCGAGAGCAATCTGTGAACGGTTATCAATGCTTCCCTCCGGATCATCCTTGCAGCGAAGATTAAAGGACATTACACGGGTGGCTCCGGCATCCTTTTCAGGCACACCGTCGAGAACGATTTCACCGAAGTCGATAAGGTCGGCCTTTTTACTCAGTGCCACACCTGCTGCTGCCACTGCACCAACGGCTATCACTGCCGCAAGGGCTATGAGAATTACTTTGCTTTTTTTCATATTTTTTCCTCCTTGGTTTATAGATTTATTCTACATCAGAATAGTAAAAAAATCAAGTAAAGAATTACATAAAAAAGCAGAGGATTAATCCTCTGCCTCATAAATAACATAATTCAGTCTGAACGGTCCCTTATGTCTGTAGGGATATATTTTCAGCACCAGTGTTCCGAGAAGAGCACCCGACACGTTAAGAACTATATCGCCCATAGTGTCCATAATAGCATAGCGGTTAATGTCTATATAATCAAACAGTGTCTGAAACTTAGGTGTACCCAAGGCCTTGGCATAGGACCAATGCTGAACATCATTCGGCACACCGCTGAGCATACCCACTATCTGGTCACAGGAAAACTCAAATATTTCCCAGAAGGTGGTAGCCATAAAGCAGAAGCCTACGGATGCAATAAGAATAAGCGGGAATGCTGCCGTTTTCTTTTCCTTTCTGATAAGAGCGCAGGCAAATTCATAGCCGAAAAAGACTATGCCGAAGCCGCACATAAAATGAAGGAAGGAATCCCAGAGACGTACCTCATAATAAAAATTGAAAAGATAGCCTGCCACAACTGCGATAAAATCGACTATGATTATCGCCCACTGCATTATGGGGCGGATATACCTGAAAACTGTCCATTTCGGCATAGCTATACATACTTCCCAGGTAAACATTACACCTAAATTCATCAGTATTTCCACCGGAATAACAGGTGAAAAAGGCTTATCAAAGAGTGATTTGATAAAAAGTCCCACCATTGCAAGTCTTATTACCCACCAGAAAGCATAGGTACGGGGAGTGCAGTCGTTTTTCAGACGGCTGATATAGCCTTCACCCTCCCGCTCGCTTTCGGGTGTTTTAACGTAGTTATTATCATAATCGATATCGTATCTGTATTTTCCTCTGAGTCGGTAAGGAAAAACATTAATGAAAATCAGAGCCGCAAAAGCACCTGCTGTATGAATAAGAATATCACCCATAATGTCCATCAGCGGATAACGGGCACTGTCGATGGCAGGGATAAAGCTCTCCGCTCTGACCTCCCCCGCCAGCTCAGCCGACCAGAACTGTGCATTACCTGCCGTTCCGGTAACAAGACCTAAAAGCTGGTCAGAAACAAACTCTCCGAGCTCGTAAATGTTAAGAAAGATGAAGCTGACACCGAAGGCAGCGAAGAAAACCATAGCCTTGGTAGCGGCGAAACGGTATTTTTTCACCACCGCATAGGCTATCTCGTAGCCGTAAAGAACAGACCAGACACCGAAAAACGCCGTAAGAAGCGGATCAAAAAGTCTGAGCTCGTAATATGCATTCAGAAATACCCCGCAGAACGAGGACAGGGCAAGACCTGTGTTAAGAGCCGTATGTACCGACACGGGCAGCAGACGGAAAATGCTTTTTTTCGGCATAGCCTGCGAAAACTCCCAGAGGAAGGACCCGAAAAAGCACAGAGCGATGTGTATTATTCCCGTTGCGGCAGTGCTTCCCTGCGCAATACGGTCAGTAAAAGAATAGCTGAAAAGAGCATAAAGCATCAGCACCCTGAGCAAGGACCAATACAGGAAAGTATGCAATTTGCAGCCGCCTTTAAGACGGGAAATATACTCTTTCATCGTCTGCCTCCGTAAAATTCAAAATCTAAGGCATTATAACACATATTTACCGATTTGTCACGGTTTTTAAAAAATATATCAAAAAATACTACATTTACGGCATTTTTGTTTGATAAAAAAGCAAGGCTTATGCTTAGGACGATGATGCTTCACGAGGGTTTGCGGTTTGAGTAGAGCTACGATTTATAAATATGCGGGGCTTTTGGAAGGGTAAAAGTTAAAGGAACGGACGGACCGTTCCTTTTTTTGTCAGACAAATTGGAATTTGCTCAATCTCTTATATGTGATTGGTTCGTTGTAGGTGTTCCTGCTTTAAGAGAACTTATCGTTCATCTCGCATATTGTCGAGTGTTGGTGCTGGCGTTACAACTCTTCCGTTTTCGTCAAAACCAATTGGGTCTATAGCCAACAGCTGTGTGTCGTGGTCCGTATCAAGTGTTATATGATATGCCGTCAAAAGCTCACCGTCTTTGTTTGTAAAAATACAGTTATGTCCACTGTGATACAAGCCATCAACTCCGATGGGTGTTATAATCGGGTTTTTTGCATCTTTTATCCAAGGTCCTTTTATATTTTCTGCATACGCCACTCCAATCTCATATGAACGGGTGAAAGAACTGTAAAAACAGTAATATGTATTATTGTATTTAATTATGAACTGACCTTCGTTTTTAGTATCCCAGCCATTTTCAGAAGCTTCAATAACGGACATTCCCTCTCCAATGAGTTTAGCATTTTCAAGATTGATTTCAAACATAAAAATCCCTTTGCCTGAACAAACGGATATGTAAGTTTTTCCATCGTTATCTGTAAACAAATTTGCATCATTTCCGTTAATGCATGGATGTAGTCCCTCATCATATTTCTTTTGAGTGAAATAGGGTTCTTTGTCATTTAATATTCTGTAATTTCCGTCAATTGTGTCACTTACAGCAATCAGCGGGTTCTGACCAACACCGATATCGTCATTTCTGCAATTTACAGTAAGGTAAAATTTGCCATCTTTCTTATGTATTTCCGGTGCCCACCAATAGTCACGAAACCACGAGTCATGACTGGCCAAACTCCTGTGAAGAATAAAACCAATTTTTTCCCATTTTTGAAGGTCTCCGCTTTTCCAAAGCATAACACCCTCACTTTTTCCGTTCCAGTACGGCGGTATTGTTCCCGTTAAGTAATAAGTATCTCCCTCAAGAATTATGAGTGGGTCACGGATGTTCCGGATGACATCCGTTGCGATAGGATTTTTATAAATGAAATCATTATACATTTCTTATACCTCTGCAAATTCTTGTTTGTAGTGCTGATTATATCACACATAATCTGAAATTGCAATCGGGTGCGGGTGCCCCTCCCGTAATTATTAATTATTCATCAGCGAAGCGACTTCATTCTTCATTATTCATTCAAAAATCCGTTCTTTTGCACCAATGAAAAATGAATAATACAAACAAAAATCCGCCCACTTACGTGAACGGATTTTTGTTTGGAGCTGATAACCGGATTTGAACCGGTGACCTCATCCTTACCAAGGATGCACTCTACCTACTGAGCTATATCAGCACGCTTTATTTGTGAAAGCCTATTGATTATAGCCTATTTTATTTCACTTGTCAACCTTTATAGAGAAATTTTTAAAATTTTTTTATTCGACTGCCGTTACGGCTGCATTTCGCTATTATCTTGCCTGAAAAGCATTGACGGAGTTTTTCCCGTGTGCTATACTTTTTTCGGGGGTTTCCCTAATACAGAAAGAAAAGGAGAAAATATTATGTTATTCGGTGACGGCTCTTCTGCTGCAATGGCAGCTGCCGAAGCGGCGGCCCAGGCAGTCAGAAGCACAGACAATTTCAACTGGACCTTCATCACTCTGCTCGCCCTGGTAGTATGCGGTGTTTATATCCCGCAGATCAAAAAGAAAAACTACAACGGTATTGCGGCGGCACTTGCACTTTACGGTGTTCATTGGTTTTATGAAATAATGAACGCTGTGATTGCTCACTTTTCGGGCTATGCCCTATGGACCGTAAGCCCTGAAAGCACCTCATTCATTCTGCTTATCGGTGTAAGCTGGGAGCTTTCTCTTATGTTCTCTATCGCCGGCTTTATGGCAGACCTTATGCCCGCAGACAAAAACAAGAAAATCCTCGGTATGAACAACAGAATCGCATTTGCCATAGGTAATGCGGCGTTCTTCTCAATATTCGAGATTTTCCTCGCATCTACTCCCGCTTTTATCTGGGTTTACAAATGGTGGGGCGCGCTTCCCGTTTTCATTACCACCTACATACCCTTCTTCCTTGCCGCAAACCTCATTTACGACAAGCCGAGAAAAACTCAGATCAAATTTCTGGCAATTCTCTGGGGACTCGATGCCATTCTGCTCGCAGTTCTCATCCCCCTCGGCATCATCTGATTCATCATCTTTCGGACACTCCCTCGACGGGGGTGTCCTTTTTTTGCCTTTAGCTATTGACAAACGGAAAATAATGGCTATAATTAATTTTAGCACTCTGATGAGCCGAGTGCTAAAAAAGTATTTTTTAGACAGGAGTTAATATAAAATGGCAAAGAAACAGTTTAAGGCAGAATCAAAAAAGCTGATGGATATGATGATTAATTCCATCTATACCCATAAGGATATTTTCCTTCGTGAGCTTATCTCAAATGCGAGCGACGCTCTCGACAAAAGATACTACCGCAGTCTCTCTCAGGGCGAAAGCGGCAGCTCCAGAGAGGATTATAAAATAAATCTCGCCGTAGACAAGGAAAACCGCACACTCACCGTCTCCGATAACGGCTGCGGTATGAACGAAAAGGAGCTCGAAACCAACCTCGGTACCATCGCAAAAAGCGGCTCTCTTGACTTCAAGGGTGACATCGAAAAAGGCAGTGATGTGGAAATCATCGGTCAGTTCGGCGTAGGCTTTTACTCTGCTTTTATGGTAGCGGACAAGGTTACCGTTATCAGTAAGGCTCTCGGTGAGGACAAGGCATATAAATGGGAGTCCTCCGGTGTGGACGGCTACGTTATCAGCGAGGCGGAAAAGGCCGAGGAGGGCACCGTAATCACTCTGAAAATCAAAGAAAACACCGAAAATGACAATTACGACAAATATCTCGACCAGTACGGTGTGCAGGACATCGTTACCAAATATTCCGACTACATCCGCTATCCCATTATGCTCGATATGAGCCACACTCAGCTCAGGGAGGGCACCGAGGACGAATATGAGACAGTTACCGAGCCTACTCAGCTTAACAGTATGGTTCCCCTGTGGAGAAAGAATAAAAACGAAATCACCGCCGACGACTATAACAATTTCTATATGTCCAAATTCTATGATTTCGAGGCCCCGCTCAAAACAATTCATTCAAAAACCGAGGGACAGATTTCCTATGATGCGCTGATGTATATTCCCTCTCACGCACCCTTCGATTTTTACTCAAAGGACTACGAAAAAGGTCTCCAGCTTTACTCAAACGGTGTGCTTATTATGGATAAGTGCGCAGAGCTTCTTCCCGACTATTTCAGCTTCGTAAAGGGACTCGTGGACTCTGCCGACCTTTCTCTTAACATTTCCAGAGAGCTGCTGCAGCAGGACCATATACTCAAGGTTATAGCTAAAAACGTAGAAAAGAAAATCAAAAACGAGCTTTCCAAAATGCTCACAAGTGACAGAGAGGCCTATGAGAAATTCTTTGCCGCCTTCGGCGTTCAGCTCAAATACGGTCTTTACAGTAACTACGGCATGAATAAGGAAACTCTTCAGGATCTGGTTATGTTCCACTCCTCAAACGAAAAGAAGCTTACCACTCTCAAGGAATACACCGAAAGAATGAGAGAGGAGCAGAAGACCATCTACTATGCCTCGGGCGAAACTATCGACAAAATAGACCTTCTCCCTCAGGCTGATGCAGTAAAGAGCAAGGGCTATGAAATACTCTATTTCACCGACGATGTGGACGAATTTGCTATCCAGATGCTTCGTGAGTATGACGGCAAGACCTTCACCAACGTCTGTGCCGCAGGCTTAGACCTCCAGAGTGACGAGGAAAAGGAGGCCGTAAGCAAAAAGAACGAGGACGAAAAGGAGCTTCTCGCCTTCCTTAAGGAAAGCATCGGCGACAGTGTAAGCGAGGTAAGATTTACCTCTTCGCTTAAAAATCATCCCGTATGTCTTACCACAGAGGGTATGCTCTCACTCGAAATGGAAAAGGTGCTTTCCGCTATGCCCGGTGCAAAAGGCGGCGCAAAGGCTACACTTATCCTCGAAATCAGCACAGAGCATCCCATCGCTGAAAAGCTGGTCAGCCTTTATGCCGAGGACAAGGAAAAGACCGCAAAGTATGCGAAAATCCTCTATGCACAGAGCTGCCTTATCGCAGGCAGAGCAGTGGACAACCCTGCAGAGTTCAGCGAAATGATCTGTGAGCTGATGTAATTTATCTCTTTCTGTGTAGGAAGTAATTATTTAAAGGAGCAGTCGCTGCCGTCTCATAAGGCAGTTTTCCGCTCCTTTTTTTATTTGTTGACAGGGCAGCCGAGACTTGATATAATCGAAGCAGGGAGATGATTAAATGAAGAAAAAGGTTTTGTTAGCTATATGTCCCGTTTTACTAATTATAGCAGTTTCAATAATCGTGGGATGTGTTCCTTTTGCGCCCGAGAGTGCGGTGTTATCCGCTACGAATGCGAGTGAAGAAGCGGTGGCACTGTATGATTTCATAGCAGCGGCAGAGGGTAATTACGTAATCTCCGGTCAGCAGGAGTCTACATGGATGGGCAGTCCCGATTATGAGACGGATTACATCTATGAAGCGTCGGGCAGATTGCCCATAATCAAGGGCTTCGACTATATGAACGATGATTTCGACGGAGTCAACGAAAGAGCCGCCCAATGGCACGAAAAAGGCGGTATAGTCACTATCTGCTGGCACTGCGGAAGTGATTTCAGCGGTGAATGGACCGACTGCAAGGAAACAGACATAGCCGACTGGGAAAAGGCTCTGACACCGGGTACAGAGGAATATAATACTCTCATCAAGGGAATGGATAAGGCTGCCGAGGCTCTTAAGGAATTACAGGAAAAGGGTATACCCGTGCTTTTTCGTCCCTTTCACGAATTTGACGGAGACTGGTTCTGGTGGAGCCGTGGCGGAAGCGAAAGCTTTAAAAAGCTCTGGCGGATAATGTATGAAAGATACACGGACTACCACGGACTCAATAATCTGATATGGGTGCTCGGTTATTCCCATAAGATGCTCGATGTTAAAGACTGGTATCCCGGCGATGAATACTGCGACATCATCGGTGCGGACACCTATGACATAGAGATAGTGCATAAGCTTTACAGAAAAATGAAAGGTGTAACCTATGCACCGAAGCCCCTCTGCCTTCACGAATGCGGGAAAAACCCCACGGAAAAGGAGCTGAAAAGGTCACCATGGAGCTACTTTATGACATGGCACACGGAGTATCTGACAGACACCAATACACCCGAGGAGATAAAAGAGCTTTATAACAGTGAATTTGTGCTTACTATGAGTGAAGAGTATATATCGCAGTAAGTGTAAAAAAAAGTGGGATTTTTTGCAGTTTTTGCTATTTGTTTTTTGGGAAAATAATGTTATAATGCAATCACAAACAAAAAAAGGAGTAAACACTATGAAAAAGAAAACAAAAATTTTATTATCAATCCTCGGAGTATTTTTAATACTCATCGCAGCTACCACCGTATTTTTAGCGAGTCAGGGCTTTTTTAAGCATATAAAGTCACCTGAGATCGAATCAATCGGCTTCTCAGATACAAACCCTGTTTCGGTTAAGGATTTAGAAGCTGCAAAAGCGAAAGATCTGGAAATGTATCCCGGCGAACTCCACGAAGACTATTATCTCGCTTTCGGAGAAGCAGGAATCTTAGGAGGAACAGGAATCGAATATACATATAAGGTAACCTATACTAACGGTACAGTTCAAGAAATTTCTTCTCTTTCCTTTGGCGGCACAAAAACCGAGGACGGAATGCATACCGTGTTCGTTTCTGCTTATGTCAGCTATAATGATTATATCAAAGCAAAGGAAGAAGGAAAAGACACTATTCCCGTATACCTCGAAGCAGAGATTTACAAAGCTGACTACGATCCCGCACCTGCTGATTATTATGAGGGTACGGCAGAAAAGAAATATACTGACGGTTTTGTAGAAGAAATCGAGCCTCTGTTTGATAAAGAATTAACGGTAAAGGGTACTGAGTACGAATTTGAAAAGAAAAAATTCAGAGTAAAATATACTGACGGAACCGAAAAAATTCTCTCCCCTGTCAGCCATAAGGATAAAAACATCTACCGGGGCTATGATTACAGACGTTATTCACTTGACGGCACTTATATGGTACTCAGTGATAGATCCACAGAAGAAGGTCTGATACTTACCGTAAGATATCTCGACAGCGAAATGGAATTCAAAGTGAATTCTGTTTACACAGAAGATACTCTGCCCATAGAAAAAATCGAAATCAAGGATTATGAAATCGATGCCAACACAGGAAAAGACATCTCAAAGGTTACCTATACCGTAACAAAAAAAGACGGAACATCTGTAGAAATAACTGCAGAAGCAGATGAAAAAGGAATTTTTGATTCAGGATATGTGGACGGATGCACAATCATCGTAAGAACTCAAAAAAGCCGTAAGCCTTCAGGTATAGTTTTAGGAGTAGGCTTAAGCAAAGGCCTCGGATTTGATGCTTATGACGTTGAGCAAATTGAGACACCCGAAAAGATTACTCTTCTTGACATCATTGATTTCGAGTATCTCGGTGCTATATTCTTCGCATTCCTGCAGGGCATACCTGAAATGTTATCATAACAAAATAATTTAAGGACAGACTTTTTACGGTCTGTCCTTTTTGTTTGTCTGTTAAAATTACCAGATAACTCTCGTTGCGATGTCTTCTTTAATAAGAGCAACGAAGGCTTCTGTTGACATAGAGCCCTGATCACCGTGACCGCGCTTTCTGACGGAAACGGTGCCCTCCTCGGCTTCCTTGTCACCGATTACGAGCATATAGGGAATCTTGTCGAGCTGTGCCTCACGGAGCTTATAGCCGAGCTTTTCGCTTCTGGTATCTACATCCACGTCGTCGATACCTGCAGCCATAAGTGCATCCTTTACTGCATAAGCAGCATCCTGATGGCGGTCTGCGATGGGAAGGATGCGTACCTTTTCGGGTGCGAGCCATACGGGGAATGCACCTGCATACTTTTCGATGAGAAGAGCAAGTGTTCTCTCATAGCAGCCGATGGATGTTCTGTGGATGATGTAGGGATTTTTCTTGGTTCCGTCGGGAGCGACATACTCCATACCGAACTTTTCAGCAAGCATCTGGTCAATCTGGATAGTGATAAGAGTGTCCTCCTTGCCGTGAACATTCTTAATCTGAATGTCGAGCTTCGGACCGTAGAAGGCTGCCTCACCGATACCGATTTTATAATCGATGCCGAGCTTGTCGAGAATTCTGCCCATCATACCCTGT
>SVPD01000012.1 GCA_015066045.1 Oscillospiraceae bacterium
AAGGGCGACACTTCATAAGGAATTTAAGCCTTAAAATTCGCCATTTTTGCGAATAACTGCGTTAAAAATGCTCGTAATCCGCAAGGATTACTGCGCTTTTTGCCTTGTTCTTCATCAAAACTATCTGAATTTTAAGGTGCAAAGCAGTTTTTATTGAGATGTTTTTTTGTTTTGAGGAAGTGACAAAACCACCGCAATACTTGCGTATTACGGTGGTTTTTCGCAATGTCAAAGCGGAAAATAGCCAATAAAAACCTTAACTTCCTTATGAAGTGCCGCCCAAATGCTGACGCATATCGGTGCTTTTACCTTTTCAGCGGCTGCTTTTTCGCTGACGGCAGATATTTTTTTTATCAGCAAGGCAGATACCCTCGCACAGACTAAGAAAGAAGTTAAGCGTATGCCTTTTTCTTCATTAAATCCATTGACGGAAAAAAGTATAAATGTTATACTATATTATAATTGAGAATTTTTGATACGGGGTGAAAAAATGAAGCTTCGGGACAGTAAAAAAATCTCCGAAACCAATCTTTTCGGCACACACGACTCTCTCACCGCCTATGTGGATATGGAAAAGGTCTGTCGGTGTCAGAGCCTTACTCTCCGTGAGCAGCTCGTCCTCGGTGTGCGGCTCATCGATGTGAGACTTAACAGAAAAAAGGACGGCTTTTATCTGGTTCATTCTCTGGCTGACTGCTATGAGGATAAGGATAAAAAAATACCTCTTACCTTTTCATCGGTGCTGAATGACTGTCTCGGCTTTTTAGAGAAAAACCCCGATGAATTTATCGTAATGAGCGTAAAGCAGGACAGAGGCATTCAGAGCAGATTTTTCTTCCCCGCCTTTTATTCGCAGTACATAAGCGGAAACGAAGAAAAGTGGTATCTCGGCTCGGAAATCCCCACCGTAGCCGAATGCAGAGGTAAAATAGTCCTGATGAGAAGGTGCAAGGTACTGCCGAAATACAGTAAAGGAACACCCTGCGGCCTCGACTTTTCACACTGGAGAGACCAGGGAAAAACCCGAAGTGCGAAAATTTATCCCGTAAAGCTCAGCAAAACCCAGACGGCTACCGTGCAGGATCGCTACGGCCTTTCACCCGAAAGAAAATGGTATAAATGCGAAAAGCCCTTTCTTGACCGCTGCAAATGCGACGGAGATAACATCTGTGTTCATTTCATAAGCACGGCATTCAGATATAAAAACGAAAGTCTGGTAAGAACAGCGGCGGAAATGAACGCATTTTTCAAAGAATACGAGTTCAGTGAGGGCAAGGGCTGGTTTTTCTTCGATTTTCCCGATGAAGAGATAGCGAAAAAGTTTGCGAAGGAGAATAACTATGGCAAAGGATAAAAGATTCGTTGTTACCGAAAAGGAAGGCAGTGCCTTTACAAACCTTATACAGGTTATCGTGGATAAAAAAACAGGCGTAAATTATATGTACATCCAGTCGGGTAATTCAGGAGGTCTCACTCCTCTTCTCGACAGAGAAGGAAAGCCCCTTATCACGTCAGTTACAAATCTCGAATAAAAAAGGCAGGAGATAAAATATGAAGTTAGCAGTTTTAGGCGGCGGAGGTGTCCGCTCACCCTTTTTAGCCAAATCCATAGCTCTCGGTGCCAAGGATACAGGCATCACTGAGGTAGTCTTTATGGACATAGATGAGGAAAAGCTTTTCACCTACGGTGTCATAGCCAGAAAGATAGCATATCTTCTGGCTCCCGAGCTCAGCTTTTCTCTCACTCTTGACGCTGACGAGGCACTGAAGGATGCGGATTTCATCATCACCACCATCCGTGCAGAGGGCGATGAGGGAAGAGTTTTCGACGAAAGGACTGCCCTCAATCTGGGCGTTCTCGGTCAGGAAACCACCGGTGCCGGCGGCTTCGCTATGGCTCTGCGCTCCATACACACACTTATAGATTACTGCGAAAAAATCAAAAGGCTCTCTAAAAAGGATGCCCCCGTGTTCAATTTTACAAATCCCAGCGGTCTGGTCACACAGGCTCTGCGCACCATGGGCTACAGTAATGTTTACGGCGTGTGCGATGCTCCCAGCGGCTTTCTCCGTCAGCTTAAAAATATGACAGGCAGAGAAGGTCTCACCTGCGAGTGCTTCGGTCTCAACCACCTGTCCTGGTTCTACGGCTTCAGAGACGGTGACGAGGACTGCACCGACGAGGTTTTAAACCATCCCCGACTTTATGAGGACACGGAAATGGTGCATTTCGACAGAGAGCTCGTGGCTCTTTCAGATAACTACCTGCCCAATGAATATCTTTATTTTTATCATTACCGTGACAAGGCAGTTTCTTCTGTCCTTTCCGGAGCCAAAACCAGAGGTGAAACCATTCTGGAAATAAACAATATGATGATGGAGGAAATGCGGACCATAGATGTGGAAAAGGATTTCGAAAAGGCCTTCCACTGCTTTATGAAGCATTATGCTATGCGTGAGGACAGCTACTTCTCCATCGAAACAGGACATCTGAGAAAAGAGAAATTCCCTGTTCCCACCGTAGAGGAATATCTTGCCCAGCCCGAAAAGGGCGGCTATGCTGCAGTGGCACTCGAGTTTATCAAGGCTAAAAACACAGGAAAGCCCGTACAGATGGTTCTCTCCGTTCCCAACGAGGGTGCTCTCGATTTTCTCGACGATGCGGATGTCTGCGAGCTTACCTGCACGGTGGACAAGGACGGTGTGCATCCCCATAAAACCGAAAACGTGCCCGCTATGCAGAAAAATCTCATCCGTGCCGTAAAGGACTACGAAAACCTCACTGTAGAGGCTATTATGAAAAAAGACAGACAAAAGGCCGTCAAGGCCCTCACGGTCCATCCGCTCATCTGCTCTTACCCCATAGCAGGTAAATTAGTGGATGCATACACAGAAAAATACGGAAAGTACATAGGTAAATGGCATGGCTAAGATAGTTTTAGCAGAGGCAGAAATCTGTCTGAGTCCCGAAGACAGTAAAAGCAACCGCTATATTCCCTTCACCGTTCCCGAGGGAACCGAAAGGCTTTTCATAACCTACTCCTATTCACCGAAAAATCTGGAGGATAAGGAGAAAAGCTACGAGCTGATAAGAGAAAATATTCTCCGTGACGCACCCGAGGATACGGACAGATACCCCGACTATGAGGAGTTTATGCCTCTGAAAAATCTCGTTACCCTTTCGCTCGACTCCCCCGCAGAGTTCCGTGGAGCGGCTCACCGTCACGACGAAAAGCAGTACCACGAAATCGGTGAAAATTTCGCTTCACCCGGCTTTCTTAAGGGAAAAACAGCTGCAGGCGAATGGAGACTTTCTCTTAACATTCACGCCGTGGTAACAGACATATGCACCTGCAGGATAAAAATAGAGGGGGAGGCATAAAAATGAAAAAATGGTATCCCTGTGAGCTTCACTGCCACACCCTTCATTCCGACGGCAGCTTCAGCGTAAAGGAGCTTCTGGACACCGCTGAGGCCAGACACCTTTCGGGCATCTGCCTTACGGACCATAACACCGTCTCAGGCTGGGACGAGGTGGATTTATATGCCCGCATTCCCGTGCTGAAGGGAACCGAATACACCACATATCACGGCCACATCCTCTCTCTTAATGCAGGAAGGATGATAGACTGCTTTAACATATGCGACATAGACAAGGAGCTCAGAGCTATCCGTGAAAGCGGAGGGCTCGTAGGTATGGCACACCCCTATCAGCTGGGCACTCCCATCTGCACAGGCGGTCGCTGGGACTATGATGTAAAGGATTTCTCACTGATAAATTATATGGAAATCTGGTCCGAGGGAGAAATGCTTATGACTCCCGCCAACTGCAGAGCGAGAAAATGGTGGCTTTCACTTTTAGATAAAGGCTACCGCATCACTCCTACCTTCGGCAGAGACTGGCACAGAACGAAGGGAAACAAGCTGCTCGGTGCCTGTACTCTCCTGCACATCGACGGAGAAATCACTGCCGAAAAAATGAAATCCGCCATAAAAGAGGGGCGCACCCAGCTTTCTCTCGGCATTACTCTGAATGTCAGTGCCGACGGTAAAGCACCGGGAGACAGGATAAGCAGCGGAAAGACCGTCTTCAGGATAAGTCTTGACCGCTCGAGAGCGGAGCTTTTCGCTGACGAATATACACTCTGTGCCGAAACGGTGAAGGTAATCACCAACGGCGACACTACCGTTTACGAGGGAAAGGCGGAGAACTGCGAGCTTACACTCGAAACGAAAGAAAACAGTTATTATGTATTTGAGCTGTGGGGAAGGCTTAACGGCGAGGGTAATCACCTCATTTCCCTGTCGGCACCCATATACGCATAATATATTTTTAAGGAGAAAAGATTATGGAAAAAACAAAAGAAAAACGCTATGTCGGTGTGAAGGAAACCGTCATTTACGGCATAGCAAACGGCGGTCAGTGCATCGGCTACAATATGATGACGGCACAGAGAGCCTTCTTCCTCGTAAGTGTTTTCGGTGTACCCGAAATCGTGGTTTCCACTATGCTTACGGTTATGGCCTTCTGGGATGCCTTCAACGATCCCATTATGGGTGCAGTCGTCGATAAAACCAGAACACGCTACGGAAAGCTCCGCCCCTACCTTATATTCGTGCCTATTTTCTTAGGTATTACCACAGTACTGTTCTTCGGCGGCCCCATTTTCCTGACAGATGCGGCCTCCAAGCCTATGAGAATAGTTTATATGTGTATTACATACTTCATCTGGGAGTTTTTCTACACCATCGGTGACATTCCCTTCTGGGGACTTTCCTCAGCTATTTCTCCCAGTCCGCTCGACCGTTCGAGAGTTATCAAATCCGCCCGTCTTATTTCAGGCATCATCGGCGGTATCCCCGGCATTATCATCACCGTGTGTATCGACCTTTCGAGAAACGGCACCATCCCTCTTTCACTCTCCCAGGTTTTCCTCGTGCTGAGTATTATCGCAGGCACCTTCGGTATGTACCTTTTCTCACTGGCAGGTACGAAGACAAAGGAAAGAGTAGTCTATGTAAACGAAGAGCCCAAGCTCAGCGAATGCTTCGCATTTCTTTTCAAAAACAAGCCTCTCGTTCTCATTATGCTCTCTAACCTCATTTCAGTCCTCGGCGGTATCGGTGGCACCTTCAGCGTTTACTATTATTACAACGCTCTGGGCGTAAACAGTCTTTCGCTTCTGGCAGGCATACCCGGCACCGTTATCGGCTGGGCGGCATATCCTCTTATGGCCATTCTGGAAAAGCGCTGGACCTCGAGACAGATCGTCGTCAGAGTGGCACTTATGAATGCGTGTGTAACCGCTCTCGTTTTCCTGCTTGGCAGCAAATACTATACAAATATGGGTGTTATCGTGCCTCTGCTTATGATTCAGGGTATGTCAGGTGCCTTCAATGCCTCAATCGGCGCCGTTATCCCCACTAAGATGATAAGCGAAACCATCGACTATATGGAATACGAAACAGGCAAAAGAAACGAAGGTATGGCCTTCTCCGTGCTCACCTTTATGGGTAAGCTTACAGGCACCTTATCCTCAGCTCTCGGTACAGCCCTTATTCCCGTTGTAGGACTTGTAAGAGACGAAGCAACACAAATGATGGTTGTTTCCGAAAATTCACCCATAAACACCAAATTCTGGCTCTGGGCACTCATCACCATCATTCCCGCCGCTCTCGGTCTTTTAGCACTTATTCCTTATAAGTTCTATGACCTGGAGGGCGAAAAGCTCAGAAATATCCAGACTGAGGTTCAGAGAAGAAGAGAAAACGCTTCTGTTAAGGAGGAAGTATAATGGATAAATGTCCGAAATGCGGTAAAAAACTGAGTATGTTTTATGTAAAGCAGACCTGCAGTGAATGCGGCTGCGACATACTTTACTACGATATGGATAAACGGCTCGAGGAGGATGCCGCTCAGGCCGAAAAGGAATTTGAAGCCCTCGAGAAATTTCTCGACAGGATAACACCCTCTTTCATAAAAAAAAGGAGGGAAAAATCCGATGAAAATAACGGTACTGAGTGATAATATCGCACCCGATAAAACCTCTCTCAGAGGAGAATGGGGACTTTCCCTTTACATAGAAAGCGAAGAGAAAAAATATCTCCTCGACACGGGTGCCTCTTCACTCTTTTCTGAAAATGCCGCCAGGCTCGGCATAGACCTTTCCTCGGTAGATGCGGGAATCTTATCTCACGCTCACTACGACCATTCCGACGGAATGAAGACTTTTTTCTCTCTTAATAAAACCGCACCCTTTTATATAAGCTCCCTCTGTGAGGATAACTGCTACGGAAAAAGATTTATCTTTTCCAAATATGTCGGCATAAAAAAAGGGCTTACGGAGAAATATGCAGACAGAATTATCCGTGTAAAGGGCAGCATAAAGCTCTTTAACGGTGTCCATCTCATCTGTCACACCTGTGACGGTCTGCAGGAAACGGGAAAAAAGGCGGGGCTTTACAAAAAAGTCAACGGCAGGCTTATTCCGGACGATTTCGACCACGAGCAAAGTCTCGTTTTCGAAACGGAAAAGGGACTCATCATTTTCAACAGCTGCTCTCACGCAGGTCCCGAAAACATCCTGAACGAGATAAAATCAGCCTTCCCCGAAAAGGAGGCCTACGCCTATTTCGGCGGTCTTCACCTTTATAAAAGCAGTGAAAAGGAGGTCCGCCGTATGGCTCAGGTGCTGAAAGAAAGCAGTCTGCAGCTGATAGTAACGGGGCACTGCACAGGCGGAAAGGCCTATAAAATACTTAAAGAAGCCTTGGGCGACCGTCTCGGTCAGCTTCACGTGGGAAAGGTAACAGAAATATGACGGTCAAGGAAATAAGAGACAGACTTTTTTCTCTGAGTGACAAAGGCTATGCAGACTTTACTGCGAAGCTCATTCCCACTCTGCCCGCAGAAAAATTCATCGGAGTACGCACTCCCGCTCTGCGTTCCTTGGCAAAAGAAATATACAGAAGCGGCTCTTACAGTGAGTTTTTCGCTGAGCTTCCGCATAAGTATTACGAGGAGGACAATCTTCACGGTCTCATCATCTGTCAGATAAAGGATGCGGACGAGTGCATAGCTGAGCTCAGACGCTTTATTCCCTTTACCGACAACTGGGCGACCAACGACTGTACACGTCCACCCGTACTGAAAAAGCATCCGGAAAAGGTCTTCGCCTTGGCCTCGGAATACCTGAAATCAGAGGAAACCTACACTCTGCGTTTCGGTATAGGACTGCTCCTCACCTATTTTCTTGACGAAGGCTTCGATGAAAAGCATCTGAGCCTCGTCGCAGAAGTTAAAAGCGACGAATACTATGTCAATATGATGATAGCCTGGTATTTCGCCACTGCTCTGGCAAAGCAGTATGAAAGCACTCTGCCTTATATCGAAAGTAAAAGGCTCTCTGAGTGGGTGCATAATAAAACCATACAGAAGGCCCGTGAAAGCTACAGGATAAGCGACGACAGAAAAGCTTATCTTAAAGTTCTGAAAATCAGAAGCAGATAACTGCTTTAAAATAAGGAGGATACATATGACACAGAAATTTTATGCCTTTTATAAGAAGATAATCGCCCTGATTATGTCGGCACTTCTTTCCTTGGGCATCACCCTCGGCTGCGGAGAAAAGGATTTCGACCGTCCCGAAGCAAACAGTATTTCAGAATACAGCCTCGAATACAGTGACTACGCACTGTCCGTAGACGCCGAAAACGAGCTGCACGACATCAGCGATATGCTTTTCGGTATCTTTTTCGAGGATATCAACTTCGCTGCAGACGGCGGTCTTTACGCTGAAAAGGTGGTAAACCGTTCCTTCGAATACGGTGAGCTGGCCGCTGACGATGAGCTTCACGGCTGGAGCGGCGTAGGCGAGGCGGAATATTACATCGGAACCGAGGATGCTCTTAACAGTAATAATCCCCACTATTCAGTTATCGTAAATAACGGTGCTGAGCCTGCGGGTATGGCTAACAAGGGCTTTCTCGAGGGTATGGCTATAGAAAAGGAGGAATATGACCTCTCTCTTTATGCCAGAGGAAACACTGACATTACCGTAAGACTCGTGGCTGACGGTGTAATCGCAGGTGAAGCAGTTATCACCGGCATTACCGATGAATGGGCAAAGCATGAGGTATCCCTCAGCTCCTCTCTTTCCGCTCACGAAAACGTTTTCCTTCAGGTGCTTATCTGTGAGGGCACAGTATCCGTAGATATGGTTTCTCTTTTCCCTGCCGAAACCTACAAGGGACACGGTATGAGAAAGGATCTGGGTGAAAAATTAGAAGCACTCAACCCATCCTTCCTCCGCTTCCCCGGCGGCTGCATCATCGAAGGCTGGGATAAAGAGTCCATGTACGACTGGAAGGCTTCTCTCGGTGTAGACAAGACCACAGACCTTCCTCTCGAATTCAACGGAAAATACGGCGATGTAGCCGCACGCAGCTACGGCACTAATCTTTGGACAAACCCTAGCCTCACCGAGGACACTCTTCCCTGCTATATGAGCTACGGCCTCGGCTTCTTTGAATATTTCCAGCTGGCTGAGGATCTTGGCGCCATCGGTGTTCCCGTTATTAACTGCGGCATTTACTGTCAGATGAGAGGTCAGGGTGCCGTGGAAATGTATGAGTCTGACGGTAAAACCTATACCGCAGAATTCGCACAGTATCTGGACGATATGCACGACCTTATCGAGTTTTGCCGCGGTGATGTGAACTCTGTATGGGGCAAGGTAAGAGCCTCTCTCGGTCACCCTGAGCCCTTCGAGCTTAAATACATCTGCATCGGCAACGAGCAGGAGGGACAGATTTATTTCGACCGCTATGTAGCCTTCCTCGAATATTTCAACGAAAAGAAGGCTGAATATCCCGACATTTACGAGGGCGTGGAGCTTATCTATTCCTCCGGTGCGGACGATGCCACCAGCGGTGCTAACTACCTGGCATCCTACGAATTCGCTAAGGATTATGTAACCGAAAATGGCATCACAGACATCAGAGACTTCGCCGCAGCCACAGACCACCACTACTATAATGAGCCTCAGTGGTTCCTGGAAAATGCCGACCACTACGACGCTGACAAATACTCCAGAGACATCGCAGGTATGACAGATACTCACTACGGCGGTGCCATAAAGGTGTTCATCGGTGAATATGCCGCCCGTTCAAACAGACTCGAAGCAGCTCTCGCAGAAGCGGCATTTATGACAGGTATCGAAAGAAACGGTGACATCGTCGAAATGGCGGCTTATGCTCCTCTTTTCGGTAACCTTACGGCTACACACTGGGCACCTGACCTTATCTGGTTCAATAACCATCTTTCCACCGGCTCCATAAACTACTATGTCCAGAAGCTTTTCGGCAATAATACCGGCGATACTCTCCTCTCCTCTGAGCTTCAGGGTGCTGCCGACGAGGCTGAGGCACTTAAGGGCAAGGTAGGTCTCGGCACCTGGTGGACGGCTGCAGAGTTCGACAACGTAAAGGTAACCGACAACAGGACAGGCCTTCCCCTCGCCACAGACTATTTCACCCTGCCCACAAACTTCTGGTGGGATTGGCAGCAGCTGACAGACGGTGACTGGAGCATCAGCGGCGGCAAGCTCACCCAGACAAACACGTGGCATCCCTATAATGAGCTCGGTGCATCGGCCACCTTCGGCAAAGAGGACTGGTCAGACTACACCTACACCTTCGAGGCTACGAAGACAGACGGCGGCGAAGGCTTCTATATCCCCTTCCTCATCGAGGATGAACAGAATATGTTCTTCTGGAACATCGGTGGCTGGAGCAACACCAAATCCTCTCTCCAGAGAATGGAAAACGGCATCAAGACCGGTGAAATTTTCGAAACGACCACCGACTTCACCGTAGAAACCGGCAGAACCTACGAAATCAAAATCGTAGTGGACGGAGTCAACATCAAGGGCTATATCGACGGTGAGCTTCAGTTTGACTACGATGCAGATAACGGCACTAAGGCAGATGCTTATCAGGTAGTTTCCGAGGACAAGGAGACAGGCGACATTATCATCAAGCTCGTCAATGTGACGGAAAAGGACAGAGTATTCGCCATCGACATCGCTAACCTCGGCACTGTAAGCTCCGTCGCTACGGTAAATCAGGTAGCAGGTGACAGTCTCGACAACGATAACATTCTCGGTGCTGAAGAGGACTGCGTTATGGAGGAATTCACCGTAGAGGGTATAAGCGAGAAATTCAATTACACCGCTCCCATGTATTCCGTTACCGCTATCAGAATCCACAGATAAATAAAAGGGCTTCTACGGATTTTTCAATCCATAGAAGCCCTCTGTTTATCTTGGCTTATGCGGTCTGCATTTTTTACAGTGTCCCTTTTAATTAATCAAAATATTAACCCCGTAAATCGCCGCTAAATGCAAGGGATAGAAAAGATAAAAGAAATACTTAAGCTTCATTTTACCGCCCTCTCCGTTATAAAAGCAGAGAAGTAAAACGGGTATCATAGCCGAAAAGAAAAAGGGTGTGCCGAAGCCGTAAAGCCGCTCCGCCACGAAAGCAAGGCCGAAGGTAAAAAGAAGAAGCTTTTTCCTTTTATCCGTGCTCATCACTGCAAAAAGCGGAAGAATAATCCCCTCTATGCCGTAATCAAGAGTGATATTCAGCTTCGTTTCCGAGGAAGCATAGCCGAGAAGATAATCCGCAGCATAAAAGACGGCTACGGCAGCGATAAAGATAACCCTGTTTTTCAGACTGTTATCCTCTTTAAGCCTCAGAAATGCACTGCACAGAATCACCGAGCAGGAAAAGGTGAAAAGGATATTCAGATAAAGCCCCATACCGCTTCCCGTTATAATGCTTTCAGCGATATAGACCGCCTGACATATCAGAGCGAGTACAAAAAGACGAAGAAAATATTTTTTTCTGTCCCGTGTGTGAAGACACCCCTCACCGATAAAAAATGCGAAAATTGGCATAGCTATTCTGCCGATAATGCGCAAAAGCTCAGCCTCGGGAAAAAGCACATAGCCTATATGGTCAATGAGCATTGACATACAGGCTATGAGCTTCAGATGATTTCTGTTCATTCTACCACTGCTACAGCCTCAACCTCTACGAGGCCGCCCTTTGGAAGCGTCTTTACTGCCACGCAGCTTCTGGCGGGGGCATTCTTGATATATTTGGAGTACACTGCATTAAAGGCTGCGAAATCGGCCATATCGGCCAGAAAACAGGTAGTCTTTACTATGTTATCGTAGGATGTGCCTGCCTCGGCGAGAATAGCACCTAAATTCTGCAGTGCCTGCTCAGCCTGCTCTGTAATGTCCTTACCCTCGATTTCTCCGTTTGCGGGATTCATACCCAGCTGACCGGAGGTGTAAAGCATATTGCCGCAGAGAATAGCCTGTGAATAGGGGCCGATAGCGGCGGGGGCTTTGTCTGTAGAAATTTTCTTAATCATAATTATATCTCCTTTTATCTTAAATTTTTTATAAACTGCTCTGCTACTCTCGGTGAACGGCTGCCCTTTGCCAGAGCAAAGGCCTCTGCCTTGATGTCCAGCTCCTTTTCGTCCATTCTTATTCCCTTTCTCTGTGCCAGAGCGTGAACGATGTCGAGATAAAGTATCTTATTCGGTTTCTGAAAATATACCGTAAGACCGAAGCGGTCGGAAAGAGAAAGAAGCTCCTGTACCGTGTCGTTACGGTGGATGTCGTCTCCTCCTCTGTCGGAAAAGCTTTCCTTTACGATGTGTCTGCGGTTGCTGGTGGCATAAATGAGTGCATTTTTAGCCTTGGCTGAGGCTGAGCCCTCGAGAGCCGCCTTCAGCATAGAGAAGCAGTCGTCGTTTTTGTTAAAGGAAAGGTCATCGATAAAGATGATGAATTTCAGCGGGTTGTCGGCTATTTTTCCCATTATGTAAGAAAGGGAGAAAAGCTGGTCCTTTCTCAGCTCTATAAGCCTCAGACCGTAGGAAAAATAGTGGTTTACGAGAGCCTTTACCGTAGAGGATTTGCCCGTGCCCGCATCGCCGCAGAGCAGTACGTTTACCGCATCCCTGCCCTCTAAAAGCGCCACGGTGTTTTCCTCGACGGTCTCTCTTTCCTTTTCGTAGCCTACGAAGGAATCAAGAGAGATTTCATCGGCAGAGTCCACGGGAACTATCTGCCCATCCTCGACCTTGAACATAGCCCTTGAGGCGAAAATGCCGTAGCCGAGAGTGTCCACATTTTCTGCTCTTTCCTTATAAAGGGAGATAAAATCCGTCCTTTCATTTTCGAAAAGAGGTATATATCCCTCATATTTCTCACCCTCGAAAAGCATCTCAGGCGTAAGCTCACTTAAAAGAGTGAAGAGAGAAAGCTCCTCGGTGAGATTTTTCTCCACGGAGGGGGAAAGCTCTTTCTTTTTGGCTTTGGAGACGATCCAGATGTTTTCATCCTCACATACCGCATTTTTCAGAAAGTCAGAAAAAGAGTTTCCGTATGCTCCGAGAGAGTAAACAAACTCTCCGTAGAGTCTCAGTCTTGTCCTCAGATCACCCTCACAGGAAAGGAAGTCGAGAAAAGCTGACATTTCCTTCGTGGCGAGAATACCTCTGAAAACCGTAAGTGAGGAAAGCCTTAAAGCCATAGAGTTTAACTTAGTATTCATATAAACCCTCTTTTAAAATTCGTTGATTATTGCGCCCTTATCGGCCGATTTGGCCATTTTAGCGTAGCGTCTGAGATAACCCTTTATTTCGGTTTTCTCTTTTATAACAGTGGTTTCTTTTCTTTTTTCGATTTCCTCGTCGGAAACGAGAAGCTCGATTCTGTATTCGGGAATATTTATGGAAATAATATCTCCGTCCTGCACATAGGCGATAAGACCGCCTCTTACTGCCTCGGGAGAAACGTGACCGATGGAGGCGCCACGTGTAGCACCGGAAAATCTGCCGTCGGTGATAAGAGCTACCTCCTTATCGAGTCCCATACCTGCGATGGCGGAGGTGGGAGAAAGCATCTCTCTCATACCGGGGCCGCCGGCAGGTCCCTCATAACGGATAACCACCACATCACCGCTGACTATCTTGCCTGCATAAATAGCGGCGATGCACTCCTCTTCACTGTCGAAGACCTTGGCAGGGCCCTTATGCACGAGCATTTCGGGAGCCACGGCACTTCTTTTCACCACGCAGCCGTCGGGGGCAAGATTGCCTCTGAGCACTGCGATGCCGCCTGTCTTAGAGAAGGCGGTTTCTGCGGTGCGGACTACGGTCTCGTCTCTGTTTACGACACCCTCGAGATTTTCCTTAAGAGTTTTACCCGTACAGGTCATTACAGAGGTGTCGATAAGATTTAATTTTTCCAGCTCCTTCAGAACCGCATAAACACCTCCTGCCGCATTGAGGTCCTCCATATAGGTATTGCCTGCGGGTGCGAGATGGCAGAGATTGGGAGTTCTTTCGCTGACCTCATTAGCCATGTCAAGATTGAATTCTATGCCCAGCTCATTTGCGATTGCAGGCAGATGAAGCATACTGTTTGTGCTGCAGCCGATAGCCATATCTGCGATAAGAGCATTTTTAACGGCAGCGGGAGTCATAATGTCACGGGGCTTTATGTCACGTCTGACGAGCTCCATAATCTGCATACCTGCATGCTTTGCCAGCTCCGTTCTCTGAGAATAAACGGCAGGAATAGTACCGTTTCCTCTCAGTCCCATACCGAGCACCTCTGTCAGACAGTTCATGGAGTTTGCCGTGTACATACCTGAACAAGAGCCGCAGGTGGGACAGGTGTTCTCCTCCCATTCGGTGAGCTCGCTTTCGTCTATTTTGCCTGCAGTATAGGCGCCTACGGCCTCAAACATACTCGAAAGACTCGTCTTTTTGCCGTGCATTCTGCCTGCGAGCATAGGACCGCCGGAAACGAAAATGGTAGGAATATTCAGTCGTGCCGCAGCCATAAGAAGCCCCGGTACATTTTTATCACAGTTAGGTATCATAACCAGACCGTCAAAGCCGTGAGCGAGAACCATTGCCTCGGTGGAGTCAGCGATAAGGTCACGGGTGACCAGAGAGTATTTCATACCCTTGTGTCCCATAGCGATGCCGTCACATACAGTGATGGCAGGGAAAACGATGGGTGTACCGCCCGCCATAGCCACACCGAGCTTTACGGCCTGAGCGATTTTATCTAAATGTATGTGGCCGGGTACGATTTCATTAAAGGAGGAGACGATACCGATAAGCGGTCTGTCCATTTCCTCCCTTGTCATACCGAGAGCGTGATAAAGAGAACGGTGAGGCGCATTCTGAAAGCCGTCTACTATCGTATCTTTAATCATAATAACAGTCCTTTCTGAAAAAGGGCTCTGCACATCTGCATAGCCCTTTTAGTTTTTTATAATCAGTTATTAATTAATTTGTCTTCGTCGCTCCAGGAATAAAGCTTACGGATTTCCTTGCCTACTACCTCGGAGGGATGCTCTGCAGCTATTTTTCTCATAGCACCGAAGTGTACCTGAGAGCCTGCATCGGACATATCGAGGAGGAAGTCCTTAGCGAAGGTACCGTCCTGAATGTCGGAAAGAACCTTCTTCATAGCCTTTTTGGTTTCCTCTGTAATAATTTTGGGACCGGTGATGTAGTCGCCGTATTCAGCAGTGTTTGAGATAGAATATCTCATACCCTCGAAGCCGCTCTGATAAATAAGGTCAACGATAAGCTTCATTTCGTGGATACACTCAAAGTATGCGTTTCTTTCGTCATAGCCTGCCTCTACGAGAGTTTCGAAGCCTGCCTGCATAAGAGCGCAAACACCGCCGCAAAGAACTGCCTGCTCACCGAAAAGGTCGGTTTCAGTTTCTGTTCTGAAGGTGGTTTCGAGCACACCTGCTCTGGCGCCGCCGATGCCGAGTGCATAAGCGAGTGCGATTTCGAGAGCATCGCCTGTAGCGTCCTGCTCTACTGCTACGAGACAGGGAACGCCCTTGCCTGCCTGATATTCGCTTCTTACCGTGTGGCCGGGGCCCTTGGGAGCGATCATAACTACGTTTACATCCTTCGGGGGCTTGATGCAGCCGAAATGGATATTGAAGCCGTGAGCAAATGCGAGAGTTTTACCCTCGGTGAGGTGGGGCTCGATGCTTTCCTTGTAAAGCTTGGCCTGCTTTTCGTCGTTAATGAGAATCATAATCATATCTGCATTCTTAGCAGCCTCTGCAGAGGTCATAACCTTAAGCCCCTGCTTTTCAGCCTTTGCCCAGCTTTTGCTGCCCTCATAAAGACCTACGATAACATCCACTCCGCTTTCTTTAAGGTTGAGTGCGTGTGCGTGGCCCTGTGAGCCGTAGCCGATGATAGCGACGGTTTTGCCGCTGAGCTTTGCAAGATTACAATCCTGCTGATAATAAATATTCTGCATAATTAAAAACTCCTTTGTTTTCCTTTTGAATTTATTTGAATTAAAATTTATTCCACTGTAAGAAGAGTACCCTTGCCTCTTTCGATGGCAACTATACCCGTACGGCACATTTCTAAAATGCCCATCGGCTTCATAAGTTCGATAAATGAGTCGATTTTTACAGGCTCGCCCGTAATCTCCACGCTCATAACATCAGCCGCATAGTCGATGATTTTTCCTCGGTAAACCTCAGCCGCCGCCATAATTTCAGGTCTGATTTCAGGTGAATTCCTTACCTTGATAAGAAGAAGCTCACGGCTAATGGTGTTTCCCGCCTCGAGAACCTGTACCTTTTTTACGTTAAAGAGCTTACGCATCTGGCTTACGAACTGGTCACGGGTATTTTCGTCACCGGTAATGGTGATGGTTATACGGGAATAGCTGCTGTCCTCTATTTCACCTACGGTAAGAGCATCGATATTAAAGCCTCTGCGGGTAAACATCGACGAAACACGGGTAAGAACACCGGGCTTGTTTTCTACGAGAACCGCTATAACATACTTGTTCATCTTTTTTCCTCCACGCTGACAATAATATCATCTATCGAGCCTCCGGGGGGAAGCATCGGAAGAACAAACTCATCCATATCTATTTTCGTGTCGATAAGAGTGACTCCGCCCTTTTTCATAGCCTCAGCGAAATGCTTTTCGAACTCCACGGCAGTCTCTGCTCTTTTGCCTGTGGCACCGAAGGCCTCTGCCAGTCTGACGAAATCCGTCTTTCTGCCCAAAAGAGTGTGAGAGTATCTTTTTCCGTAAAAGAGTGTCTGCCACTGACGGACCATACCCAGCACACCGTTATTCATAAGAACCACTATTACGGGAAGGTCATAGGTAACTGCGGTAGCCAGCTCATTAAGATTCATACCGAAGGAGCCGTCACCGGTAATAAGCACGGTAGCCTCTTTCTTAGCCACGGCAGCACCGATAGCCGCTCCGAGTCCGTAGCCCATAGTGCCCAGACCGCCGCTGGAAACGAAGGTGCGGTTGCTTTCGAAATCCGCATACTGTGCAGTCCACATCTGATGCTGACCTACGTCTGTGGCGATAACCGTCGTATCTGCCTTGTGCTTATTTATGGCGTCGAAAACCATCTTGGGAGTCAGCGGTGCCTCAGATGCGGCAGCTACGGTCTCCTCATTGATTTTTTCCTGCTTTTTCAGTGCATCTATCTTTTCCTTCCATAAGGGAAGACATTTCTTTTCGCAGAGCACGGTAAGTCTCTTAAGGCTGTCCTTTATATCGCCCGGAACACCCACATCTGCGATAACGTTTTTATTGATTTCGGACCTGTCAGCCTCTATGTGAATAATTTTAGTGTTTTTAGCAAACTTCTGTGTGTTGCCCGTGGCTCTGTCGCTGAAGCGGACACCGATACCGATAATCAGGTCTGCCTCCTTCTGAGCCATAGAGGATGCATAATGGCCGTGCATGCCCTGCATTCCTAAAAATCTTTCGTGAGAGGAGGGAATGAGAGAAAGCCCCATAAAGGTGGAGCCGATGTATGCATCGGTTTTTTCGGCGAAGGCTAAAATCTCCTCTGACATATTCTGCCCCATAGCACCGCCGCCGATATATATGTACGGTCTCTCACTTTCGGCGATAAGCTCTGCTGCCTTTTCTATGTATTTGTCCTTAGCCTTTTTGATTTCGAAGGGAGACACGACATCCTCTCTTTCGTAGTCGGCCAAGGCTAACTGTATATCCTTCGGAATATCCACTAAAACAGGGCCCGGTCTGCCGGATTTGGCTATTTTAAAGGCCTCACGGATAATATCTGCCAGCTCGTTTACGTCGCTGACGAAATAATTATGCTTGGTTATGGGAAGAGTTACGCCTGTGATGTCGATTTCCTGAAAGCTGTCTCTGCCGATAAGCGAGGTAGGCACGTTGCCCGTAATGGCTACCATGGGAACCGAGTCAAGCATAGCCGTAGCGATGCCCGTAACGAGATTTGTGGCACCGGGGCCCGAGGTGGCTATAACCACACCGACCTTACCCGTGGCACGGGAATATCCGTCGGCCGCATGTGCCGCCCCCTGCTCGTGAGCGGTGAGGATATGGTTTATCCTGTCTCCCGCCTGATAAAGAGCATCATATATGTTCAGAACCTGACCGCCGGGATAACCGAAAACATCGGTTACACCCTGCTCGATAAGGGTTTCTATTACTATTTGTGAGCCTGTCAGTTTCATTTTCATAACTCCTGAGTTTTTTCGAAAAATTATTAAATAATTATATCACAGAAAAAATAATATTGTCAATAAAATTAAGCCTTTATGTCATTTTTTCCTGCTTCACCTTATGGTCGATAATATGGCGGGAGGCCAGCTCTCGGTGTATGTCCTCCACGGTGATGCCCATTTCGTTCATAAGCACCATCACATGATAGGCAAGGTCAGCGATTTCATATACCGTCTCCGCCTTATCGTCAGCCTTGGCAGCGATGATAACCTCGGTACATTCCTCGCCCACCTTTTTGAGGATTTTATCGATACCCTTCTGAAAAAGATAGGTGGTATATGAACCCTCGGGAAGTGTTTCCTTTCTGTCCTTAAGCAGGTCGTAAAGCCCCTGCAGAGAAAACTCCTGCAGCTTCTCGCTTCTGTAAACCTCATTTGTGAAGCAGGAATCGGTGCCCTTGTGACAGGCGGGACCGTCCTTTTCCACCACCACGGTCAGTGCATCATAGTCGCAGTCAGCCGTGACGGACACTATGTGCTGATAATTTCCGCTGGTTTCACCCTTTAACCAAAGCTCCTGACGGGAGCGTGAGAAAAAGCAGGTCAGCCCCTTTTCGAGGGAAATCTGAAGGCTTTCTCTGTTCATATAAGCCACGGTAAGGACCTTTTTCGTAATGCTGTCCACCACCACGGCAGGGATAAGTCCCTTTTCATCGAATTTCAGCTTGTTTATATCAAAATCAATCATAGCTTACCTCACATTAATATTATTTTCTTTCATCAGCACCTTAAGGTCGGGAATAAGAACCTCGGAAAAATGGAAGATAGATGCGGCCAGACCGGCATCAATGTCGGGAATTTCCTTAAAGAGGGTTACGAAGTCCTCTGCTGAGCCGGCTCCGCCCGAGGCGATAACGGGTACATTGACCGCTTCTCTGACTGCCTTCAGCATTTCTATGTCGAAGCCCTTTTTCACACCGTCGGTATCTATGGAGTTTACCACCACTTCACCTGCGCCCATTTCCACGCATCTTTTTATCCAGCCGATGGCCTCTATACCGGTGTCCTCTCTGCCGCCCTTGGCGAAGATGCGGAACTGACCGTCCACTCTTTTTATGTCAGCGGAAAGCACCACACACTGGTTGCCGTAGAGTCGGGCAGCCTGAGAGATAAGCTCAGGATTTTTAACGGCTCCCGAGTTGACGCTTACCTTGTCGGCACCGCACTTAAGCACCCTGTCGAAATCCTCCACGGTATTTATTCCGCCGCCCACGGTCAGAGGAATAAAAATCTGAGAGGCAACCTCCTTCAGAATATCCGTAAAAAGCTGCCTGCCCTCATAAGAGGCGGTAATATCATAAAAAACGAGCTCGTCCGCACCGCATTCACTGTAATATTTGGCCAGCTCCACCGGTGAGGAAACATCGTTCAGATTTTTAAAATTAGTACCCTTTACCACTCTGCCGTTTTTCACATCGAGACAGGGTATGATTCTTTTTGTTATCATTTCGCCACCTCGATAGCTTTCTGCAGGTCTACGGCACCTACATAGTATGCCTTGCCTAAAATAGCACCGTAGAGGTTCATTTCTCTGAGCGCCGCTATATCCTCCAGCGAGGAAACACCGCCCGAGGCCACGATATCCATACTGTACCTTTCGGAAAGCTCCCTGTAAAGAGCACGGTTTGTGCCCTCCATGGCACCGTCCTTTGAAATGTCGGTGCATATAACGGTCTTTACGCCGATAGAGGAAAGATAAGAGAAAAACTCATCGGCGGTTTTCTGCGATTTTTCCGTCCAGCCCCTGATGGCCACATAGCCGTCCTTCAGGTCCACACCGACGGCTACAGAGCTTTTATACTTAGCCGTAACTCTCTCTAAAAACTCACTGTCCGTCACTGCAGCGGTACCTAAAATAACTCTCGTAACGCCTAAATCAAGATATTTCTTTATGGTTTCCTCGTCTCTTATACCTCCGCCGATTTCGATGTCGAGAGAGGTATAATCGGCAATTTTTCTTACTATGTCAATATTCGGGGTGGTTCCGTTTTTCGCACCCTCCAGATCCACCAGATGAACGAAGGTGGCACCTTTTTTTTCGAAATCACGTGCTATTTCCAGAGGATTATTACTGTAAACGGTCATCTGTTCATAGTCGCCCTTATAAAGCCTTACGGCCTTTTTGTCATAAAGGTCAATAGCGGGTAAAATAAGCATTTCTTAACCTCCGAGTTCGCAGAATCCTTTAAGTATATTGAGTCCCACCTGTCCGCTTTTTTCGGGATGGAACTGGCAGCCGTAAATATTATCCTTTCCTACGGCAGCGGTAAAAACTGTACCGTATTCGCATTTCGCTACGGTTTCGTCGGTAACGGCAGCGAAATAGGAATGAACGAAATAAACGTGGTCACCGTTCTTTATGTATCTGAAAACAGGTAAATCCTCTTTTATTTCCAAAGCGTTCCAGCCGATATGAGGAATTTTCAGAGAGGCGTCTATTTTGCCCTCAAAGGGTACAATATCACCCTTGATAAGCCCCAAGCCCTCGTGGCAGCCGTACTCGAAGCTTCTTTCGAAAAGCATCTGCATACCGAGACATATGCCCATAACCGGCTTGCCCTTTTCCGCTTCTTCCTTCAGCACGGTGTCAAGACCTGTTTTTTTAAGCTTTTTCACCGCATCCTCAAAGGCACCGACACCCGGCAGGATGATTTTATCGGCTTTTCTTATTCCTTCGGCGTCGTCGGTAACCTTTACCTGCTGACCTATAGCACAGAAAGAAGATCTGAGCGAGAAAAGATTACCTACACCGTAGTCAATTATTGCTATCATTAAAGCACTCCCTTTGTGGAAGGAATTTTATCCCTGTTCTTTTCGTCGGTTTTCACTGCCTGCTTCATCGTGCGTGCAAAAGCCTTGAAGGCACCCTCGATAATATGGTGAGAATTTTCACCGTCGAGCTTTTTAATGTGGAGAGTGATGTCTGCATTTCTGACGAAGGCGAGGAAAAACTCCTTTACCAGCTCAGTGTCGAAATCGCCCACCTTTTCCGTAGGGATGTCCAGAGAATAAGAAAGGTGTCCTCTGCCCGAAATGTCAGCAGCTGCCAGAATAAGGCTTTCATCCATAGGCAGTATTATACTTCCGTAGCGTGTGATGCCCTTCATATCACCGAGAGCCTCTCTGAAGGCTTTGCCTAAAACGATGCCGATGTCCTCGACAGTATGGTGATAATCTACCTCGGTGTCGCCCTCGCAGTCGATTTCCAGAGTGAAATCACCGTGTCCTGCAAAAAGAGTAAGCATATGGTCCAAAAATCCGCAGCCTGTTCTGATTTCACTTTTACCCTCGCCGTCAAGACAGAGAGTAAGGCTGATTTTTGTTTCTGCGGTTTCTCTGTTTATTGTAGCCTGTCTCATCATTATTCTCCTTTCAGTATATCCGTGACGCAGCTGATGAATTTTTCCATCTGCTCTCTCGAGCCTATGGTCACACGGTTATAGTCCTTTATTCTTTCCTTGGTAAAATGGCGGACGAGAACGCCTCTGTCCTTCAGAGCCTTATAAAGCTCTTCGCCGCCTATTCTGTCGCTTTTTACGAAGATAAAATTAGCCTTTGAGTCCGTCACAGTAAAGCCGAGCCTTTTAAGCTCCCCTACCGTGTACTCTCTGTTTTCCATTATCTTCCTGCAGTTATTTACGTAATATTCGTTTTCCTCCACGGCATATTCTCCCGCCTTCTGTGTCAGACGGTTGACATTATAGGGGTTAGTGGAGTATTTGATAAGGTCGAGATCCTCTATGAGTGCCTTGCTTCCGATGGCAAAGCCGAGTCTGGCACCTGCCAGAGAGCGGGCCTTGGAGAAGGTCTGACACACCAAAACATTATCGTATTTTTCTGTCAGAGGCAGTGCGCTCTCGCCTCCGAAATCCACGTAGGCCTCGTCTATAAGCACCACTCTTTCAGGATTTGAGGCAATAATTTTTTCAATGTCACTCATTTCCATGGTCATACCCGTGGGAGCATTGGGGTTAGCTATAACTGCGAACTCCTTTTTACCGATGTAGTCCTCTGCATCGATGGAAAAGTCATCCTTTAATGGATACTGTGTGTATTTCACCCCGTGAAGGTCACAGAATACAGTGTAAAAGCCGTAGGTTATGTCAGGAAAAATCGCACCGTTTTTTCCCCACACCATAAAGGCGAAATTAAGTATATCATCCGAGCCGTTTGAAAGGAAAACATTTTCACTCTTTACACCGTAAAGGTCAGCCAGAGCCTTTTTCAGTGCCTTACATTCGGGATCGCAGTAGGCAGAGCTTTTCCTTTTCCTGCTTATCAAGTCCCTCTATCACCTTCGGAGAGGGCGGGAAGGGTGACTCGTTAGTATTAAGCTTTATGTATTTTTTGTCCTGTGGCTGCTCACCCGGAACATACCTTTCCAGAGACGAAAATTTTTCATTAAGAAACTTACTCATTTATCTCATCCAATCTTATTACTGCACTTTTTGCGTGGGCGGTAAGCCCCTCTTTTTCTGCGAAAAAGCCTACATCCTTTGCCACGGCGAAGAGAGCCTCCTTAGTATAATAGGTGAACTGCGTCTTTTTCACGAAATCGTCCACGGAAAGAGGACTGGAAAATCTGGCAGTGCCGCCTGTGGGCAGAGTGTGGTTAGGTCCTGCATAGTAATCACCGAGTGCCTCAGGGCAATATCTGCCCATAAAGATGCTTCCCGCATTCTTTACGCTGTCCAGCAGGTCAAAGGGATTATCCACACAGAGCTCCAGATGCTCGGGAGCGAGCTCATTAGCGATTTCGATGCCCTGCGCCAGAGTTTCAGCCACTATGATTTTTCCGTTATTATCGATGGAGGTACGGGCAATTTCCGCTCTTTCCAGCATAGGAATCTGCTTTTCCAGCTCTTCACTTACCTTCTCAGCAAGCTCGAGTGATTCCGTGACGAGAACTGCACTGGCATTTTTGTCGTGCTCAGCCTGTGAGAGAAGGTCAGCAGCCACATAGGCAGGATTACTTTTGCCGTCTGCCAAAACGAGAATTTCACTGGGGCCGGCTATCATATCGATGGAAACGAGACCGTAAACCTGCTTTTTGGCCTCTGCCACGAAGGCATTACCCGGTCCTACTATTTTATCCACCTTGGGGATGCTTTCCGTACCGTAGGCCAATGCGGCGATAGCCTGAGCGCCGCCCACCTTGAAGATACGGTCTACGCCCGCTATGGAGGCAGCAGCCAGAATAACGGGATTGATTTTACCCTCACTGTCAGGAGGAGTAACGATACACATTTCCTTTACTCCCGCTATCTTAGCAGGGATAGAGTCCATAAGCACCGTGGACGGATAGGCCGCCGTACCGCCGGGCACATAAAGACCTGCTCTTTCCACGGGTGTGATTTTCTGACCGGTGACTATGCCCTTGTCCTCGCTGATAACGAAGGAGTTTCTGACCTGCCTTGAGTGAAATCTTCTGATGTTTTCGGCGGCGGCTCTGAGTATTCTGAGAAATTCGGGCTCTACCGATGCCACTGCCTCCTTGATTTCCTCTGCCGTTACCTCGAGAGAGGTAAGCTCCGCCTTATCGAACTTAGCCGTATATTCATATACTGCTCTGTCGCCTTCGTTCCTTACCTTTTCTATTATTCCCGAAACGATGCCGGAAACATCGGGCGTTTCAGCCATACGGGAAAAAATCTCGTCCTTATTTATGCCTTTGTATTCTAAAATCTTAATCATCTGAATTCCTCACAATTTCCGCAAGAGAAAGACGGATTTTTTCGATTTCCTCCTGCTTGAATTTGTATGATGCCTTGTTCGAAATAAGCCTTGCGCTGATGGGTACCACGGTTTCGAACGGGGCAAGATTATTTTCATAAAGCGTTTTTCCCGTTTCTACGATATCCACTATAACATCGGAAAGACCTAAAATAGGTGCTATTTCGATGGAGCCGTTAAGATGGATAATGTCGATATCACGGCATTTTTCACCGTAATATTTACGGGCGATATTCGAAAATTTGGTAGCTACTCTGAGCGTCTGCTCCGTATTGTCACGGAAATCCTTTTTCGCCGCTACTGCCATTACACACTTTCCGATGTCCAGATCTAAAAGCTCATAGACCTCGGGCTCATATTCCAAAAGAATATCCTTGCCCGCCACACCGATGTCGGCGGCACCTCTTTCCACATAAATAGCTACGTCGGAGGGCTTTACCCAGAAATAGCGTACGCCCTTTTCCTCGTTTTCGAAAATAAGCTTTCTGCCCTTTTCCTTTATGGAGGGACACTCATAGCCTGACTGCTCGAACATGGCATATACCTTTTCGCCGAGTCTGCCTTTCGGAAGAGCCACATTAATCATTTTCTTCACCCTCCCCTATTTTAACCAGCCTTTTATATCTCACCGTGTCCGAAACACTTTTCAGTGCGATAACCTTTTCGCCCTCAGCGGAAAGCTCATTCACGGTCTTTATCACTCCTACGGGAGAAGCCTTTTCACCGACCAGAACCACCGTATCGTAGTCATAGTCGCTTTCTTCACTGCCGAAGCGCTCGAGCATATCGAGATAAACTGCGAAGCCTACGGCACCTGAGCCTTTACCCATTTTTTTCATCAGACCGTCATACTGACCGCCCGAAAGCACACTGGCGGGAATACCCTCTACATAGCCTTTGAAAAGCGTGCCGCTGTAGTAGCTGACATCACTTACTATGGAAAAGTCGATATTGATTTTATCCTTCATTCCGAGAGCACAGAGGCAGGAGTAAATCTCCTCCAGCTCAGCCAGATTTTTCCTTACCTGCTCATTATCGCAGTAGGGCTCTGCGGCCTTTCTTATTATATCTGTGTCTCTGCGTGAGGTCATAAGCGCCTTGGCTAAAGCAGCTGCTTTCTCGCCGAAGGGCTTTACGCCGTCGTAGTTCTTTTCATTAATAAGAGAAATAACTTTTCTTTTCTCCTCCTTTTCCAGACCGATACAGTCAAAAAGAGCCGTCATAAGTCCTGCATGGGAAAGATCGAGAATAAAGCTTTCGCTGATGCTCTGCAGGCTGAGAAGAGAAAGATAGACCACCTCACATATATCCGTAAGGCCGATGTCACCTATGCACTCGAGACCTGTCTGGGCTATCTCTCTGAAGGTGTGTGAATCCTTTGATATGCGGTAAACGTGCTCGTCATAGTAGAGCTTCTGCACGAAGCCCTTTATGTCCTTTGTGTTCTTTATTATGGAAAGAGTTACGTCGGGCTTGAGAGCCAGAAGCTTACCGTTTGTATCCGTAAAGGTGATAACACCGTCAGAGATGAGGAAATCCTTATTTCTTACATAAAGGTCATATTCCTCAAATTTATTCATTTTGTATCTTCCGTAGCCGAAACGGCTGTAAAGTGAACGAAGAGCAAAGGAGACCTTCTCTTCGCTTTTAAGAATAGAACTGTTAACCATTATTCAACCTCACCCAGTCTGTCTATTACCATTTTATATCCGCCTGCACCGTAATTTATGCATTTACCTACACGGCTGATGGTAGCCGTGGAAGCCCCCGTGATTTTGTTTACCTCCTGATAGCTTTTCCCCTTGGAAAGATTTTCTGCTACCTCGAGTCTCTGTGCGAAGGTTTCCAGCTCCTGAATGGTGCATATATCCTCAAAAAAGAGCGCGCATTCCTCGCTGCTTTTCAGAGTAAGTATGGCATTATACAGTCTTTCGACTGCCTGTATATTCCTTTTATACATAGTATTTTACACCTCTTTGTTTTAGCGTGTTAGCATTTTACCACAATAAAGTGGTGAAGTCAAGGTAAAAATACGGTTTTTTTATTAAAAATTAAAAACACCCGGGGAGAAACCGAGTGCTTTTAAAAGGAGAAAATATGAAGAAAACATTATAGTGGAGTAAGCATTTAATCGGGAACTCTCGTTCCGTTCGTCGTACCTGTCTCTCAAGTACGTGCTTATAATACACCACAAAAAACAAAAAATCAATAGTTTTTTTCAAAAAAATATTGTTTCTACTCTTTGGTCAAATTGTGAGAACATCGCTTTATTTTTTTGTGTAATTTGACGAAGACTTTCATTCAGCTTTTAATTGCACCTGTATATTGACATTCCGCATTGAAATTTGTTATAATGTCACTTATATCAGCACCGCAGAGTGCGGTACAGACGAAAGGGTGGTTTTATGCCTCACTGTATTCCCGAAAACTATGTTTCTCACCTTAATCTGAGAGAAACCGAAATCGCTATCAAAAAGGTAAAGGACTTCTTCGAAAGAGACCTTGCCATCGAATTAAATCTTACCCGTGTTTCCGCTCCTCTTTTCGTGGATGCGGACAGCGGTATGAACGATAATCTGAACGGCACCGAAAGGCCTGTCAGCTTCGATGTTTTCAGCGGTAAAAATTTCGAAATCGTTCATTCTCTGGCCAAATGGAAGCGCTTCGCACTGAAAATGTACGGCTTCGGAAAGGGCGAAGGACTCTACACGGATATGAACGCTATCCGCCGTGACGAGGACACAGATAACATCCACTCCATTTTCGTGGACCAGTGGGACTGGGAAAAGATTATCTCCAAGGAAGAGCGAACCCTCGAAACACTGAAAAAGACCGTAAAGCTCATCTATGCGGCTCTCAGACACACCGAGTATTATATAACGAAGGAATATAACTTCATCGGAAATCTTCTCCCCGAAAGGATAACCTTCATCACCTCGGGTGAGCTGGAGGAAAAATATCCCGACCTTTCCCGAAAGGAAAGAGAATACGCCATAGCCAAAGAGCACGGTGCGGTTTTCATCATCGGCATCGGTGACAAGCTCAGCGACGGAAAGCCCCACGACGGCAGAGCACCCGACTATGATGACTGGACACTGAACGGTGACATCATCGTTTACTATCCCCTGCTCGACATCGCTCTCGAGCTTTCCTCCATGGGCATCCGTGTGGACGAGGACGCTCTTAACCGCCAGCTTAAGGAAAGCGGCTGCGAGGACAGAAAGGAGCTTCCCTTCCATAAGGCTCTCTTAAACGGTGAGCTTCCCTACACCATCGGCGGCGGTATCGGTCAGTCGAGAATGTGCCTGTTCTTCCTTCGCAAGGCTCACATCGGCGAGGTGCAGTCCTCCTATTGGGATGAGGAAACAGTAAAGTACTGCAAAGAGCACGGTGCAGAGCTTCTTTAATAAACGCTAAGGTGACACTTCCGAAGAGGTGTCACCCTTTATTTTTTATTTATATAAGTCTAAAATTTCCTTTTCTGCTTCGGGTGAGCCGTCGATAAGCTTGCCTTCCCGGTTCCATGTCAGTCTGCCGTATTTCGCATGCTCAATGGTAAATGTATTTTTACTCCACGCCCAGGAGCAGCTATCCGAATCACCGAACTCGTCGTTATTACTGTGGTTTTCACAAAAATCATAGACGTAAACATAGGCAGGCACTTCATCGTCGCCATTCGCCTGCTCCGTCCATACGGTCTGTCCGGCAAAAACAAGCTCGTCGGTATCCTTTTCAGCACGAAGAAGCAGAGTGTTTTCCATAGAGCCGTATCCTTCCTTGTGCAGTACCGTACCCTTAAGAATAGCTTCGCAGACCTTTTTTCCGCCCTCCTGCTTTCGCTCGACCGAAAGGCTTTGCGAGATCTCACTGCTGTAATTCACATAAAATCTTTCTTCGCCATCTGCATCATTATATCTGTAAACGCTTTTTACCTGTACATCTTTTATCTCAACGACATTCACTTCCGTCAGAAAATGGTACACTCCCGATAAAATCGCACAGGAAAGCACACAGGCGAAAACCGTTATTATAATCTGTTTAAGTCTTTTTTTCTTTATCATCAGTGTGAAGGCATCACCGGTGGATTTTTCTGTTTTTCCGACAAGAGAGGCAGAAATGCTTTCATATTCCTTTTTGCATAGCTCACACTCTTTGAGATGCTCCTCCACGGCCTCAGCCGTAATCACATTTACCACTCCGTCGTGATAAAGAGGCAGTAAATCCTCTACCACGGCACAGTCTAATCTGTTTATCTCTTTATTCATAATATCCGTCCTTTCTCATTTTTTCTGTTATTGTCTTTTTTGCACGGTGATAGGTAACTCTTGCCCAGGAATCGGTTTTAGAGAAAAGGTCCGCTATTTCGGAAAAGGACAGTTCGCCGAAAACACGCAGCGAAAAAACCTCCTTATAAGGCTCCTCCAGCTGATGAACCAGACGGTGTATGTACATAGCCGTATCCTTTTCCGCCGCCAGATCCTCGGGAGACGCCTCCTCTGACGGCAAAACATCTCCGATAATTTCTGCGGGACTTTCTCTGCCCTGCCTTTTAAGAGAGGTAAGCCACACTCTTTTGGCTATGGCGCATAGCCAGGTGTACAGGCTGCTCTCTCCTGCAAAGCTTTCTCTGCCCTTCATCGCCTTAAGAAATGCCTCCTGTGTAATGTCCTTTGCCGCCGTTTCGTCACGGCACAGGCAGAGCACATAACGGTACACGGCCTCATATTCCGCAGAAAGCACCCTTTCTGAGATTATTTCTTTTTTCTTCTGCATCCTGTCACCTGCCCCTGCTAAAAGTGTTCCTATCCTTACACGAAAATCAGTTATAACTTTTCTTCCGTCACATATTAGACACCGTTAAAACCGAAACGTTACAGATAAAATGAATATTTTTCCGCACTGCAATAAACTGTCGCTTTTTAATTCTATAAATGCAATATTCCCATACAGAGACGTATTAAAAAATCTGCCACCGAAGATTCCTCAGTGACAGATTTGTTTTTTACTGTGCGAAAAACTCCTTGAGCTTTTCGGTGACGATTTCAATAAAGCGGGTAAGAAGTCTGATGAAATCCTGAATAAGAGTGGTTTCCTTCTTTTCCTCCGCTTCCGTAAACGGAACCAATGCCTCAGCATCGGTAGCAGATTTCTGCATAAACTGCGGATATCTCGCATCACTGTTTATGTCCAGATTATTATAAACGATATCGTTTACCATCTGCCAGTATGCAGAATTGTTTTCCTCGTGATAAAAGCCCTTTATTATCCATGTGTTAAAGGGAAGAAGAGAGGTAGAAGCATCCACACATCTGTCAGCAGAAATCATATTATATTCAGGATAAAGCTTCTGGGTGTAGTCTGCGGGCAGAGTTTCGTCACGCATAGAGCAGGTAGCACCGTAGGTGACATCCTCCAGATCCATAAGATTATCGCTGAGAACATTTCCCGATGCGCTGAGAGGCTTGGCAGCGAAGCCGTATTTGGCGATAATACTCATATGAATACCGCTTTTCTGTGCCTCGAGCATGGTCTCGGGAGCCTTGACCATTACTTCCTCATGGTAGTAGGTGATTTTTCTGATAAGCTCGGCATGACTGTGGTCCGGAGAAGCATAATCTTCACCGTAAATCCACTCCAGTGCTTTATAGAAATACTCATCCTGCACATAGGTCCACATAGAGGGGAAGGTACCGAAAATATCGTGAATTATTTTATTTACCGCTCTGAGAAGAGCTACCTGAGCCACGGGCTCGAGTCCGTATTCGAGAAGCTTATCCAGCGCACCCGTTTTATTAAGAACGGAAAGAATAAGGTTTACATCCTCATTTCCTAACATATCGTCTACGAAGCCCGTAAGAACATCGGGATCGAAATTAAAGGTACCGCTGAAAAGCTCACCGACGAAATCGATACCGGGAAGAGAGGGAACACAGTAAAGAACAGAGTCAATATTATCCCATTCGTCTCTGTACTTTTGCATAAAAGCAGCAGCGATGGATGCACCGTGGCTGGAGGAAACGAGCTCATAGCGTTCGGAGCCTGTTATTCTCTTTACCTCCGTTATAAAAGCATAAAGTTCATCAGCCAAATCCACGGGATCGAGACGGCTGTCGTAGCTGAAAACATATTTCTGGTCGCCCACATGCTCTACGGTACAGGGATCATATGTCACGTCAAACATATTTGTCTTACCGTCAGGCATAAGAGCAGATTTGCCCATAGTATCCCACATAATGGAATAAATCACATCTGTAAGAATGTCGGGATTGTTTTTCTTTATGGCTTCCTCGGCGTACTCGGTAATATTGGCAAAGCCGTCCATAAGTGCTTCGGTGTTAACGGGATAAAACAGAGAGGTTTTATCGGGATCACCCACCTCATAAATAGCTCTGGAGCCGATGCCGTTAACATAAATCTGAGGCAGATGCTTTCCGTTTTCTGCAGCGAAGGCAGTACCCACGCAGGAGAAAAGCAGCATAAAAGCCAAAACGAGACATAATATTTTTTTCATTTTATTTACCTCCTGAAAAAAATTTACAATTAAATATACCACAGAATGTTCAGAAATTCAATAGTCTGTATTTTTTTACCTTAAAAGAGTGATAAAAAATGTTATCTTATGTTAAATTTTTTCTAATAATCCCGCTTTCGGTTGACAAGAAAGGTATAAAGTTGTATGATATATTATGTATAATAATGGATTAGTATCATCTGATTTGGATTTATATAAATACTATTCGGACAGGAGCGAACATAATGAAAAAAACAGCGGCAATTTTTCTCGCAGTTCTTATGCTTGTAATAATGGCTATGCCTATGAGTGCATCTGCAGTTGTTGTATCCCTGGAAGACGGTCTTTCACTCAATCCGGGAAACACCCGAAATCCCAATCCCGATTATAACTTTGCCTGGCTCGACCAGCTTTTCGTAAGAACAGATGCTATGGAGGTAGCTCCCTCCAAGCTTACCCCCACCCCTACGGACAATCCCTACAGTCATACATATGAGGAATATCTCAAGGAGTGCGACCGCTATATCTCTCTTTATTCTCTCGACGGTAAATCCGTGGAAAGTGTTTATTCCGCTCTCGTGGAAGCAGTTTACTACACTGTGACCGCAGCGGGTATGACCGATAATTTCGACGCTATGTGTGCCACACTTACGAGAAACGGAATAGAGCTTCCCGACGAGGCTACCGCAGAGAACAAAATGAAAATAGGTATAGTTTATGCCTCCATAGAATTCAACGCTATTTACACCATATATGAAAAGCAGACCGAGTTACCCGCAGGCATCACCCTCGACGAAGCCTACACCATCATCATAGGCTCTCTCGCAGGTGTCAGCGTTCCCTCAGGCGTAGACTCTATGTCAGGTCTCGCTCTGCAGGCTGTAAAGCAGTTCCTCGGCGACTACGCTTACATTCCTCTGTCAGATAACCCCTCTGCAGAAGAGCTTTTCTATTTCCTTAAGGTAGTAATCATAACCGAGGACGGAGACAACATCCCCCTCACCAAATACAATAAGGTAACCGCAGCAGACAAAGAATATGTGGATTACAAATATTTCGCCACCGTCCTCTCGTCCGCCTATGATGTGGAAATCGACTATGAGGCACTTTACTATGCTTCACAGAATGAAGAGGATAAATATGCGGTTCACCGTCTCGTTCTCGAAACCATGCTCAACGAAAAGGGCGTAGCATATTCGGAAAGAGCTTCCACAGAAAAGCTTTTCAATCTCGCCTGTAAAAACGGTTACTTCGCTCTCGAGCAGGAATTTTTCAGCGACATACTCAGCTACAGATTAGAGGTCGCTCCCTCCTGTGAGAAAATCTGGTTTACACCCATCACTATCGGAGACCAGCTCAACGGCGGAAACAAAGAGCCCATTTCCATATATCTTCAGGGACAGTATATGGAGCCCGGTGCTACGGCTGCCGCATCTCTTGACACAGAAAAGAGCGAGGAGACTATCTTCCTCGAGGTAAATTACAAGCAGGACAGCAAGCACGACATCGCTCTGTACGAATTCCTTATCGTGAAAAATCCCGCTCTCGAAGACGAAGAGCAGCCCTCAGATGTTTTAGGTCAGGTTCAGGGCTTCGTGAACGACCTCATCCCCTCTGATAATGAGAAGGCCTCTGAAATCGTGGAAAGCGTATTCAGCGGTATCGGCGCAGAAAGCACCGCCACAAGCAGCGGTCAGAATTATATAGAGGATATTCTCTCCACCTACGGCAGCTCCTCCACAACGGAAGGCTCAGCCGACACAAAGACTACTACCGGCACAGACTATCTCGGTCAGCTGCTCGAGGGTATGTACGAAACCGATGCTGACGGTAACATTATCACCACGAAAACCTACACTGTTACCGCCGAAGCAGACGAGGATGACGGAGAGGGCTTTCTGCAGCAGGTAACTCAGACCGTAGCCGAAAATCCCGAAATAGTCGCTGCTCCCACGAGCCTTATCGCTTTAGGCGGTCTGCTCGGCTTTATGATGAACAAAAAGCATAAGGACAGTCTCAGACTTACAGACGAAAGTGAAGAAGAAAACGAAAGCGAATAATCGCTTCTGAGCTTGCAGCCACGGCATTGCCGTGGCTGCTTTTTTTCAGTAAAAGAGATGTGGAGGTGTACATGGGGGCCAAGCCCCTGTATACAGGGAGCGGCGGCCTGCGGGCCGCCGCTGACCGTTCACGGTCGCTTGGCCCCCTGCCTCAGATAAAGCACACAAAAAAATAACCGTTTCCCTTGCCCTCATCAGCGGAAAACGGTTGTTATATTTCATTTTTTATCAGTCAAACTTGATTACTCTGATAACATTTTCACCCTGTGAAATCTTTTCTACCGTCTCATCATTAAGAGGTGAGGTAGTGTCCACGATGGTGCATGCATAATCGCCCTTGGAACGGTTAGCCATATGGTCGATATTGATTCCCTGGTCGGAAATGCGTGTGGTAATAGCAGAGAGAATATTGGGAAGATTCTTATGAAGCACCAGAAGTCTACCGCCCTCAGTTCTTGCCATCTCCACGTCGGGATAGTTCACACTGTTTTTAACGTTACCGTTAAGCAGGAAATCCTCTATCTGATGGGCTGCCATAACTGCACAGTTATCCTCTGACTCAGCGGTGGAAGCACCCAGGTGAGGTGTGGTGATAATGCCGGGGACGTTTATGGTTTCCTCTGTGGGGAAGTCGGTAACATAGCAGCTTACCTTGCCGCTTTCTATGGCTTCCTTGATGTCGGCATTATTGACCAGATCTGCACGGGAAAGATTTATAATCTTCACGCCGTCCTTCATCTTGGCTATAGACTCCTTATTAATCATTCCTCTGGTTTTTTCGTTTGAGGGAATGTGCAGAGTTATATAGTCTGCGTTGGCATAAATCTCATCATAGCTTGAAGCCTTGTTTATGGAGCGGGAAAGATGCCATGCAGCCTCTACGGTAAGAAAATTATCACAGCCTAAAACCTTCATACCCAGACTTTTAGCTGCATTAGCTACGAGACCGCCGATGGCACCCAGACCGATAACACCGAGAGTTTTTCCTGCGATTTCGTTTCCTGCAAAGGCGCTTTTGCCCTTTTCTACCTGCTTAGCCACATTTTCCGTGAGACCGTTAGCCCAGCCGATACCGTCTACTATCTTTCTCGATGCAAGGAGAAGAGAAGCTATGGTAAGCTCCTTAACACCGTTTGCATTGGCACCGGGAGTATTGAAAACGATGATACCCTTCTCTGCGCATTTGTCGAGAGGGATATTGTTTACACCTGCGCCGCAACGGACTATGGCCTTAAGGTTATCTCCGAACTCCATATCGTGGAGCGAAGCAGAGCGGACCATAATACCGTCGGGATTTTCTGCACTGTCACTGATTTCGAAAGCCTCTTTATTGAGCTCGTCGAGACCGATGGCAGCGATTTTATTCATTGTCTTAATTGTTTTCATGTCTTACACACACCTTTATTATGCTTTGGGATTTTCACAGGCAAATTTTTTCATAAACGCTACGAGAGCCTCTACGCCCTCATAAGGCATAGCGTTATAAATGGATGCTCTCATACCGCCCACGCTTCTGTGTCCCTTGAGATTTTTGAGACCTGCCTTGTCAGCCTCGGAAGCGAACTTTTTATCAAGGTCAGCATCACCGGTAACGAAGGTAACATTCATCATTGAACGGCTTTCCTTCTCTGTGGGAGCGATGTAGTATTCCTGTGAGTCAAGATAATCATAAAGAAGTGCAGCCTTCTTTTCGTTAAGCTTTTTCATTTCGGTCAGACCGCCGATTGACTTGATCCACTCGTAAACGAGCTTTGCCATATAAATGCAGTAGCAGGGAGGAGTGTTATACATCGAGTCATTGTCAGCCATAAGCTTATAATCGAGCATAGCGGGAGTTTCAGGTCTGGCATTACCGATAAGGTCCTCACGGACGATAACGATGGTAAGACCTGCGGGAGCCATATTCTTCTGTGCGCCTGCGTAAATCATACCGAACTTGCTTACATCTACGGGCTCGGAAATGATGTAGGAGGACATATCTGCTACGAGAGGAATGTCACCTGTGTCGGGTATGTAGCTGTACTTTGTACCGTAGATGGTATTGTTAAAGCAGATGTGTACATAGTCTGCATCAGGTCTGAAGGACTCTTTCGTTGTCTCGGGGATACGTGAAAAATTATCCTCCTTGGAGGAAGCGGCAGCGACTACATCGCCGTACTTCTGAGCCTCCTTATATGCCTTCGTGGAGAACTGACCGGAAAGAATATAGTCAGCCTTTTTATTTTTGTTCATAAGGTTGAGGGGTACAGCGGCGAACTGTGTGGAAGCACCGCCCTGTAAAAAGAGCACCTTATAATTGTCGGGGATTTCCATAATTTCACGGAGAAGTGCCTCTGCGTCCTTGATAATCTTATCATAAACGGGACTGCGGTGGCTCATTTCCATTACGGACATACCCGAATCCTCATAGCAGAGCATTTCGGAAGCTGCCTTTTCCAGTACGGAAACAGGAAGCATGGAAGGACCTGCTGAAAAATTGAATACACGATTCATAAAAAAACACCTCTTAAATAATTCCATATATTCATTATATTTATGAATATTAGAATTTATTATATAACTTTACTACACTAAAGTCAAGACAAAAAAGCATAAAAATTTTGTCGGATTTTTTGTACAAAGTGTATTAATGCGGTAAAGTTGTAAAGCACAAAAAAAGAACTCCCCTTTTACGGAGAGTTCTGACTGCCATAAATTATCTTATGCCTTTTTCTTGCCGAGAACGATATTAGTGATAACACCGAGAATTAAAGCACAGGCAATAGATGTAATGGTAATGTTTCCGAAGGAAAGAGTGAGACCGCCGATACCTGCGATAAGAATAACCGAAACGGTGAAAAGGTTTCTGTTGTCCTCGAGATCTACATTCTTAATCATCTTAAGACCGCTGACGGCGATAAAGCCGTAAAGAGCCATACATACACCGCCCATTACGCAGGAGGGAATAGAGTCAACGAAAGCAACGAAGGGCTCAAGGAAGGAGATAAGTATAGCACCGATAGCGGCAGTGATAATGGTGTAAACGGAGGCATTTCCGGTGATAGCCACACAGGCTACGGATTCACCGTAGGTCGTGTTCGGGCAGCCGCCGAAGAATGCACCTACCATAGAGCCTACACCGTCACCGAGGAGTGTTCTGTGAAGACCGGGCTCCTTGATAAGGTCTTTTTCGATAATGGAGGAGATGTTTTTATGGTCAGCGATATGCTCGGCGAAAACCACGAAGGCTACGGGAAGATAAGCAGCGGCTAAAGTGCCGATATATGCGCCGTCAATTTCCTTGATGCCCTTTACGGCGGTAAGGAAGGTAAACTCGGGAAGAGTGAAAAGGCTGATGCCGGAGAACACGCTAAAATCGATAAGCTTGATAGCGTCGTTGTTTGTCTTGATACCGATTACCGTTAAGACAGCGGCTACCGCATAACCGGAAAGAATACCGATAATAAAGGGAATGAGCTTTATTGATTTTTTACCGTAGGTGGAGCAGAGCATGGTTACAAAAAGAGTAACGAGACCGCAGGCTACCGCCACGAGAGGATTTGCCGAGGAAGCGGAACCGACCACATCCACTATCTGTCCATCAACGATGGACTGCGTCACTGTTTCTACCATATATTTACCGGTCTGAAGGTCGCCTACCGCATTACCGGCCAGAGAAAGACCGATGATGGCCACTGTGGGACCGATAACCTGCTTCGGCATAAGCTTATCTATCCAGTCTACACCGACAAGCTTTACGATAAGAGCCAAGGCTACATAAACGAGACCTGCAAAAACTGCACCGATGATAATTCCTGCATAGCCTGCCTGTGCAGAAACGGCACCTGCGAACGCAGCAGCCATGGAGCCGAGGAAGGCAAAGGATGAACCGAGAAATACGGGAGATGACGCCTTAGTGAAAAGAACATAAACCAGAGTACCTACACCTGCACCGAAAAGAGCCGCCGCAGGCTGCATACCGTTACCGATAATAATAGGAACCACGAGGGTTGCCGCCATAATGGCCAGAAGCTGCTGAATGGCGTAAACTATAAGATTCGGAAATTTAGGCTTGTCTTTGATGTCATAATAAAGTTTCATATTTTTTCCTCCTAATTTTATTACATTTATAGTATCATTTTGTCGAATTTTTGTAAATGGTAAAGGTGCATAAAATAGAAATAAAAAAACTTACCCTTTGACCAAAAATTCAGTCAAAGGGTTTTCGTCAGTCTATATACAGATCTCTGATACCGTCCAGAGCTCTGATGGCCGAAACGGTCATATTCAGTCCTTCCTCATCCTTCGGGAAGATAACGGCCTTCATAACGATGGAGTCGCTTTTTCTTTTAGTGGATACACTGTCGGCATAAAGCACCTCGAGAGTGTGAAGAGAGCCGCCGTAGCGCTTTATTATCTCACCGATGTCAGAGGCCTGCCTCGACAGATTTTCAGCCTCGATGTAAAGATTTTTTGAGGGATTACCCTTGGCGATAAATCTTTTCAGAGTGTTCAGAGTGGCATAAATGAAAAGCGTAGTTATAAAAGCTCCGAGATAATACCCCGCACCCACAGCCAGACCGATACAGGAAACCGCCCACAGGGATGCAGCGGTGGTGAGTCCCTTTACGCTGAAGCCCTCACGGAGAATGGTTCCCGCTCCCAGAAAGCCGATACCGCTGATTACCTGAGCACCGAGTCTGGTGGGATCAAAGCTGGTAAGTCCCTCATACTCACTGAAAACATAGCCGGAGGTCATCATAACCAGAGTGGAGCCTACGGCCACTAAGATATGTGTTCTGAAGCCGGCCGGCCGGTGCGAATGCTCTCTTTCATAACCGATAAGTCCGCTGAAAAACACGGTAAGCACCATTTTTATCACTGCATCCACGGCATAATGCACACTGTCAACTGCATAAAGCTTCGTAAAAAGCTCTATTATCTTTTCCATGTGCATCGCCTCCTTTATACATTTATCCTGATTTATTATTATACCACCTTATGCACAAAAAAGCAAATCTTTTTTAGAATAAATTAGCCTTGATTATCTCACCCTTTTAATGTATAATAATAAGGATTAAAGCTTTTCGCCAAAGAAAGGATGAATAATATGGCAGTAAACAAAGTAAAGCTTAACATCGGCGGTACGGAATATTCCATTTTAGCCGAGGATGATGTAAAGTATGTACAGGAGCTGGGAAAAGAGCTTGACAGAGCCTTTACCAAAATTATGAAGGCAAACACCAGCATTTCCACCACTCAGGCGGCTGTTCTTCTGGCTCTCGACTATGCCGACGAATGTAAAAAGGCCGTGGCCACTGCCGACAGACTCCGTGAGCAGATAAAGGATTATCTTGACGACGCCTCCGACGCTAAAAGTAAGGCCGATTGGGCAAGACATGAGGCTGAGGCTCTCAAAAAAGAAGCAGAAAAGCTCCGCCTCGAAAACGGCAGACTCAAAGCAGAGCTCAGTGCAGTTCTGGACTCTGCAGGTAAATAACAGATGAAACGACCTGAAGTTCTCGCTCCCGTAGGCTCGCCTGATTCCCTTTATGCAGCCGTGCGCTCAGGTGCCGATGCAGTTTATATGGGCTGCAAAGGCTTTAATGCACGAATCAAGGCTGACAATTTCGGTGATGATGAAATAAAAGACGCCATCGCTTACTGTCACAGTCACGGCGTCAAGGTACATATTACCATGAACACCCTCATCTCCGACGAGGAAATCCCCGAGGCACTGGAGACGTTAAAGCGTATCTGTGCCGCAGGTGCCGATGCGGTAATCGTACAGGATTTAGGCCTGGCTTCTCTTATGAAAGAGGCAGTACCCGCTCTCGAAAAGCACGCCTCTACCCAGATGTCGGTGCAGACACGTGAGGGTGTGAAGCTGCTTAAGCAAATGGGCTTTTCACGTGCCGTGCTTCCCCGTGAGCTGACAAAGGAAGAAATCAGAAGCATAAAGGACAGCACCGACATCGAAATAGAAATCTTTATTCACGGTGCCCTTTGTATGTCCGTTTCCGGTCAGTGCTATATGAGCAGTATGTTCGGCGGCAGAAGCGGAAACCGCGGACTTTGCGCTCAGCCCTGCCGTCTCCCCTTCCGGGCGGAAAACGGCACGGGTAACGATTTGAGCCTTAAGGATCTTTCACTCATCGAAAGAGCACAGGAGCTGACAGAGCTCGGCATCGACTCTCTTAAAATAGAGGGCAGAATGAAGCGCCCCGAATATGTGGCGGCTGCCGTCACTGCTATCAGAAGCACCCTCGACGGAAAAGCAGACGAAGAAATTCTTTCCAAGCTGCGTGCGGTTTTCTCACGCTCAGGCTTTACTGACGGATATTTTGCCGATAAAAAAGGCAGAGAAATGTTCGGCATAAGACAAAAGGAGGACGTAACCTCCGCCACCGCTCAGGTGCTGAAGGACCTTTCGAGACTTTACGAAAAAGAAAAGGGAACCATTCCGGTCAGCTTTTTTCTGACGGTTATAAACGGTGAAAGGGTTTCTCTTTCGGCCTCTGCCATAGGTAGGAGTGTTTTCGTCGAAGAGGACTTTATCCCCGAAAGGGCAGTCAGTAAGCCTCTGACGATAGAGGGCCTCACCGACCGAATCTCCAAATGCGGCGGCACTCAGTTTTTTGCAGAAAAAACAGAAATAGACCTCGACGAAGGTCTTATCGTTCCCGCAGGTGTCATAAACAATCTGCGCAGAAGAGCCCTTTCGGAGCTCGAAAAAGCCATCTCATCTGTAAAGGAAATCAACTTTACAGACATAGATATCGGCAGCACTGTCTATAAAGCAGAGCAGCCCCTTAAGTTTAATGTACGTATAGCCCGCACTTCTCAGCTTCCCGATAATCTCGGGAATGTGGAAAACTTATATATTCCGCTGAATTTTGAGGAAAACTTCGTGGAAAACGTAAAAAATCTGCCCGTAAATGTGGGAATCGAGGTGCCGAGAGGCATTTTCGGCTATGAAACGCTTGTGGAAAAGTATCTCCTCAGAGCCAAGGAAAAGGGAATAAGCATAGCCTACTGCTCCACACTGGATGCTCTGGCACTGGCCCGAAAGCACGGCTTTACCGTCCACACCGGCTTTTCAATGAATGTTTTCAACAGTTATTCCGTGAGCCTTTTAGAGTCCTTAGGTGTAAAGGAAATTACCTTGTCACCTGAGCTCACGCTGAAAAGACTTTCAAAAACAGGCGGCACGGCAAAAAGGGGCATCATCGGCTACGGCAGACTCCCTCTTATGCTCACGAGAAACTGTCCCGTGAAAAACGGAACCGACTGCAATGACTGTAAAAGCAATAAATTTCTTACCGACAGAAAGAATATGAAGTTCCCTGTCGTGTGCCATTTCGGCTGCAGCGAAATTCTGAACTCGCAGCCCATCTATCTGGGCGACAGACTCGGTGAAACAGAAAATCTTGACTTCATAACCTTTTATTTTACCAAGGAAAAGAAGGAAATCTGCGAAGCTATACTCGATGCCTACCGTAAAGGCAGAAGTGTAAAAGGAGAATATACCCGCGGACTTTACTACCGCGGACTCGAAGGATAAAAACGAAGAAATACAGAAAAGAGGATTTTAATTATGCCTAAAAGAACCGACTACTTATCCTGGGATGAATACTTTATGGGGATCGCTATGCTTTCCTCCTACAGAAGCAAGGATCCCAACACACAGGTAGGTGCCTGCATCGTAAACGATAAAAACCGCATTATGTCCGTGGGCTATAACGGATTCCCCAGCGGCTGCAGCGATGACTGCTTCCCCTGGGAGCGAACAGGCGATGCCTATGACACCAAATATCCCTATGTATGTCATGCAGAGCTTAACGCTATTTTAAACTGCAGAGGCATCAACCTCGAGGGCTGCCGCATTTATGTGGCTCTCTTCCCCTGTAACGAATGTGCCAAGGCTATCATTCAGAGCGGCATAAAAGAGGTGGTTTACCTTTCCGATAAGTATGCGGAAACCATGTCTACCCGAGCCTCAAAAAGAATGTTTGAGGCGGCAGGAGTAAAGCTGACGAAGCTCACCCCGACCAAAGAAAGCATAGTTATCGACTTCGATGAAAACAAGGTTTAACAAACAAAGGCACTGCAGAAACAAAATCAGCAGTGCCTGTTTTTTATTTTTCTTTTGCCGTACCGAATTCTTTTCTGCCCTCTTCAGTATCTCTGTAATACTGTGTCTTATGGTTGGGATGCTTGGTACTGTTCCAAAGAGCTTCCGCTCTCGGTGCCCATTCCTCTGCGAACTTGTCACACTTACTGCAAAGCATTTCCGCCGTTTCTTCACCGAGGAAGTTAGTGGATTTAGCACCCGTTCTCTTTATAATATCACGGAGGCACTGCGGATTTTCCAGCATAGGACAGGGACGGAGATGGTTGTCATTGAAGGGCTGGTCGTGTCTGAATGCCATAAACAGAGGATTCTGCAAGCCCTCCAGAATAGTGTGTGTTCTGATGTTTGAGTCGGAGAAGTGAATGAAAACACAGGGCTCCATATCTCCTGCGGAATTGATGTGGAAATAATTTCTGCCGCCTGCGATGCATCCGCCTACATATTCACCGTCACTCTGAAAATCCATAAAGAACATCGGTTTACCTGTCTTTGAATTTCTGACTCTGCGAAGCCATTTGTACATATATTCTCTCTGATCAGGAGTAGGGATGAGATCAGGAGATGCGCCGTGACCTACAGGCATAAAATTGAAATAAAGACCGAACTTTACACCGAGATCGACCATTTTATCGAGGAATTCATCACTTGTAACCTGTTCGATATTATTTCTTGTATAACAAACACTCATACCGAAAAGGCAGCCTTTTTTCTTAAGAAGCTTCATAGCATTGATAACCTTCTGATAATTGCCCTCGCCTCTTCTGGCATCTGTAGTCTCCTCTGTACCCTCGATGGAAAGAGCAAGAGCAAGGTTGCCTACTCTTTTCATTTCATCGCAGAACTTTTCATCTACGAGGTGACCGTTAGTATAGGAAAGGAAGCCGCAGTCGGGATTAGCCTCACAGAGCTTTATGAGGTCATCCTTTCTGATGAGAGGCTCACCGCCGGTAAACATATAAAAATGTGTACCGAGAGCCTTTGCCTGAGATACGATGGAAAGCATCTCATCGAGTGTAAGATTGTGCTTGTGACCGTACTCCGCTGCCCAGCAGCCCTCACATTTACAGTTGCAGGCACTGGTGGGATCGATAAGAATCTGGAAGGGTATGTTACATTTATACTTTTCACGGTTTTTTCTTACGGCCTTGGTGCCCTTTACACCCGCACCGAGCCCCATGGCAAGAAGCATCTTTTTGATAACATCACGGTCAATATCACGAAGGATATTCATCGCTAATTCGTAATAAACATTATCTCCGTCGCTGATACCCTTGCGGAAGGCGTCGATATAATGCTTGGGGAAGATTCCGCCCAGAAGCTTTTCACCGATGTCAACAAGCTTGAGAAGATTTCCCTGCGGATCCTTATCCACATACTTCAGAAGCTTGTCAAGAACAGCACCTGCAGCGGCTCTTTCAATTTTATCTGCCATATTCATATAAGTATACCTCACAAAATTCCTTGATTAAAGAAAAATATCCTTTAAATTATAGCATAAGGAAAAATAAAAGTCTATAGAAATCAATCAATAATTTATTATTGCACACAAAATCAATCCTCATTCATCACGGCTGACGCTTCGCTTAACTTTCCACTTTTTTCTGTAAGGCTTCATTTTTTACCCTCATTTCTCATAGTGTACTTCACCGCATTCACATTTTTCATCCATATGTAAAAGCTTTTCCAGCTTGCGGACAAATTCATTGTATTCTCTCATCAGCTTCTTTTTACTGTGGCAGATACATCTGCAGTCCGTTTCGGGCACAGAAAATTCTTTCTCAGCCTCCACTGCTCTGCTGTGCATTTCTGCAACGGTTGCCGTTACCTTTATCCTTGCATCGCCGAAAATGCCGTCATAAACAACCTCAGGCTTTATGTAGATATAATAGCCGAGAACAGTATCCGAAAGGGTGTACTGTCCGTCCCAGTCATTATAATAAGCCACCGCACTTGTTCCTGTTATTGTTTCTTTATTTGTCAGCGTTACGGTGTAGCTCACGCTTACAGGTCGGTATCTCAAATCGAAGGTACAGTCGGTGATTTCTATGCTTTCGATGGGCAGACTGTATTCTCCGCCCTCAAGAACAGTGACACTGTCAAGAAAACGGAGCTCAGGCTTTTCTTCCCAATTAAAATAAATATCTGCCTGATGTCCGTCAAGATACATTTCAAGGTATCCGTTCTCATCCATTTTTCTTTCCATCGGACAGACAACCCTTCTGCCGTCGCTGTAGGTAATCTCAAACTCTCTTGCACCCAGGTCAAAGGTTTCCGCATCGGTATAATATTTAAGCTCTTCGTCGGTAACAGCCTTAACCTCTTTTACAACACATTCCGTAAGCTCTTTGATGAAGGTAGTCTCATAACGGTCAAATTCCGTATCCGAAAGCAGACCTGACTTGGATAAAACGACCGTAATATTTACATCGGCTGTATTTATACCCTTGCTAAAATTTTCTCTGCACTGCTTGGACGAAACGGTCGCTTTCAGATAAAGTCTGCCTCCGTCATCCGTCGGCTCACCTAAAAAGAAATCATTGTCAATATAATATTCCTTGCCGTCATCCATAGTAACCTTGAAGGTATATTCCAGAAGCGAACTGTAAATATTGCAATCATCTTCCGTCCCGTAGCTCCCGGCTTCAATAGCCGAAAGAGAAATCGGGTTTGTGTCCACCGGTTCCACCGAGACAATCCTCGCTATATGGGATGTGTCCGCCGACCACAGATAAAACACACCGACGCCGGCAAAAAACAAAAACACAATCGCCGCCGATATGTAAGTGACCCACTTATACGGCTTACTGTTCTTCATCATATATTCGTGACCTTCATTCGTGCGGTAATAGCTTCTGTATTTCATATTTCTTCTCCTCAATTTTTCTTATGCCCATATTCTATAATACTTCCGCGGCAAAGTTAAATGCTGTCTTTGTATCAATAATACCACTTTCCCTCAAAAAAAACAAATATAAAAAGTGCAAAAAGGTCTTTATAATTTTTCAAAAGTGAAAAATTTCTCTTCCAGACAAAAACATAGAATATCCGTTCTTAAAATATATAAAAAACACTTGATTTTCATTTAAGTTTATATTATAATATTTAGGCTATCAATCACAGGGGTATTCCCCCGAATAAAACGAAGATACTTTATTTTGGTCATGCAGCAGTGGGTTCTGTGCGACAGTACACTGTGAACCATGTCAGGCGGGGAACCGAGCAGCATTAAGCAATTCGTCTGTGCGACACAGGTCAGCCTGCTGCTGTATGACCAAGAAAAAGTGTCTTTTTTTAAACCAAAGAAGCTCAGGGAGGCGAAAGAATGTATCAGGTATTATACAGAAAATACAGACCGAAGGTTTTTTCCGATGTAGTGGGACAGGAGCACATCACCACCACTCTTGCAAAGGAAATAGAAACAGGCAAGCTTTCTCACGCCTACCTTTTCACCGGCTCCAGAGGTACGGGTAAAACCACCTGTGCGAAAATTCTTTCCAAGGCAGTAAACTGTCTTCATCCCGTCAACGGTAACCCCTGCAACGAATGTGAGGTCTGTCAGGGCATCGAGTCGGGTGCTATCCTTGACATAGCAGAAATCGACGCCGCAAGTAATAACGGTGTAGACAATATCCGTGACATACGTGAGGAGATAAACTTCACCCCCGCCTCCTGTAAGTACCGTGTCTACATCATCGACGAGGTGCATATGCTCTCCATCGGTGCATTCAATGCTCTGCTGAAAACTCTCGAGGAGCCGCCCGCACACGTTAAGTTTATTCTCGCCACCACAGAGGTGCACAAGCTTCCCGTCACCATTCTCTCCCGCTGTCAGCGCTTCGATTTCCACAGAGTTACTCCCGAGGCTATGGCCAAAAGAATGAACTACATCGCTTCCGAGGAAGGCTTCACCGTAACTGAGGAGGCGCTCTCCCTTATCGCCAGAATAGCCGACGGTGGTATGCGTGATGCTCTTTCTCTTCTCGACCAGTGCACAGGCCACGGCGACACCGTCGATGCTGACCTTGTCTGCTCCGTAGCGGGTATGACGGGAAAGGACCATCTTTTCTCTCTTGCCTCAGCAGTAAACGAAAAAAACTCTGCAAAGGCTCTCGAGCTTATCAGTGACCTTCACGGAAAAAGCTGCGATATGGAAAGACTTTGCTCAGATATGATAAATCATTTCCGTAATCTTATGATAGTCAAAACCGTCAGAAGTGCCGAAAGCCTTCTCGTATGCACCGCTGACGAGCTTCAGCAGTATAAGGATCAGAGCGGTAAATTCACCCTCGAAAATATTCTCTACTGCATTTCACTGCTGCAGGAGACTATGGCAAACATAAAAAGAGGCGTAAACAGAAGAACTGAAATGGAAATGACCTTTATCAGACTTTCCACACCATCTCTGACCGCAGACAGTGAAAACCTTCTGAGACGTATCGCAGAGATAGAGAATAAAATCAAAGGCGGAAGCCTCACCTTTACACCTGCAGCGAAATCACCGACGGCTGCAGAGCCTGCCGAAAGCACGAAGGCTCCTTCACCGGCACCCGAGGCCGAGGCTGCCACACCCGTTCAGGCTCCCCCTCCCCCGCAGGAAAGCATCCCCTTCCCCGAGGAGAAAGCTGCCCCTGCTGAGGAAGAGCTGCCCTGGGCAGAGGTTATGCAGGAGCTCACAGGACTGAATATGCCCTTATGGGGTGTTCTCAACGGCTCATCGGCAGTAATTCAGGGTGATTTCGTTCTCATCAAAAGCGACAATCCCACTCTCAGCGCATTTATCAAAACAGGCACAAACGCCAGAGATGTGAAAACGGCCATAAAAAATGTGACAGGCAGAGCCTACCGTCTCGGTCTTTACAATGCCTCGGCACAGGCACCCTCAGCTCCCGCTCAGTCGAAAAAGGATCCTCTGGAAAACCTTATCGGCAAAGCAAGAGATATGGGCATAAATGTTGACGTAAAATAATGATTATTGTATAATCAAAAAGATAAAACTATTAACAAAGGAGACATTAAAATGAAAGCAAGAATTCCCGGCGGCATGGGTGGCGGCCAGATGAATATGATGAAAAAAATCCAGGAAATGCAGGCTCAGCTCGAACAGAAGCAGGCAGAAATCGAAGCAAGTGAATTTACCGCATCTGCAGGCGGCGGAGCAGTAGAGGTTACCGTTTCCGGTGCTCACGAGGTAAAGGACATCAAGCTTCAGCCTGATGTAGTGGATCCCGACGACATCGAAATGCTCTCTGACCTTATCATCGCCGCTACAAATGAGGCAATGAGAAAGGCCGACGATGCTATGGAGCAGGCTATGAATGCCGCTAAGGGCGGTCTTAACCTCCCCTTCTGATGGCAGGATATAACGTCGCCTCTCTTTCGAGGCTTATCGAACAGTTTGAGCGTATGCCGGGCATAGGACACAAGACAGCACAGAGAATGGCCTTTTATGTTCTCGGTCTGAAAAAGGAGGAGGCCCAGGCCTTTTCCGATGCCATACTTAACGCTCACGAAAAAATCAAAAAGTGTACACGCTGCTGCAATCTTGCCGAAGAGGAGCTCTGCCCCATCTGCAAAAGCGGAAACAGGGACGAAAGTCTGGTCTGCGTGGTAGAGGATCCGAGAGATGTTATGGCTTTTGAGCGCACACACGAATACGAGGGTACATACCATGTCCTTCACGGAGTCATCTCCCCTATGAACGGCATCGGCCCCGAGGATATCACCGTAAAAGAGCTTATCGCACGCTTTTCCAACGGCAAAATCAAAGAGGTTATTATGGCAACCAACCCCACGGTAGAGGGCGAGGCGACTGCTATGTATATTTCCCGTCTGCTGAAGCCCCTCGGTGTCACTGTGACAAGACTGGCTTACGGCGTCCCCGTGGGTGCGGACTTAGAATATGCCGATGAGGTCACTCTCACGAGAGCTCTCGAGGGCAGACGCAGTCTGTAAAAATTCACAATTCACAATGCTCAATGCACAATCGCAAGAAAACTCCGTCAAAAGAAGAAGATTCTATCCGCCGAATTTACAAAGATAAATTTTAATTTTCAGAGGTAGATTTGTTATGATCGGAAACACTGTAAGAGTTATAGTTGACAGACCTTTGGGAAGTTATCATCCAAAGCATAAGGATATGTATTATCCTGTAAATTACGGCTTTATCGAAGGAATTATTGCACCTGACGGAGAAGAACAGGATGCTTACATTTTAGGTGTAAACGAACCTGTAAAAGAATTTGTCGGTAAAATAATTGCGATTATACACAGATGTGATGATGTTGAAGAAAAGTGGGTTGTAGCTCCCGAAAACATATCATTTACAAAAGAGGAAATACTTGAAAAGGTGTTTTTTCAAGAGCAATACTTCAAAACAGAGATAATAATGTAAACATACATAAAACAAGCTTTACTCGGCGGGATGTCTTTTTCGACTTGCACACGGTCCGGCGCGATTGCGAATTGCGAATTGAGCATTCCGAATTAAAAATAAGAAAGGTGGTGCCTTGTATGGCAGTATCACAGCCTGACGAAAGACAAGTTGTAGCTCAGAATAAAAAAGCAAGGCACGACTATTTCGTTTTAGAAACCTATGAAGCAGGTATCGAGCTTTTCGGTACAGAAGTAAAATCCATCCGCAAGGGAAAAATCAATCTTAAGGATTCCTGGTGCAGTATCGATGCAGGCGAAATCTTCGTAAACGGCATGCACATCAGCCACTATGAGCAGGGAAACATCTTTAACCGTGATCCTATGCGTGTGAAGCGTCTTCTGATGCATAAAAAAGAAATCAACCGCCTTTTAGGTGTTACCAAGCAGCAGGGGCTCACTCTTATCCCTCTCTCCGTTTATTTCCTGAAAGGCAGAGCAAAGCTCGAAATAGGCCTCTGCAAGGGTAAAAAGAACTACGATAAAAGAGAAACTCTTGCCAAAAGAGATGCTCAGAGAGATATGGAAAGAGCGGCAAAAAACAGGTGAAAATTACCTTTGCTTTTAAAGGAGCAAGGTGATATAATAAAAAAGCAACAGCTTTAAAATCCGTATGGGGATGAAAGGATTTCGACGGGGGTTTTGAAGCACGATAAGCGGGTAGCGCTGTGGCAATCGCTTTAAAAGGTCACACATTTAAAAATAACTGACAACAATACAGTTTTAAAGGCTGCTTAAGCGGCCCGTCTTGGCTGAGAGTACTGCGGCTCAGCTAAAGGCGTCGATCAGCAGTGAACGTGTACGGCAGAGCATCCTCGTATGCCGTCACGCATCAGAGGATACCGAAGCCTTAAGCCTGTCATTCGGCGTGAAGCTGAGGGAATGCTAAAAGACTGACTGCACCCGGAGAAAGTTGTGTGAATGGATTTTCGGACGCGGTTTCGATTACCGCCATCTCCACCAAAAAAGACAGGCTCAGGCTTGTCTTTTTTCGTTGAGAGACTACGATTTACACGGAGCAAAATGAAGCATTCCGTTGATAATATTTAATATAAATGCTATAATGAAGAAAATATTTTTACACAGGAGGTGCCAAAATGCTTTTTCTTAAAAAGCTATCCTTGGACGATGGCAAAAAAATATACGATATGCTGCAGGAAATCGCCTGTAACGATAACGGCTTTCATAATAGAGCAAACGGAATGACATATAAAGAGTTCAGAAAATGGCTCAAAAAAGAATATGAGGTAGACAAGGGTAAATTAGAAAAATGGATGGTGCCTCAGACCTCATATTGGTTATATGATGACGATAAGCCTGTAGGATACGGAAGAATACGCCACTGTCTCAATGATAGCTTAGAGCAAACGGGCGGACATATCGGTTACGCCATACGCAGCACAGAAAGAGGCAAGGGCTACGGAAATGCCATTTTAACTTTATTGCTCGAAGAATGTAAAAAGCTGAATATCGGAACAGTACAGATAGGTGCTAATACGGACAATATACCTTCAAACAAAGTTATACTCAAGCATAACGGTGTTTTATTCAGATGCTCAGACAACAAAAATTTCTATCATATTCACCTGAACAGTAAGTGATAAAACACTAAAACTGCCCTCACGTGAGAGCAGTTTTAGTGTTTATGTTACTGTAATCTTTGGCGAATAGCTTTAATTAAATCATCTTCGGCTTCGCCTTCAAAAAGAATGTCTAATATTTGTGTCGCTTTTCTTAAATACTCAGGACTATCCTCTGTTTCGCAAAGGGCACTTAAATGATGAGCAATCACCCACGAAAGCGTAACAAGAGCTTCTTTTGCAACTTTGTTTTTTTCTTCACCTTCTAAAAAACATACCAGTGCATTTTCGCGAGCCTTATAAAGATTCGGCAGCTTCTTTGCCGTTTCCAACGCTTTTTCACATTCGCCGATTTTCCAATAGGCAAAACATATGTTATATAATGTTGCTCCACGTACCTCTGAATCTTCTCCGTATTGAAGGATTTGTTCCTGAGCTGCTATTGATTCTCTTAAGTATTTTGTTTTTTCTTCTTCAGTCCCATCAAGTTTTTCAAGTGATGTGGATAATTGCACGAGTAACAAAGCATCATTGGGAAAAGTCTTTAATGCCTGCTTCATAAGTGTTACATTCTCACTATGCAAACCATTTTTATTATTGTTACTCCAATCAATATTGATTTTATTATACATATCATTCTTTTCAATTTCACTGACACCAAGCAAGTCGTCAACACTTGTTCCAAAATAATTGGATAATACAGGAAGCATTGTTATATCGGGATAACCGTCGCCTCGCTCCCATTTGCTTATGGACTGGAATGATATGCCGAGATGTGCTGCAACTTCTTCTTGTGTTAAATTGCGTTCACGGCGTATACGTTTAATATTTTCACCGATTAAAAGTTTCATAATAACCTCCGAAATATTATTTTGAAGCTTCGACTATATTATACGGCAAATATGTCTTTTGTTCAATAACTGCACAAGTGATTTCGTTCTACGACAAGTAGAATTTTTCTATTATAACTGAAAATACCGTTTCAAATATTAGCACACACCTGTCACCCCAAAAACAGCAGTTTTTTCTCTCAAAACCAAGTAACGTTATATGAATTTCGGCTTTATTTTTATCAAAAAAAACATTGTTGCCGTCTGCCAAATTTTATCGTAACGGAAACAAAAAATGCCCTCACGTGAGAGCAGTTTTAGTGTTTGTATCATTCATTTGTTATGATTAATATACCATTCAAGAAATTCTTCTATATAGCGTCTGCAAGGAGTAATAATATTTATATCAATTTCTGAATTGTTATTTGCAAAATCATTCAGAAGCTTTTCCAAGTTGTTTTTCGTTTTCAGATAATCTTCAACGATATATTCTAATTCAGCTCCGGATTTATATAGCAAAGCAGCAGATAAAACGCCTGTTCTGTCTTTACCGGCATTACAGAAATAAAGAACATTTGATTCTGTATTTGATAGGAATTCAATTAAATTATCAAACTGTGAATCAACCATACCAATATATGATTTAGGTACATCATCAACGGTAGGAGGAATCTTATCTCCACCTGTAAGAGCAAAACAGTGATATGAAAATCTGCCATCTTTTATTAACGGGCATTCTTTTTTTGCTCGTTCTTCATCAGTTCTTAAATCTACAATAGTTACAATGTTATTTGTAAGCAACCATTGTATCTCACCTTCTGTAATTTCAGCAGGTACATCGCTCCTTATAAATTTCAGACTATTTTCAAAAATCGGACGAGTATTTAATGTTTTCTCAAAAATATGCACCATTTTATTCACCTCGTGAAATTTATTGTACCACACCATTCCCGTAAATTTCAACCTATATAAAAGCCTCCCTGTAAACAGGGAGGCCATTCTGTTATCTGCTGAAAATTACTGCTTAGCACCCTTATCAAACTTTTCGAGTACCTTTACGCTGGCAGCGAAGCAGTCTGCGAGACACTTGGGATTGAGTGCTTCGGGAGTGTCAAGACGGGTGTGATAGAAATCGGGAAGTGCGTGGTTAAGAGCGGTAATACCTGTGGCACGCATACCCTCCTGTGCGAAAGCGGCTGAGTCTGTAGCACCGCCGAGAGGAGGAACTAAGCCCTTCTTACAGGGAATGCCGAGCTCCTCGCAGGCCTCCATAAAGAGGTCGCCTACATCCTTGTCTGTCTTAACGGTGGAGTTAAGGTCACGGTAGTTTACCATAAGATGCTCACACTGTGCGATGGTATCATAGGAATAAACGAAGGTGGGAACATCCTTCATTTCGTCCTTGTGTGCTGCAGCCCAAGCCTTTGCGCCACGGAGACCTGCCTCCTCAGAGCCTGTGCAAACCACACCGATTTCGGTGTTTTCCAGCTCGATGCCCTCATCCTTGAGAGCTTTGAGGATAGCCAGACCGATATAGCAGCCTGAAAGGTTATCATTAGCACCGTCAACCACTCTGTTTTTATTCCACATAAAGTAGAGACCGAACCAGAAGGGAGCGAAAACGAGACCGATAAGGCCGAGTGTTTTGGCAAAATCAGGATTTGACTCAAATGCGCCTGCAAGCTTTGCGATAGCAAGACCGAGGGTGTAGAATGCACCTACGAAGCAGATCATCATATGAATGTCGAAGCCAAGATATGTAAACTTATACTTAAAGGGCCATTCCCATGCACCGTCGGGGTGACCGTTAAAGATGATGCGGCGTTTTACTTCACCGGTGGGCTTTTTGAAGCCGGCTACATTGTGGCCTGTTTCTTCCTTGAATACCTTGTCTACCGTCTTTTTATAAAGACCGAACTGAAGCACACAGAGTGTGAGACCGATAGCGATAAACACGATGGAAAGCACAGGCATAAAGAAATAGGATGCGAGAGCGAGGAAGCAGCAGCTGATGGTAAAGTAAATCCAGCCGTAGAAGGAGCCGGGGTTTTCCTTAAAGGGCTCCACCTCTACTCTTTCGCAGCCGAGCTCTTTCAAGGTTTCACCGATATATTCGCAGGAAAGCTTTTCACCCTCGGAGCCGGGGCCGCGCTTGGGAAGCTTAGTGCAGATATGGGTGATTTCATCGACCATAAACTGCGCATACTTGTCTTTTTTGTCAATAATGCTTTGTAAACTCATAATAAAATCTCCTTCTTTGTGTATTTACACAGTAAATTTTAGCACAAAAAAGGAGATGAATTATTAATATTTTGTTAACTGTTAACAGATTTCCTTTTTTCGGAAAGGAGTTTTCTGAACTTTCCCGCCTTATGTAGATAAATGATAATAAGCGGTATATCTGCCAGCAGCCACGCCGCAGGCCCCGCATAACAGACCGCATCAAAGCCGAGTGCAGGAGTGAGAATAAAGGCAATGGAGAGCCTGCCGAAAAATTCACCCATTCCCGCCACGGAATTGGCATAGGTAAAGCCGAGTCCCTGCAGAGTATTACGCATAACAAACAGTACGGCAACCAGACTGTAGCATTGAGCGATGGCAAGGATATATCTTGACGCAGCGGCCATAATCTCCGGATTTTCCTCAGTGAGAAAGAGAGATACCACCGGCTCCCAGATAGTGAAAAGCAGCAGACTCATCGCCACGGAAATGCAGACATCGAGCATAAAGATTTTCTTTACCGAGGAGAGTATTCTTTCGTAGTTCCGTGCGCCGTAATTCTGTCCCACAAAGGTCTGATTAGCCACACCGAGCCCCGACATAGGAATATTCGTCAGCTGCTCCACCCTGCCCGCAGCGGTAAAGCCGGCGATAACAGAGGTGCCGAAGGAATTTACCACGCTCTGCAGACACATAGAGCCCACAGAGGTCACCGTAAACTGCAGCGAAACAGGAATGCCCAGCTTAATCTGCCTCCATGCCGTGCGCCTGTCTATCCGTAAATCTTGCCTCGAAATGCTTACCTGACGGTTAAAGCGAAGAACATAAACTCCGTTCAGCGTGCAGGCTACCACATGGGAAATGAGCGTAGCCACTGCAGCGCCCTCCACTCCCCACTGAAGCTCCTTTACGAAAAGCAGGTCAAGCACGAAATTTACCGCCACGCTGACACAGAAGAAATAAAGCGGCTTTTTGCTTTCGCCTACGCTTCGGGAAATGGCAGTAAAATTATTCGAAAGCATCTGAAAGGGTATGCCGTAATAAAGAATATTTATGTACGCTGAGGCAAGACCGATAATCTCCTCGGGCGTACCGATAAGACGCAGCAGAGGCCCCGAGAGAATGTGAGAGGTCACCACCAGAATGAGACCGATTATAAAGGCCAGACTGATGCTTCCGCCAGCATAATGAGCCAGCTTTTTGCGATCGCCCTCACCGTAGGCATGAGCCACGGGAATGGAAAATCCGCTGGTAAGACCGAGAGCCGCACCCACGATAAAGGAGCCGATAGGGCCTACGGAGCCCACCGCTGCCAGCGCATCCGAGGACACATATCTGCCCACTATTATATTGTCTACAAGACTGTAATTATACTGCAGCATAGAGGAAGCCATAATGGGTAAGGCGAAGCGTACAACGCTTTTAAGAGGGCTTCCCGTGAGCATATCGACAGGACGTTTTTTCATCGGATAAAATTCACTTTCTGAATAAAGAGTCACTAAAATTATACCGATGTTTACTCTGTTGTCAAGATATATTATTAATTTTAATAAATACCTCTCAGTCACTTCGTGACCGCTCTCCTTTCAGGAGTGCCGAATTAAGTCTCACCCGAAGCTATATTTGCCTCGCCTGAAAGGAGAGGTGTCGGTGAAACCGACAGAGAGGTAAAAAAGCCTCCCCTTGGCTAAGGGGAGGTGGCAACCGTCAGATAGACGGAGAGGTTGATTATTTAATCTTTACGTTCTTTACAGAACTCCAGGCACCGTAGATTTTCTTGCCGTCAACTGTCTTATAGGCTCTGACCTTGAAGTAATATTTCTTGCCCTTCTTAAGCTTTTTGATTGTAGTCTTTTTGGTTTTTGCCTTTTTGATTGTAGCGGTCTTGGTGGTTTTCTTAGTGAATTTCTTAGAGGTGGAATATACTACCTCATAGCCCGTAGCTCCGCTGACAGTCTTCCATGTGACTGTCGCCTGCTTGCTGCCTGCAGTTACCTTGGAAAGGGTAGTCTTTGCGGGTACTATTTCGAAGGTGAGCTTTTTCGTGCCGCTGTATTTACCCTTGAAGGTTACGGTTACCGTATATTTACCGGGATTCTTTCTTCCGCTTGAATATTTTACGGTGTAATCCGTACCGTTCTTAAGAGTCTTACCCTTACTGTCCTTTATGGTTACGGTGGGCTTTTTGGCTTTACCGTTATAGGTATAGGAGGTAGCGGAGAGCTTGATTGACTTCGGGTAGTAAATAGTGGTTGTAGATTTTACAGTACCGCAGACAGAGCATTTGGTTACCGTTTTGCCGTTTTTGGTAAGAGTGGCTTTTGTTGTGGCGCTTTTGTAGGTATGATTAATCTTTGCAATTGCCGTCACACTTGTTTTTGCTTTGCAGCCGTTTCTTGTGCAGTGTTTGCTCTTTGAACCTTCTGATGAACAGGTTGCTTTTTTATCAATGGTATAAACAGAGGCGTATGAATGTGGAGCATAGTGTCGGTAATATATTCTTGAGTCGATAAGATTATTATTCTCAAAATCAATATTGACCGCTTTCCACTGCTCGTCTGTCCCACCGAAAAGAATCTCATCAAGCTTCACACAGGAATCAAAAGCTCCAAAATCTATACTCGTTACACTCTCAGGAATTATTACACTTGAAAGATTGTCACAATCAAAAAATGTATACCTATCTATAACTGTAACACCTTCAGGTATTGTTATACTTATAAGACTATCACATTCAGAAAAAGCATATTGTCCTATCACCGTCACACCGGTAGGTATTGTAACGTTTGCGAGACTTTTACACTGATAAAAGGTCAAATGAGATATAGCCTTTAAATTTTTACCCATTGTTATATTTCTTAGGTTTGTGCAATATTGAAATGCTCCGTCACCTATTACAGTTATGCTGTCGGGAATGGTTATATTTATCAAGCTCTTACAATTAGAAAAAGTATAAACACCCATATTTGCAACACTGCTGGGGATTGCGATATTTTTTAAACTTGTGCAATTACAAAAAGCTCTGTCACCTAATGTTATAACACTATCAGGAATCATAACATCTGTTAAACTTTTGCAATTGTTAAAAGCATCACTACCTATAGCAGTTACGCCGTTACCTATTGTAAGATTTTTAAGATAGGTACATCCGGAAAAAGCATCGTCACCTATGCTTGTTACACTATCAGGAATTCTAATATCTATGATAGAGCAACCGGAAAAGGCACTATCAGATATAGTTTTCACACCATTTCCTATTGTGGCCTTTGTCAAGCCTTCACAAGAATAGAAAGATTCCTCGCCTATACTTACTACCGAATCAGGAATCGTAACACTCACGAGATTTATGCAACTATAAAATGCTGCGTTTCCAATTTTTGTTACAGTATCAGGAATTGTTGCATTTGAAAGAGAGCACCCGGCAAAAGCTCCAGCACCAATACTTGTCACACCTTCTTCGATAACTACAGTTTTTATATCATTATTACAAAAAAAGGGTGAAGTAAAATTATATATAGAATAGTCATTCATATCACCGCTGCCGCCTATAACAAGTTCATCTGTTGTACTGTCATATTCCCAATAAACATTTTCACCACACTGACCCGTAGCATCTAATGCACTTGCCGAAAAAGCAAAATATACCATAGCCGTCATAACAACAGCTATAAGCAAAAAGATTTTCTTGAAAGTAGTTTTCATAACAATTCCTCCTTAAATATAAAAAGTGCGCCATAGAGACGCACCGAAAAATGCATCTCATTTGCTGCGACACAAATTAAACAAATATCAAATTACGGATATAGTTAAATAAGAGAATGCACTTTTACCTAGTTATTCTCCGTATTTGATATTTAATTTATGTCGCAAGAATAATTTACCACAACCGAGCAGAAAAAGCAAGAGAAAAAGAAAAAAACAGCCTACTTTCGTAGACTGTCTGATGTACCTTCAAAACTGAACAAAGATTAAGTAAAAGAGGAAGTAGTTGTACTTGAACCAAGGAATATGGTCAAGCCCTCGACCTATTAGTATTGCCTAGCTGAATGCATCACTGCACTTACACATGC
>SVPD01000013.1 GCA_015066045.1 Oscillospiraceae bacterium
GCGAAATAGCTTTGCAAGAAAAGGCAAAAATCACCGATAATGCTGACGCATATCGGTGATTTTTAACGCATTATTGTGATGTTATTTCACATTTTAAAGAAATGCTTCCTTTCCACTCGTCGGCGAATGAGAGCGGTAGAAACATTGTTTTTTTCCGTAATTTATTATTTATTTATCGTTATGTAATCTGTATGCAGTTTCAATTGCAACTACAAGAATACGTTCTCTTAAATCAGCAGGCATATTTCCTAACATACGCTTATCCCAACTGCTTCCGTCCAAACAATCGGCAGCATATAAGAACTGATATATCTCTTTTTGTCTGAATTGTCCTACTGACATAATAGAAGCACATTCCATTTCAACGACACCGCAACCCTCTTGCTTTCGTAAAGCTAAGTTGCGTTCAGTTTCTCTGTAAAAGGCATCCGTTGTCCAAGTTTTTGTTGTGGTGTACGGAACACCTAAATCATCAAAAATCTTTGCCAATCGGGATGCAGATTTAATCTCCAAATAGTCAGACGGCTTTGCATAATGATAGCTTACACCTTCATCTCTGTATGCTGCTACAGGAACTAACAGATTTCCCTCTGCAATTTCTTTATCCAATGCACCGCAAGAGCCGAAATACAGGAATTTTTCTGCACCTAATGCAATGAGCTCTTCCAAAGCTCCCGATGCTCCTGCACCGCCAATGATTGAACTGTAAAAACCTAACTGAACACCTTTATATTCAAACTGATAAATAGGATATTTTTGCCCGCCGGCAGTTAAACGGCCTATTTCTGTTGCGTTGTGTTTGCTTAGAAATAAAGAACAAAATTTTGCAGAGAAGACAACAATCATAGACTTAGGAAAACTATCTGTTTTTTCGATAAAATCGCTTGCTCTGATTATTTCTTTTCCGCAACAATCAAAAGTATCAACTATACTCATGTTGGCACCTCCATAAATTAGATTATCATACTCCGAAAAAGTATTTTTTTATATTTTCAGCATCAGGATAATTGAGTTCATCAATCGCCCTGATTACTTCATCAGCATCATATTCCAAATCAATCGGTTTAAATTTAACTGCACCGTTTTCGATGTTCAGGATACCTGCCCGTGCTATCTTTTTATCTTGTGCCGGGCAACCAAGAGAACCGACATTTATGTAAATTCTATCACCTTTGCAAATATTTCTGTTATGGTTATGACCGTATAAAATAATATCAGCATTAACATCAGCAAACATTTTTTTCAAATCTCTTTTTGTAGGATTTAATTTGCCACCCTTATAGTGACCGTCATAGTCCATACAGTAATGCATAACAGATAAGGTGTAGCCTTCACAAATGAAGCTTAATTGATACGGCAGCTTTCTGAGAAAATCAATGGATTCCTTTGAAAGTAAATTATGCTCCCATTTGTGATGCTTCATTTCCTCATACCCCATATTTTCTTCGTTGGGATATTCGGTCGGCATTTCATCAAGCAGGTATTTTTCATGATTTCCTCGCACTGCAATCAATTCGGGTATCTGCATCAGATATTGCACAGTTTCTTCGGGATATGGTCCGATTCCGATTATATCTCCACAGCAAATAATCTTATTGCAACCAAGCTGTCGTAATTCTTCTATAACAACTTTAAGCGCCGTAAGATTGTTGTGGATGTCTGTAACTACCCCTAACTGCATAATATCACCTGCCTGTTTTTAAAGATTTCTACAATTATATCACATTTCCACCAAACAAATCAACCTGAATACCTATCCTTGTACTTTAAGTTTCGGTGCGAGGTTTTTTGCGTAAAAGCCTTAGTAACGAAAGTGGAAAAATCCTTTTATTTTTACTGTCTTGTTAAACAACAAAATCATTTATGCGGTGAAATCACCGTACATAAAATCGGAGATGCCACATCCGTGGTGTCTCCGATTTGGCTATTTTGCATATATCTTACCCGTTTGCCTTTGTAAAATTCTCACAATAAAAGTTTACAGATAAGTTGACAGATGTAAAGTATAGTGATATAATTCACTCGCTACAATATTAAATTAAGGAAGCAAAAAATGAAAACTGAAATTTTAAAGCTGAAAAAAGAAAAGAATGCAGTTATTCTTGCCCATTATTATGCTCCGTCAGATGTGCAGGAGATTGCAGACTATGTGGGTGATTCCTTTTATCTGGCCAAAATAGCCAAAAGCATAGAGGCTGATATAATAGTTTTCTGCGGTGTACGCTTTATGGGCGAGAGTGCGAAGATACTAAACAGCAATAAAAAGGTGCTTGTACCTAACCTTACGGCCGACTGCCCTATGGCTCATATGGTTGCCGAGGGTAAAATAGCCGAAATGCGCAGACAGTACGATGACCTCGCAGTGGTCTGCTACATAAATTCGACTGCTGAGCTCAAATGTCAGAGCGATGTGTGTGTTACCTCGTCAAATGCCGTCAGGATAGTAAAGGCACTTGAAAATAAAAACATATTTTTCATCCCCGATAAAAATCTCGGCTCCTTTGTGGCAAAGCAGGTGCCCGAAAAGAACATAATAATCAATGACGGCTTTTGTCCCGTTCATGCTAAAATTACTGCTGAACAGATAGCCAAGGAAAAAGAGAAGCATCCCGATGCGCTTGTGCTTACTCACCCGGAATGTGAAAAAGAGGTTCTTGACATATCCGATTTCATCGGCAGTACGGCTGAGATTATCTCTTATGCCGGCAGTGCCGCCGAAAAGGAATTCATTATCTGTACGGAGGAGGGGGTAAGCTGCAGACTTATCGGCGATAATCCCGATAAAAAATTCTTCTTCCCCGAGTCTTGTCCCTGCTGCACTGATATGAAGCTCAATTCATTGAAAACAGTCCTTGATGTGCTCAGAAATGAAGCGAATGAAATAACCGTGGATGAAGAAATATGCCGCAGGGCTATGCTCCCTCTTGATAAAATGCTTGAACTTGCGAGATGAGATAAAATGAAGACAGATGTTGTTATCGTCGGCAGCGGTGTAGCCGGTCTTTACTGCGCACTTAATCTGCCCGAATATAAAAATATTACAATCGTAACAAAGGACGAAGCTCCTAAAAGTGACTCCTTCCTTGCTCAGGGCGGTATATGCGTTTTGCGTGATGAAGAGGATTTCAAATCCTTTTATGAAGATACCATGAGGGCAGGTCACTACGAAAATAACCCCGACTCGGTAGAGATTATGATAAGATCCTCTCAGGAGGTAATAAGAGACCTGATTTTCTTCGGTGCGAGGTTTGAAAAAGACGGTGAAGAGTTTACCTATACCCGTGAGGGTGCTCATTCAAATCCCAGAATTTTATTCCACGAGGATGAAACGGGCAAGGAAATCACGCAGAATCTGCTTAACACCGTGAGAAACAGAAGAAATATTACCCTTATCGAGAATTTTACAATGGTAGACATTATCTGCAGTAATGAGGAATGCAGAGGCATTATCGGTCACAATGAGAAGGGCGAATATATAAGCATAAGTGCAGATTATACTGTTCTCGCCACGGGCGGTATAGGCGGACTGTTCAAGCATTCTACCAATTACCGACACCTGACGGGTGACGCTCTGGCGGTAGCCTTAAAGCACGGTATAAGGCTTCAGCACATCGATTACATACAGATTCATCCCACCACCCTCTACACCAAAAAGCACGGCAGGGAGTTCCTCATATCCGAGTCTGTAAGAGGGGAGGGTGCCGTTCTTCTCAATTCAAAGGGAGAGAGATTTGTAAACGAGCTTCTTCCGAGAGATGTGGTGGCAAACGCTATTTTTGACGAGATGAAAAAAGAGGGCAGTGAGCACGTCTGGCTATCTCTTGCACCCATTCCCGAAAAGGAAATCAGAGCTCACTTCCCGAACATTTATCAGCGCTGTCTGGAGGAAGGCTATGATGTGACCAAAGAGCCTATACCTGTCGTACCCTCTCAGCATTATTTTATGGGCGGTATCGATGTTGACGGCTTCAGTAAAACCTCTATGGAGCGCCTTTATGCCGTGGGTGAAACTGCCTGCAACGGTGTGCACGGAAAAAACAGATTGGCGAGCAACTCACTGCTTGAAAGCCTTGTTTTCGCAAAGCGTGCCGCAACCGATATTGTAAAAAACTATACAGTGTCAGATGATAAAAATGATATATCGGTAGATCCTTCAGTTTATGAAGGCTATGAGGAAAAATACAAAGCTTCGGTTCTCGAGGCAATAGAAAAGGAGAAAAAAAGCCATGAATGATATTTCAATGAAGCTCAATGCAGATAATCTTATTTTAAGTGCCTTACAGGAGGACATAACAAGCGAGGATATTACAACCAACTCCGTTATGCCCTGCTATCAGCTCGGTGAGGTTGAGCTGATCTGTAAAGAAGACGGTGTTATTGCAGGTCTTGATGTTTTCAGAAGAGTATTTGAATTGCTCGACGAAAAAACAGAGGTCAGCTTTACGGTTAAAGACGGTGACTTTGTTACGAACGGACAGAAAATCGGTCTTGTCAAGGGTGACATCAGAGTTCTCCTTTCGGGTGAAAGAACGGCACTGAATTATCTTCAGAGAATGAGCGGTATTGCCACTTATACGAGAAAAATCGCAGACCTGCTCGAAGGCACCTCCACAAAGCTTCTCGATACCCGTAAAACTACACCGAATATGAGAATTTTCGAAAAGTATGCAGTCAAGGTCGGCGGCGGATATAATCACCGCTATAATTTAAGCGACGGTATTCTTCTTAAGGATAATCACATCGGAGCTGCAGGCGGTGTAAAGGAAGCCGTTACCATGGCTAAAGAGTATGCACCCTTTGTGCGCAAAATCGAGGTAGAGGTAGAAAATCTCGATATGCTCAGAGAAGCTCTTGAGGCCGGTGCAGATATTATAATGCTTGACAATATGAGTGTCGAGGATATGAAGGAAGCGGTCAGACTTTGCAGCGGCAAGGCTGAAACGGAGTGCAGCGGTAATGTTACCAAAGAAAATGTGGCAAGGCTTGTTGATATAGGTGTTGACTACATTTCGAGCGGTGCTCTTACACACTCTTCTCCCATTCTTGACCTCTCACTTAAAAATCTTCACGCAATATAACTTTAATTCAAGGAGAAGACTATGAAGGCGCAGGAAAGAAGAAAATCTATTATAAACCTTCTGCTTTCGGAAGACAGACCTATACCCGGCGGTGAGCTTTCGGAAAAGTGCGGAGTATCCAGACAGATAATAGTGCAGGATATTTCTGTTCTTAAGGGGCAGGGCTTCGATATTCTTTCGACTCATAACGGCTACATTCTGCAGAAGTCACCCTTTAAGGAGAGAGTTTTCAAGCTCAGGCACACCACCGAGGAAACAGAGGATGAGCTTAACATTATCGTTGATCTTGGCGGAACGGTTGCAGACGTGTTTGTCTGGCACAAGGTACACGGTAAGCTTACTGCACCGCTGAATATTTTTTCACGCCTTCAGGTAAAGCAGTTTATGGAGGGCGTAAGAACGGGTAAATCCACTGAGCTTATGAATATAACAGGTGGCTATCATTATCACACTGTCCGCGCCGAAAAGGAAGAATTTCTTGACAGGATTGAAGCGGCTCTGGACAGTAAGGGCTTTATCGTTCCCGAAATTTAAAAGGAGATCAAGCATATGGATAAAAATCTCTGCATTCAGGCTAAGTCTGCGCTTGAAGAATTAGGTGAAAAGGCACGACTTAAGCCCGGCAGCATCGTAGTTATAGGTTGTTCAACAAGCGAAATAACCGGTTCTTGTATCGGCACAAATTCATCACCTGATACCGCCAAAGTTGTTTTTGAAGCTTTATATGAAGTCGCAGTTAAGAACGGATGGTATTTAGCATTTCAATGCTGTGAGCATCTTAACCGTGCGATAGTTATAGAAAAAGAAGCTGTACCGAATGCGGAATATGTTAATGTTGTTCCGCAGCCCAAGGCAGGCGGCTCTATGGCTGCACAGGCATACGGGTATTTTAAAGAACCGGTCCTCCTTGAAGAAATAAAAGCTGATGCCGGAATCGATATCGGTTTAACCTTAATCGGTATGAATCTGAAAAAGGTTGCAGTTCCCGTACGTCTCGAAAATAACAGGATTGGCGAAGCCATTGTAGTGGCAGCCAGAACAAGACCTAAATTTATCGGCGGAGAGAGAGCCGTTTACAACAAAAAGATATTATAAAAATTTACCGCCGAGGATATGAAAAATCCTCGGCGGTCTTATGCTATAAAAGGAATCTGCTTATATTATTTATCAGTAATTGGCATCGACAGTGTCACCGATGGCTTTCAGAAGCGAATCCTCGTGCGTAGAGGGAAGGTCGCAGTTATAGTGCCATATCATTACACCGCCAAAACCGTTCTTTATTGCATATTCTGTTTTTTGACCGATGACAGAAGGCGTGTTGAACCAGAAATCTTTATTTATTTTGTCGCAATGATACCAGCCGTTTTCGTCTATATTGCCGTAACATTCGCTATAACCGTACCAATAGGTAGACATATCTGTAGGTCTTGAATAAAAAGGAATACCGACATTGACTTTTTCTACAGGCATACCGCGAAGACCGATTTTTTCTATAAGCTCAACCGTACCCTCATAGGTGGCGTGTCTGCCTTCACTGTCAATAAAATCGTAGGTCATAACCTCAAAGGTGTCGATAGCCTCGATGGCAGCGTTTGTAAATTTGATGTTCCAGTCGTTTCCTGCGACGCCGAGAGTATATCTGTCGCCGAGCTTTTTATCAAGAGAAACAAGAAAGCTGTTATAGTAATGCCATGCCTTAAGGGAGATCGGATATTCATAGTCAAAATGAACACCGTCGAAGCCGTATTTATCGAGAACGGCAATAATATTATCCTCTAAAACACCGCTTTTAAAAGCCTTGTTGTGCTCTTCGCTCTGTGCTTCCATCTGATCTTCCCACACATCAGAATCTGTGATGCCACCGGGACCGAGGAGGTTTAATGTGAGGTGTATGTCTCTTTCGCCGATTGCACTGTTGACTTTACCGAGAACAGTTTCCATTTTTTCCGCATCATACTCGACCTCGCCCTTACTGTTAAAAGAAGCACACTCGAAAAGAATAACATCAGTGATGATGTCAAAATCCTCTTCATGTAAATCGCCGCCCCAATACATTATGGCGTCGCCACGTATGTAGGTTGTAACCCTGAAGTCGTCAACCCTCCTGTCACAAAGCCCACCCGTGCCTAAAAAGCCCGAAATGATTGAAATAATAGCCGTAAAAAATCCGATGACTCTCTGAATAAAAGTTAACATAATATTTTCTCCTTTGCTTATTTCTTATTTACATTATACAATAAAAAAACGTAAAAATCAAATATAAAAATAACAAAAAGTGAAAAATATTACATCAGATTTAACTTTGAGGGAACGGATAAAAAAGAGTGGGTGGTCAGAGGGGGGATATAAACCAAATTCACTGCCCGCAAGGACACTTTATTTGTCGTAAGGCAATTTCATTCGTTTGGTCCGTTTTTCGGACGATGAAGTTGACAGAAAGCTGTCAAATGAAGCACTCGCTACGCTCGCAACGAAGTTATGTCCGCAGGACATAAATGAAAAACCGACAAGCTTTTGCCTGTCGGTTTTGGTGCGAGAGACGGGACTTGAACCCGTACGAGCTGCCCCACACGCCCCTCAAACGTGCGCGTCTGCCGATTCCGCCACTCTCGCATATATTAACTTGTTAAAAAAAGGGGAACGAGCGTGCACGTGACTCTTGCGGTACCCAGAATCTGTTACTCGCTGTATGCTTCGTCAGATTCTGACCGCTGCGCCATTTCACACTCCCTTAATCATCCACCGGATGCGGTCGTGTTCAATGCTGCCGATTCCGCCACTCTCGCATATTAACTTCCGCTCTTTCGAACGCTTGTATACTATACCACCAAAGAACGGAAAAGTCAATAGTTTTTCGCAAGTTTTTTACAAATTTTTTCTTTATTTTATTGTCTCGCTATTGTTGAGTACTGCAGTACTGTAAAGAAACAGAACATCCCTGTTTTCGAAAGCTGCCAATGTGCAGGCATAATCCGGATTCATATACCGTATGTCGATGAGAGTGACCTTGCGGTAGCCCTCGGCGAGCAGGGGAGCGATAGCCGAGGAAAAAGAGTCACGGAAAATAATCAGCTCTCTGTCCGTGTCGGCTTCGGGGTTTTCTACGGTTACCAGTGAAAGCGGGCCCGAAAGGAAGGTCTCATAGGGATCTCTGCCGCTTATTCTGTCCGTGTCATAAACGGGGATGTCTTTGCCGTTCTGTCCGTCAAAGGCTTTCATTTTTTCTATGACAGAGCTTGTCAGACAGGTGACGGTATCTGCCTCGAGCTTCAGTGCCGCCTGACCGTAATAAACACCGTAAAAGGGGAGTGAAGAGCTTACGGCAGTTCTTCCGCCCGTGAGCTTTATGCCGAGGCCTTCTGCTAAGGCCTGTGCCGTGTCTTCTATACACTCCTGTCTCCAGTGTGAGTCGGTTTTATAGTAGTCTTCGATGGAAAGGGTGGGGAAAATGTCGATATATTCGGCGTAGGGCATAGCCTCTCTTATGTCCTTTACCAGCCTTTCGCTGTCGAAATAAAGTACACCGGCTTCCTTGGCTAAAAAAACATTTTTATCGGGTATGACAGAAAGATATACATTGGAATTTTTCAGATACTTTTCATTGATATATCCGAAGCGTGAAGAGGCATATTCTACGGAGTCTTTATTATACGGGTAGTCCATAGAGGCAATGTAGCCGTCGTGAACATAGATTTTATTGTTATCCTTCTGACCTAAAAGATAGTAGCTGAAGTAAGCCTTGACGCTGCGCAAGGTGTCTCTGAAAGGAAGATTATCCACGGCATAGTCCTCAAAGGAGTCCATAAATTTACCCGTGAGCAGTGACGAGACGGATATCTCCGGAAAGTCCGCCAGCTCTCTTCTCTCGCTGTAGGAGTAATCCTCCTTCGGCATAAGGATGCACAGAAGAAAGCCTGTCAGAACGATAGTGCAGGCAAGAGTGCATATTATAATGTTAAAAGCTTTTTTATTCATTTTATCAGAACCTGAAATACAAGAATGGATTGAAGGAGCCGTCGGCAAGATAAGCCGTGGAAAGAAGGAATACACAGATTATGAAAAGGGGTGTGAGGACATATCTTGCCCTTTCGGGAAGCTTATCCGCAAATCTTTTCATAACGGGTGTAGAGCCTATGGCAGCCACGGTAATTATGACGGCATAGCTTTTGAGATAATAGAGAGCTTCTGCAGTGATAAAGGGTGCTCCGTCCAGACCGAGCATAAGCCTGAAGCAGGAAAGCATCTCACCCATATTTTCTCTGTTGAAAATAGTGAAGCTTATCAGAGTGATGATTATAACATAAAAATGGGAAATGACAGGGTGCTTTTCGAGTCTTTTACCGTACAGGAACTTTTCGGCGATGAGAATTACCGCATAAAAAACACCCCAGATGATGTAGTTCCAGCCTGCTCCGTGCCAGAAGCCCGTCAGAAACCACACTACGAATATATTGAATATATGGCGGGCAGGGGAGACTCTGTTTCCGCCGAGGGGGATATATACGTAGTCTCTGAACCAGGAACCGAGGGACATATGCCACCTTCTCCAGAATTCTGTGGCACTTTTGGAGATAAAGGGATAATTGAAATTTTCGAGAAAGTCGAAGCCGAGCATTCTGCCGAGGCCTATTGCCATATCACTGTAACCCGAAAAGTCGAAATAAATCTGCAGTGCTACCGCTGCGGCATTAACCCAGGCGAAAACCACCGATTTTTCCGAGGCACCGTCGAAGGCGGTACAAAAGGAGCCTATGGTATTTGCCAAGAGTATTTTTTTACCGAGGCCGACAGTGAATTTTACTACACCCGAGGCGAACTGCTCCGTGGTATGAGTGCGGGCTTTAAGCTTATGCTCGATGTCGGTATATCTTACGATGGGGCCTGCGATAAGCTGGGGGAAAAGAGTGATGTAGCAGGCAAGGTCGATAGGGTTCCTTTGCGCCGCTGAGCCTCTGTAAACGTCAACCTGATAGCTTAAAATCTGAAAGGTGTAAAAGCTGATGCCGATAGGAAGAGCTACTCTGAGTAAAGGTACGGACATACCTGTAGCAGCATTGAAGGTGTCTATGAAAAAGTCAGCATATTTGAAATACACGAGAAAAGCGACAGGTATTAAAAGGGACAGGCATAAAATCAGCCTGCCCTTTTTAGTGTTCCTGTGTTTTTCAAGTATAAGTCCCGAAGCATAGCCTGTAGCTATGGAAATGAGCATTACTGCCGTCAGCTTAGGCTCGCCCCAAGCGTAAAAGATAAGACTTGACACTAAAAGGGTAAAGTTTTTAAATTTACGGGGAACGAGGAAATAAATGAGAAAAACTAACGGGAGAAAGTAATAGATAAAAGGTATACTTGAAAATAACATAAGCTTTTCTTATGCAGCTATGTCGCCTTCGAGTACGATGGCAGCATTTTCGAGAGTGTTGGAAGCCTTGGTAGCGAAAAGCTCGATGATCTGGCCGTTACCGAAAGCGGTTACTACGAAGTTACCGGTCTGGATAACTACGAATCTTTCGGGGAAGCCGCACATCCACTGTCTGCCGTTGAGGCCGTCCTGGAAATCTTTGGCAAAAGCAGCCACATCGGTGCCTTCCTTGAGCTTGTAGGCTGCGCCGGTGAAGTTGTTTGCGTTCATCATGTGAACCATAGAAGCGGCATCCTCGATGTTTGCAGTCTGTGATGCGGGAAGAGCGAGAGTTACGTCGAGCTCTTCTGTAGCTGCTATGTCAAATTTGCCGGGAGCATCCATGGTGAGGTTTGCAGAGTCACCGCCGCCGATGGGGAATTTGTTTTCCTCGGCTTCGTCTGCGTAGCCTGCCCAAACTGTGCTGAGAACTTCTGTGGCATCTGCATAAGAGGAAGCGCCTGTGCCTTCGTTACCGTTTCCGCCGCATGCTGCGAAAAGAACGAGAACTACTGCCAATGAGAGAATGATTGCTGTAAACTTTTTCATTTTTAGTCTCCTAATCTTTCGTTTATTTCGGTTTTACACCGAGAGGCATTATAACATAAAATTTCCGTAAATTCAAACCTTTTGCTTAAAATTAATGCATTGTACATAATTATTTCCTTTACAGAACAAGTATTGACCGAAATGGAGTTTTTATAAATAAAAGTTGTTGACTTGACGGTAAAACCGTGTTATAATAAACCGAACAAACTCACAGGAGGTACATACCATGAAGCGTATTAAGACAATGGAAACAAAGAACCTTTGCTCTTCTGCAAAGAACGGCGGTTGCGGCGAATGTCAGACATCCTGCCAGTCTGCATGTAAGACAAGCTGCGGTATTGCTAACCAGCAGTGCGAAAGCAAGCAGAAATAAGCTTTGATTTTTGAGATGTGCCGCCGACTCAGACTCGGTGGCATTTTTCTGTGAAAGGTGAATTATAAATGATACATTCCTATAAACTTGGCGGTCTGAATATAGTTCTCGATATCTGCTCGGGCTCCGTTCATGCCGTGGACGAGGTAGCTTATGACATTATTAATCTTTATGAAAAGGAAAACAAGGAAAAAATAATCTCTCTTATGCTGGAAAAATACGGTGACAGAGAGGACGTTACCGCAGAGGAGCTGGAGCTCTGCTTCGATGACATAGAGGAGCTGAAAAAAGAGGGCAAGCTTTTTTCCGAGGATACCTTTGAGCCTGTGGCGGGTGCACTGAAGAAAAAGAGTGCAGGCATCGTAAAGGCTCTGTGTATGCACATCGCTCATACCTGTAATCTTAACTGCTCCTACTGCTTCGCCAGTCAGGGTAAATATCACGGTGACAGAGCTATGATGAGCTTCGAGGTAGGTAAGCAGGCCTTTGATTTCCTTATCGCAAATTCCGGCACCAGAAAAAATCTGGAGGTTGACTTCTTCGGCGGCGAGCCTCTTATGAATTTCGACGTGGTAAAGGAGCTTGTGGCCTATGCACGCAGCATCGAAAAGGAGCACGGCAAAAATTTCCGCTTCACTCTTACCACTAACGGTGTGCTTATCGATGACGATGTGATCGAGTTTGCAAACAGAGAAATGAGCAACGTCGTTCTGAGTCTTGACGGCAGAAAGGAAGTTCACGACCGCTTCCGTGTGGATTATAACGGAAAGGGAAGCTGGGAAAAAATAGTGCCGAAGTTTCAGAAGCTCGTAGAGGCACGTGAGGGTAAAAACTACTATATGCGAGGCACCTTCACCCACCATAATCCCGACTTTTTAGAGGATATAAAGGAGATGCTTTCCCTCGGCTTCAGAGAGCTCAGCATGGAGCCTGTGGTCTGTGCCGAGGACGATCCCTCCGCTCTTACCCCCGAGGACCTTCCCGTGGTAATGAAGCAGTATGAGCAGCTGGCTGAGCTTATGCTCAGAAAGCATAAGGAGGGTGACGGCTTCACCTTCTATCACTATATGATCGACCTTAAGGGCGGCCCCTGCATTTATAAGCGTATCTCGGGCTGCGGCTCGGGCACCGAATATATGGCCGTTACACCCTGGGGCGACCTTTACCCCTGTCATCAGTTCGTCGGCGAAGAAAAATATAAGCTCGGCGATGTGTGGAAGGGTGTCACTAACACGGAAATACAGAATGAATTTGCAGAGTGTAATGTCTATACCCGTGAGGAATGTCGCAGCTGCTGGGCCAGATTATATTGCTCGGGCGGATGTGCCGCCAATGCTTATCACGCCACAGGCAGTGTAAAGGGTATCTATTCTACGGGCTGCGAGCTTTTCAAAAAGAGAATGGAATGTGCCATTATGCTCGAGGTTGCCAAAACCTTAGGAGACGAATAATGAAAACTCCTCTTTGTGATTTTATCGACGGATACGTAAAAGAGAATAAAACACGCTTTCATATGCCCGGTCATAAAGGTCGGGCTTTTATCGGCTCGGAGGAGTACGACATAACTGAGGTCGAGGGTGCCGATGTCCTTTACGGTGCTCACGGAGTGCTGAAGGAAAGCATGGAAAATGCCTCACGGATTTTCGGCACGGGAAAAACCCTCTACAGCACCGAGGGCTCCTCTCTTTCCATCCGTGCTATGGTGTATCTTATCCGGCTTTATGCCGTTTCTCACGGCAGAAAACCTGTTATTTTTGCCTTCCGTAACGCTCACAAGACCTTCATTACCGCTTGCGCACTCACGGGAGTGGAGATAAGGTGGCTTTACGGGCGGGAAAACAGAGGCATCACCTGCTGCAGTATTTCTGCCGATGAGGTGCGGTCTTGTCTCGAAAACACTGAGGAGCTGCCCGCTGCTCTTTATGTGACATCGCCCGACTATCTGGGCAATATGGCAGACATAAAGGGCCTTTCGGCTCTTTGCGAGGAAAAGGGGATAGTGCTTGCGGTGGATAATGCTCACGGAGCTTACCTTAATTTCCTGCCCGAAAACAGACATCCCGTTTATCTCGGTGCCCACATCTGCTGCGATTCGGCGCACAAAACACTTCCCGTGCTTACCGGCGGAGCCTATCTTCACATTTCCCGTAAGGCACCGTACCTTTTTGCCGAAAAGGCAGAGTATGCCCTTTCGCTTTTCGCCTCTACCAGTCCCTCTTATCTTATTCTGCGTTCCTTAGACAAGGTAAACCTGTTGCTTTCTTCCGATTATGCGGAGTCTGTCTCTGCTTTCGCAAAAAAGGTGCAGAGGCTGAAAGAGAAGCTTTCCTGCGAGGGATACCGCTTTATCGGTGATGAGCCGCTTAAGCTTACCTTTGACAGTAAAAAATACGGCTACAGGGGCACAGAGCTCGCAGAGTATCTCTGTGCTAATAACATAGTCTGTGAGTTTTCTGATGAGGACTACACGGTGCTGATGCTTACCGACAGTAACACAGACGAAGAGCTGGAAAAGCTTCTGAAAGTACTGGAAGCTCTCCCGAAAAAAGGAGAACTGACAGAAGTACCGCCCGAAATAACTCCTCCCGAAAGAGTAGTACCTCTTTCCGAATGTATTTATCTTTCCGCTGAAAAGGTAAGCATCGAAAACGCTCTCGGCAGAGTATGCAGCAGTATAAACATCAGCTGTCCGCCCGCCGTACCCATAATAATCGCAGGTGAACGTATTGGTGAAGCACAGGTTAAATTGCTTAAATACTACGGCATACAGGAGTGCGAGACAGTCAAAGATTTATAACAGAAAACCCACAGAGACGATGAATTTCTCTGTGGGAATTTTTATTTATTGGTTTTACTCTCTCGTCAGCCACTCATGCTCCTCAGCATAAAAACGGGTTGTTTTATACCACGGATCATCCTTGAGATGTCTTATCATCCACACATAGCACATCTCATAGCCGGGGGCGACTACCTGATGATGGTCGTTTCCGTCGGTGATGTAGGAGGCTGAGCCGTGAACACTTTTGTAAACATCGTCACCTATAAAGCAGGCACCGAAGCCCTGCGGTCTGTCAAACTGATAGTAGTAAACCTCGGGCTGGGGATGGTGGTGGGGAGGATAGCTGGACCATTTGCCCGGTTGATTAAATACCTCACCGAGAACCATATTTGAATAGGGGGCATTGTCGTAGTCGAAAACTGTGGAGCAGATTCTGTGGCCTGTGCCGCCCCACTGACCTTTTCCGAATTCCTGATAGAGAATGTCCTCGGGCTTATAGAATACGGGGGCGAAATCTCTTTCGTTGTCTGTCTGCTCGATAAGGATTTCCGTGCCCTCCTTAGCGGTGATTTCCACCTTTATGTTACGGGGCACGTGGAGGCAGTAGGGTGTTTTTTCAAAGGGGCCGCTGCGAATCATTTTTTCTGTGTTTCCCAGCCATTTTATTTCAGCCTCACCCTTAAGGATAAGAAAAGCAGTTTCGTTTTCACTGTCCTCTACGGTGAGAGCCTCACCCTCGGTAAATTTTTTTACCTTGACAGTAAGAAGCATTTCTGGGTGTTTTTCACCCATTCTGCAGATTAATCTTTCGCCGTTTCGGTCGAATTCGGTATATTCGAGCATAATTTTTTCTCCTTTTTCAAAGTATAATTCATTTTACATCAAGAAAAAATTTTTTTCAATATCTTTTATTGAAAAGCCGAAGGTAAAATGGTATAATTTTTCAAACGGAAAATAAAGGAGAAAGCACAATGCCGTATTTGTTCACTCATTTCAGAGAAAAGCTCACACCTGACGGAGAGCAGGTATATTTTGCCGTAAGTAAAGACGGCTTTAACTGGGAGCAGCTTAACGGAGGAAGGCCTGTCCTTACTGCCGAAAAAGGCTTCAGAGGCTGCAGAGACATAGAGGTAGTACGTCTTTTGGACGGCAGCTTCGCCATTCTTACCACTGACGAATTAATCGTAGAGCGTATGGATGAAAAACATAATGTAAACTGGAAAACAGTAAACCGCACGGGCAGTAAATGCATTCGTATGTGGAGAAGTGAGGATATGATAAGCTTTTCCGAGGAAGCTCTTCTGCCCATAGGCACCGAAAGCTTCGGATGTATGTGGGCACCCGAGGTCTTCGTCGATGAGGAAAAAGGGGAGTATCTCATTCACTGGGGCTCCACCGTAAAAGAGGACGACTATTCCCATATGTCTATTTTCTGCTCGAGAACGAAGGACTTCGTGTCCTTTACCGAGCCTGAAATGTTCTTTACCAAGGATAATGAAATCCTTGACACCCACATCAGAAAAATCGGTGACATCTACCATATGTTCTATAAAAACGCTGACAATCCCGGTATGAATATGCACGCTACCGCAGAAAGTCTCGACGGTCCCTGGAAGCACGACGAAAAATTTGAGGAATATATGGCATCTCTCGGTAATGCCTGGGCGTACGAGGCTCCCACCACCATCGTTCTTCCTGACGGCAGATGGTGTCTGATGATTGATTTCTTCGGATGTGAGAAGCCGAAAATGGGTTATGTGCCCTTTGTTTCCGCCGCACCGGGAGACAGTAATTTCACTATGGCGAAGGAAAGCTTTTCCTTCCCTTACGGCTTCAAGCACGGCGGAACAGTGGAAATTTCCGATGAGGAATATAACAGACTTAAAGAGTATTATAAAAACTGAAATAGGGTTTTTAAAGTTCCTTTAAGCCTTGACTTTACTTCGGTAAAATGGTAAAGTATATACATTATGATTAAACACAGGAGTGATAAAATGGAACAAAAAATCCTTAAGCTGCTGGGTGTTAAGGGTACCTTTAAAAAAGATGTCGTCCCCATGATTAACTATAGCAGCGCAAACATCACAACGTCAGGCTCAGGCTATGTTATCAGTCTTTATTTCACCCTCTTTCTGACAGGCGTTGTAAATCTTAAAACAGAGCAGGCTGCTATCGTTACCTTTATTGCAGGTATATGGGATGCGGTTATCGATCCCTTTATAGGCATCATAACCGACAGAACCCGTTCGAAATACGGCAGACACAGACGTTATATTCTCTGGGCTATGCCTCTTTATGCTCTCAGCTTCGCATTACTGTGGAATTCCTACGGTATAGACGGTGCTGCGAGACCTACACAGGCTATCATCTATTTTACGGTGGTCTATGTGCTTTATAAAACGGCATACTCCTTCGTCGATGTGCCTCATGTAGCTATGCTTCCCGAGCTTGCACCCGATTATGACCTGAGAACACAGTATAACTCCGTAGGTTACATTTTTAATTCCTTCGGTATGTTCCCGTCCTTCTTCCTTGCTATGGCTGTTCTCGCCGCATTCGGCTTCAGCGATCCCGAAAGCGGAGCAGAGTTCCCCATGCTTCTTATGGGTATAATTCTTGCTTTAGTGTATGCGGTATGTCTTGTGCACACCTTCAGAAAGACCAGAGAAAAGCCCTCTCTCGATATGGTGCTCGAAAAGTTTGACTTCAGATATTTCCTGTCAGAGTACGCTCTCGTTGTTAAAAATAAGGCCTTCAGACAGTACTTTGTTATGAGCCTTTTCTATAACACTGCATGTAACTTCTACCGTTCATCGCTTGTATTTTACATAAGATATATCGCACGTCTTATCAAACTTTACGGTCTTTTCACTACCATCGAGGGTGTATTCGAGGCATCGGCCTTCCCCTTTAACTATGCACTGACCATAAAGCACGGAAAGAAAAAGTGTGCTAATGTTGTAACACCCCTTATGCTTATCGGCTTTGGCGTGTGTCTGTTTATGAACCCCACCGATGAAAACAGCGGCTCCTTCATCTGGACAGTCATTCTTATGCTTTCCGCCGTTTGCTATCCCTTCGGTAAATCAGGCATAGGCTATGCCGCCACAAACATCTTCCCCGACCTTTCTGATATCGATGAGGCTATAACGGGCAGAAGAAGAGAGGGTGTTATCGGTACCTTTAACACTCTTATCAAGACCTGTGTTTCCACCACCGTTCAGAGTCTGGTGCTTGTTATCCTCGGCCGCTTCGGTCTCGTAACCGGCAGTGAGGTTACTGAGTTTGAAAAAACAGGCTTACTTTATCAGCAGCCCGACAGTGCGCTTTTAGGTGTACGTCTGTGTGTTGCCATTATCCCCATCGCTCTTACTCTTATTTCACTCTTCCTTCTTCATAAGTTCAAGATGAATAAGGCTCAGCACAGAATGATTTGTGCAGCGATTGCCACTAAGCACAGATACGGTAATGTTACCCTTACTGATGAGCAGATTAAAACCGTGGAAGAGATTTCAGGTCAGAAATATGAAAACACCTGGCTCGGTCAGAATAATGAGGGCGAGGAGCATAGGATAGAGGCCAACGAAGACGGCGAATATGATATTCTTATCGAAAAAGAGGCTGAAATGGCCGCTATCAGAGCCGGTAAAAAAGAAGCAGAAATTAAGGAGGCAGAATAATGAAAAAAGAATTAATTCTCGAGCTTGACCAAAAAGAACCTATTCCCGAGGCTAACGGCTGGAAAAAGAGCCTTAAGGCATTCCTTTTCTATCTCGTACAGTGGACATGGGGACTTCCCGTAAATGTGGTGGGCGGTCTTATGTATCTTTATTTCACGAAGATTAAGGGCTACCGCTGGCAGCATTTCGGCTATGCCAGAATAGTTTATATGCCCTGGAATGCAGGCGGACTTTCTATGGGACTTTTCATATTTATGAAGGACCAGCATAAGAATAAAAAGTGGACACACGATGTAAGAATCCATGAATACGGTCACACCTGGCAGTGCCTTTTGTTAGGACCTCTCTATTACATCGTTATCGCTCTTCCCTCTGTTATCTGGTGTAACTGCTTTGCAGGCTACAGAAAAAAGAATAACATTGCCTACGGTAAGCTTTACTGCGAGGGCTGGGCAAATGCCTGGGGCAGAAAGTTCACCGGTATGGACCAGTTCGACAGAGACAGATGATCTGAATGCAGAATGCAGAACGCAGAACGGTGTGGAAGCTTTCGTGAAATAGCGAATGCTGCACCGCCTGCTTCACAAATCAAATAATATAGGGGATGTTGCACTTACTGCAACATCCCCTTTTGATTTTGGTGCATTTATTCGTGAAAATAATATCCCACAGGAGCATCCGAAGTCTCTGTGGGATTGTTTTATTCAGAGTATACACTTGCATTACAGAAGCTCTGAGAGCCTTTGCAGCCTTTCCTTATCCATCTGCTCAGTGCCTTTCAGAGGAAACTCTATTCCCATGCTTTCGTATTTCTCCAGACAGAGAGTGCGGAAGGGGAGAAGATCTGTTTTCGTAACACAGGTAAAGGGAGAAATCAGCTCACGGAGCTTTTTTATGTTCTCCTGAGTGTCGTTGATGCCGGGCACTACCACGTGTCTTATCCACGTTTCTATGCCGTTTTCTTCGAGATAGGAAAGGAAGCTCATTGTCTTGCCGAGTGAGCCGCCGATATAGCTTTCATACTGCTTTTCATCGGTCATCTTTATGTCTAAAAGAACCATATCAGTGAGCCTGAGAAGCCTTTTGGTGCTTTCGTCGAGAATGCAGCCCGAGGTGTCCAGAGCGATGTGCAGTCCCTTTTTTTTGAGCAGTGCAGCCACCTCGCAGAGAAACTCTGACTGCATACAGGGCTCACCGCCGGAAAAGGTTACACCGCCGCCCTTTATGTAGGGGTAAAGGCGGAGGATTTTTTCTGCGATTTCTTCGGCGGAAATCAGACTTTCCTCTTTCATTTCCCACGTGTCGGGATTATGACAGTAAACGCAGCGCAGGGGGCAGCCCTCGGTAAAAAGCACCGCCCTTACACCGGGCCCGTCCACTGTACCCATGGACTGCAGAGAGTGAATATAGCCCTTCATCGCTTAAAATCTTTCGTGGAAGGTACGACTGATAACTTCCTTCTGCTGCTGCTTTGAAAGCTTGTGGAAATTAACCGCATAGCCGGAAACACGAATGGTGAGATTAGGATAAAGCTCGGGGTTTTCCATCGCATCCACCAGCTTCTGTCTGTCCAGCACATTTACGTTGATGTGGTGAGCCTTCTGTGCGAAATAGCCGTCGATAATGGAAACAAGATTATCCTTTCTCTCCCCGTCATTCTTGCCTAAAGCATCGGGAACGATGGAGAAGGTGTTCGAAATACCGTCACGGCAGGAGTCGTAGTTGAGCTTGGCCACAGAGTTGAGAGAGGCGAGAGCACCGTTCTTTTCTCTGTTATGCATGGGGTTGGCACCGGGAGCGAAGGGCTCGCCTGCCTTTCTGCCGTCGGGAGTGGTGCCTGTTTTCTGTCCGTAAACCACGTTGCTCGTGATGGTAAGAACGGAGAGTGTATGCTTGGCATCTCTGTAGGTGGGATTTTTACGCAGCTCCGTGATGAAGCGGTCGAGAAGCTCTTTGGCGATTTCGTCGGCACGGTCATCGTCGTTTCCGTAGGTGGGGAAATCACCCTCGGTGATGAAGTCGCAGATGATGCCTCTTTCGTCAAATACGGGAGTTACCTTGGCGTATTTGATGGCTGAAAGACTGTCTGTGATTACGGAAAGACCTGCCACGCCGAAGGCCATAACACGCTCCACATCTGTGTCGTGTAAGCCGAGCTCCGTTCTTTCATAAGCATATTTATCGTGCATAAAGTGAATGACGTTCATCGTGTCCACATATTCACCGGCCAGCCAGCTCAGGTAGTAGTCCAGACGGTGGCGGACATCCTCGTAGTCGAGAACACCCTTGCCTACGGGCTCTCTCTGAGGTCCGATTTCCATACCGTATTTCTCTTCCTTGCCGCCGTTGAGAGCCAGAAGAAGAACCTTGGGAAGGTTACATCTTGCTCCGAAAAACTGCATCTGCTTTCCGACCTTCATAGCACTTACGCAGCAGGCGATAGCATAGTCATCGCCGTAGATGGGACGCATAAGGTCATCGTTTTCGTACTGGATAGAGTCGGTTTCGATGGAAACTCTGGCGCAGTAGCGCTTGAAATCCTCGGGTAATTTTTCGCTCCAGAGAATGGTGAGGTTGGGCTCGGGTGCAGAGCCGAGGTTATAAAGGGTGTGCAGGAAGCGGAAGGAGGTTTTGGTAACCAAAGTTCTTCCGTCCTTTCCCATACCGCCCACGGCCTCCGTAATCCACATGGGATCTCCGCCGAAAAGCTCGTTATATTCGGGTGTGCGAAGCTGTCTTATCATACGCAGCTTCATTACGAACTGGTCGATAAGCTCCTGAGCACCCTTTTCGTCGAGTACACCGTTTCTCAGGTCACGCTCGATATAAATGTCGATAAAGGTGCTCGTTCTGCCGAGGGACATGGCGGCACCGTTCTGCTCCTTGTTTGCGGCCAGATATCCGAAATAAAGCCACTGTATAGCTTCTCTGGCGTTCGTGGCGGGGCGGGAAATATCCAGACCGTACATATCGGCCATTTCCTTGAGCTTGCCGAGGAAGTCGATCTGTTTGAAAAGCTCCTCTGAAAGTCTGATGTTTTCTTCGGTCATTCTTTTTCTGCCGAGTTCTTTTTTGTCTTTGATTTTTTCTTCGATGAGTGCATCCATGCCGTAAAGGGCGATTCTTCTGTAGTCACCGATGATTCTTCCTCTGCCGTAGGCATCGGGCAGACCGGTAAGGATACCTGTATGTCTCATAGCACGCATGGAGTCGGTGTAAACTCTGAAAACACCGTCATTATGGGTGGTTCTGTATAAAAATTCTCTTTCTATTCTTTCTGAAAGCTCGTAGCCGTAGGCATGGCAGGCACTTCTGGCCATACGTATGCCGCCGAAGGGGTTTACGCTTCTGACGAGGGGTGCGCCTGTCTGTAGACCTACAATAAGCTCATCCTCTTTTTTCAGATAAGCGGCAGGATAATGAGTCAGCGAGGATACGGTGGCAGTGTCGATGCCGATAACTCCGCCCTTTTCCTTTTCCTCCTTAAGCTTTTCCTCTAAAGCACAGTGAAGTCTTTTTGTTTTTTCCGTAGGCTCCTCGAGAAAGCTTTCGTCACCGATGTAAGGACGGTAGTTTTTCTGAATAAACTCTCTTACGTTGATTTCCTCACACCATTTACCTTCGATAAATCCGTTCCATTCTTTTGTAAATTTTTCCATGGTTTTCGCTCCTTTACAAATGAGAAAGTGTTTGAAAATATGACAGGGCAGTTTTGCTTTACAAAACTGCCCAGACGGTCGGCTTATAATTCCCGTGCTCCCTATAGGTTTAACCCTATATATCCGTCAGTCACTCGGGAAGTTTTATATTTTACTGTGTCTTTATTCTATCATTTTTATTCCCTGTAAGTCAAGATAAAAATTATATGATAGAAGAGTACTTTTGGGTTAATTTCTTGGTAAGTTCGACAGTATTTTCACTGCTTTTTTCTTTTACGGTATAACCCTTTATAAAATCAAACTCGAATTTTTCCATTTCCTTCTGGAAATCGGTGGTATTATAGTCGTTTCTTTCGTTGTGGTTAAATGGCGTATCGGAAATATGACTGCCGTCGGTGTCGAAATCCTCCTTCAGCCTGTCAAAGAACATATCCCAGCGGGGAAGATAGTAGTATCTGATAAGACCTGCCCATTCCTTCCACGCATAGTCGAAAAGCTCGATTTCCGTGTGCGGACCCCAGATAGTGAGAAGCGTGACCTCGTTGAGTCGGAAAAGCTCCTTATGCTCCTCGCAGCAGGCGTTATCCAGTGCCTCTTTTATGTGGCCGTCGAGGGTAAGCTCCTCTCTGGTGGAAAGCAGACGGTCCGTGTCGAGGAGAATTTCACGGAATAAAGCAGTTTTTTCCTTGAAGGAAGCCATATCCTTTTCCCTAAAGGCTTTCATAATCTCAAAGTAGACCTCTTTAGCCTTGTTTGAAAGTGTCTGTCTGAGAATGTCGCACACATCGAAGCTGTAGCCGTCCTTATGGGCTTTTTCGCTCTTTAAAAGCTCACAGAGAGCGGCGAAAAGCACCTTGTTGTCGTATCTGAGCTCCACATGGTCATTGGGAGCCGTGTGGTAGTAAGTGGTAGAGGGGCGGGCGGCGATGATGGAGCCGGTTTCTCTGCCGGTGCAGCTGCTGCGGTAGCAGCTTTCTCTGAGTAAATGCACCGCCTTTTTCAGACATTTCTCCTCACTTCCGTAGCGTCTTTCTGCGTAGTCATCGAGGAAGGCATCGAGGTCTGCCTCATCCTTTTCCGTCAGCATATAATATGCCAGCTCATAATAGAGGGGATTCTGGAAAAAGCCCTCGGGAAAAAGTCCCGTACCGATGCAGTTGGGATAGTCTTCTTTTCTCTTTTTATAGATGTTTTCGCCTAAAAGCTCTATGGAGCCGTGGAGAGAGTTTCTGTCACCGAAATTATGCAGAGTGCCCGCCACGAAATTATAGCCCATAAAGCCCTTCAGCTTTTCGCTCTTCGAAGCATCAAGGTCTAATATAATAAGTCTGTCCTTATCTACTGCCTTGACTATTTCCTCACGGAGAGACCAGCCCTGCATAACCCAGATGCCGTCCTTATCGAAACCGGTATACATTCCTGAAATGGTTTTTCCCACATCACGGAGATAGTCGTCGCCGTCTACGGGAGGCTCATTTTCGTGGAAGGGATCGCAGGCATAAAGACCGTGAGCACCGAAAAGCTCCTTCTGCTTTTCTAAAAGGGCAGTACCCACCTTAGTGAAGGCCACATCAAGGGGATCGAGCTGCACCGTGCCGGGAAATCCGCACCAGGTAGGAAGCTTCTGAAGTCCCTTTGCACCTATCTTTTCAGCCAAGGCAGCCGGTATGTGACCTGCGAAGCCCTGCTGAATGGGTGTCATACCGAGCTCCAGCTCTCTGTCGATAATCCTTTTACCGAGCTCAGCTCTCTTTTCTATGAATTTCACATCGGGAACGGACATAAAGGTGTCCAGATTTGTCATCATCTGCCAGGGGTAGTAGGAGGGGCCCGCCACGAAGGCAAGAGCATCCTTTTCACTCATGCCGAAATCACGCAGAGTATAGTAAATAACCGCCTCGTTGCCCACTACCGTAAGAGGCATATTTATGCCGTGCATAGCCATAAAGTCTATCTCTTTTTCCCATTTGTCCCACTGCCATGAGCGCATGGAATAGCCGAAGGTGCAGTAGTTGAGATATGCTCTCTTTTTCTGCTCGATGACCTTCTTTGTCTTGCCCTCGGGTAGAGGAGCGGAAGAGACCTCGAAGGAAGTGTTTCCGCAGTGAGAAAGGTTTACTCTGCAGTATTTTTTCAGGTAATCGTAGTAGCCCATAGCCTGACTTATCCTACAGTTACCCTTTATATGTATCTTTCCGTCAAGAGTATAATATTCGTAGTAGTCCTTGCCGTCGGCTCTCTCAGCCGTTTCGAGAGTGAAGCAGTCGGCGATAAGGGGAGAGTTTCTTCTGATAAGATTTTCCATTTTTTCTGCACCTCTTTATTTTGATAGGCTTAATATAACATATATTTTATAATCCGTAAATAGTAAAATTAAAAATAGTAAAGCTCTCTCTGCGTAGATTGAGGTGGTATTATATTAATGCAGAATTAAAGTATTAACGGTAAAATATGTAATATAAAAGGAATGATTCGTAGGGACATGGCGTGCCGTGTCCGCAAAAAGATAAAGAGGTGATTGCCGTGCTTAAGAGATTTACTGTTAACACACTATGCTCTACTCTTGCTTTGATGCTGATGAGTGTGATATTCACTTGCATCGGTTTTCCGTTGATTGAATTAAAGCTTGCACCGCATTTTCTTGTACAGATTCTCTTTATTGCGGTACTGCTTATAGGCTTTTTTATCGGCGGCAGACTTTATTACAGAAATAGCCTAAGCATAATTTCTGTTGTGATTTTGCCTGTCGTTCTGTGTGCGGTTTTATATTTCATCGGCTTTGCCGTCCCTTACATCGGATATATAATTCAGTATCCCTCGCCTGTATGGATTGAAGCCTATGACTTATCCTTAGATTATGTGAACGAGCTTGATGTTATAAGGTATTATGCTGTATTAGTCGCTCATTATCTTGCTTGTGCTTTGTCATTATTCTTAGGTGCAAGAAAAAAGCAACGCTGACTGTTATTTTTTCACTTTACCCTATTGACACAATAAAAAATTAGTGCTAAAATCAACTAAAATAAAATATTTCAATTAAAGATAGAGGCGCGGTTTATCATCAGTAGCTTTATTTCATCGGGGATTTCGCACGTTCCTTTAAGGTGAAAGGGGTGACCGCCGAAGATGTCAGGCGAAAGACATTCTGGGCAAAGGGAATAAGAGCTCTTTGACTGTCGCTTATGCGGGGTGCTATTATAATTGTGTTACGGCTTGCAGTCGTATATTATCGGTTTTAAAAGCATTCGTTTTCCGAGTGCTTTATATTTTTGATTGAGATATGAAAGTAAAGGAGTATCATTATTATGGAAAGAAAGCCTGTTTTTACCGGTGCCGCATCGGCTCTTATCACACCTATGAACGAAAAGGGTGTTGACTACGAAAGCTTCAAAAAATTAATTGAATGGCAGATTGCCGAGGGTATCAGCGCACTCGTTATCGCAGGTACCTCAGGTGAGGCATCCACTCTTACCGACGAAGAGCACAGAGAGGTGCTTAAGTTTGCCGTCGATGTAGTGGCTGGCCGTGTACCCGTTATCGCAGGTACAGGCTCGAACGATACGGACTACGCTATCGACCTTACCAGATATGCCTGTGAGATAGGCTGCGATGCTATGCTCGTGGTTACACCTTATTATAACAAGGCTACACAAAAGGGCCTCATAAAGATGTTTACCGCTATCGCAGATGCCAGCACGAAGCCTGTTATTCTTTACAATGTTCCCTCCAGAACAGGTGTGAACATCGAGCCTGCTACCTATGCCGCTCTCGCTGACCATCCCATGATTCAGGGCATCAAGGAGGCTAACGGCCAGATAGATAAAATCGTAGAGACCATGGCTCTCGTAGGTGACAAGCTGGACCTTTATTCAGGTAACGACGACCAGATTATACCTCTGCTTTCAGTAGGCGGTAAGGGCGTTATCTCCGTGCTTTCAAATGTTCTTCCCCGTGAAACGGTAGAGATGTGTCAGAAATTCTTTGACGGTGACGTAAAGGGTGCGGCTGAAATGCAGTTTAAATATTTCGGTCTTATCAAGGCTCTTTTCAGCGAGGTTAATCCCATCCCTGCCAAAGCTGCTATGGCTGCTATGGGCTTCTGCGAGGATTATGTAAGACTTCCCCTCACCGTTATGGAGGACCACACCAAGGCTGTCCTTTTAGAAAAAATGCGTGAGCAGGGCATCAATGTATAATTGAGGTTTTTAAAATGAAAATTATAGTTAACGGTGCAGGCGGCAGAATGGGCAAAACCCTCTGCGACCTCATCGAAAAAAGTGAAAAGCATACTTTAGTCGCCGCTGTCAGTATGGAATTCGAAACTGACGGTGAAAAGGGTATTTATAAAAGCCTTGAGGAGTTTGCGGGCGACTGCGATATTCTCATCGACTTCTCTAATCACAGTGCCACCTATGACGTGACCTCCTATGCTCTGAAAAGAGCTCTTCCCGTGGTTATCGCTACCACCGGACAGAATGAGCAGGAGCTGGAAATGATAAAGAGTGCCGCTGCAGAGGTGCCTGTATTCTATTCTCAGAATATGTCTCTCGGTGTGGCTATTCTTTCCTGTCTGGCTAAAATTGCCGCCAAGGCTCTGCCCGACTGTGACATAGAGATTATCGAAAAGCATCATAATCAGAAGCTTGATGTGCCCTCGGGTACGGCACTTTTACTTGCGGACTCTATCCGAAGTGTCCGTAATGAGTGTGAATATAATGTCGGCAGACACGAATACGGAAAGAGAACGAAGAACGAAATCGGTATTCATTCTCTGCGTATGGGCGGTGAGGTCGGCACTCACGAAATTATCTTTGCTATGGGAAGTCAGGTAATTACTCTCAAGCATGAGGCTGAAAACAGAAGCCTTTTCGCTGAGGGGGCACTTTCCGCTGCGGAATATCTCGTTTCGCAGGATGCAGGCTTTTATAATATGGATAATATTTTAGGTTAATATGAAATATAACTATCATACACACACTGAAAGATGCTTTCACGCCCACGGCAGGGATGAAGATTTCGTTCTCGCTGCCATCGAAGCAGGCTATGATGAAATCGGCTTTGCAGACCACGGACCGTGGCCCTTTGAGGGTGGCTTTATTTCGGGGATGAGAATGCACGTGAGCGAGCTGGACGGTTACTGCGAAAGCATAAAGGCACTGAGAGAAAAATACAAGGATAAAATCAGCATAAAGCTCGGACTCGAATGTGAATACTTTCCTAAATATTTTCCGTGGCTGAAGGAGAAAATCGAGGAGCACGGCATAGATTATATTATTCTCGGTCACCATTTCAGCTATGACGAGCCGGGCAGTGTCTATAACGGAAGCCTTCATACTCACGAAGACATAGAGAGATATAAAAATGACATTTTACAGGCACTTGACGGGGGAATATATTCCTATGTGGCTCATCCCGACATTTTTATGAGAGGCTATCCTGAGTTCGACGGAAAGTGTGAGGAGGTTTCCCGTGCCATTATAAAAAAGGCAGTAGAAACGCAAACTCCTCTCGAATATAATCTTCTCGGTCTCAGACACGGTATAAACGACGGAAAGCCGGGCTATCCCCATCCCTCCTTCTGGAAAATAGCAGGGGAGTATAAGCCCCTCACGGTTATCGGCATCGATGCCCACACTCCGGAGGCTTATGCCGACACGGAGCTTTATGAAAGGGCTGAGGAGCTTCTTTCCTCCTGCGGACTTACCGTAACGGATAAAATCAAATTTTTCAGATAAAACAGAGAAAGCAGCTCATTTCAGGTGCTGCTTTCTCTGTTTATGTATGATGTGTCGCAACCAAGAGGGCATGCAAAATAAAAAAGTGCGTAACTAAGTCACGCACTGAAAAATGTAGCTTTGACTTAGTTGCTACACAAAGTCAAAAAACACCCATAAATAAGCATTATTAACAAAGCATACATTTTTACCAAAGTAAAAAAGGGTACGCTTATTATGGACATTTTAAATTTTGTGTAGCAAGCTTAATATATCACAAAACGATAATTAAATCAACTGATTTTATATATTTTCTTAAAATTCTTTTGGTAATATACACGGTTTATATAAAAAACCACTGTTCAAATTTGAACAATGGTTTTCCCTGTTTATTTTATTATGCTATTTATTACTCTTTCCGCATTTTTCGTATCAAAGAAATCGAAGTTCATTTTCTTGAATTTACTGTTTCTTTCCTCGCAGAAGGGTGCTTTGACTGCTTCGGCCAGATCTTCGAAATCCTTACATACTCTGCCCGGAACGAAGGCTTCATAGTCGAAATAAAAATCCCGTCTTTCTCTGTAACGGCTGAGGTCGGGGCAGTAAAACACAGTCTTTTTATCCAAGGCACAGAAATCCATACAAATAGATGAATAGTCGGTGATGAGTATGTCGGAGACCAGAATAAGCTCTCTCACATCCTCATAGTCCGTTACATCGGCCGCCGCCTTGAATTCGGCATCGGCAGTATGTATCTGAGGGTGAAGACGTATAAAAAGGAAATATTCCTCACCTAGCTCATTTAAAAGCTTTTCGTCGCTGAAGGAGTCGAGCAGAGCTCCGTCTCTCTCTTCATCATCTCTGAAGGTCGGTGCATAAAGAATGATTTTTTTGCCCTTTGCCTCGGGGTAAAGGGCGAGGATTTTTTCCTTTGCCTCAGCCTTGTTTCTTTCATCCGCAAGGTAGTCGAGTCTCGGTGCGCCCAGAGGCAGTACTCTGCTTTCCTCCACACCGAAGGCTTCTGCATAAATCCTTCTCACACCCTCTGAGGAGCATACCACATAGGTGAGCTTACGGTTTGCGGCTATTTCTCTCTTTCTCAGGTCCTCCGGCTGAGGAATGTGGAGACCGAATTTTTTGAATGCGCCCTCGCCGTGCCACAGCTGGGTGATGACTGCAGATTTGCTGAAATTCATTTTACCCATAGGCATAAAGTTATCGTTGAGAAAAACATATTTACTCGTGGCTAAAAGTCTCGATTTGATAAAAAAGAATGAGAACACCTTAAGAGGCTTTTTCACGGAAAGGTCCTCACGTGTAATGAGAACGAAATTATATCGGTTTTCTCTTTTAAGCCTTTCGTAAACATTGCCCAGAGAATCCCTGAAATTTTCGTTGTGCATGGAAACGAAAGCGATGCGGTTTTCTTTTACGGGAAAGATAACCGCACTGATATTGAAAAGAAAAGCATAAAGCTTATAAAGTAGCTTTTTCATTTTAAATTTTGATGCCCCATTTCAGGAAATATTTCAGAATGGACTGAATGTGAATAAGCAGAAGCTTTTTATTTGTTTTGCTCTCTCTTTCCCACAGATGGTAAACCGTAGCCATAGGATAGTGGAGGGCTTTACATCTGTCTGCCACTCTGCGTGCTATGTCGCAGTCCTCCAGATACATAAAAAATCTCTCGTCGAAGCCGCCAAGCTCTCTGAAAACCTCTGTACGGAAAAACATAAAGCAGCCTGTAGCATTGGTTATGGGGTAAGGCCTGTCCTCGGGCATATCGAGCATACAGTATTCGGTCATCAGCTTACCCGCAGGCTTATTCTTGTCATAAAGGCGGTGGGCCCCCAGATATCTCACGGTGGGGTTTCTTTTGGCTAAAAGCTGTCTGGTGCCGTCCTCGAAGCGTATGTCCGGCGAGAGAAGACCTATTTCCTCGTCTTCGTCGGCATAGCGGCAAAGCTCTGTGATAACGTCCTCCTTTAAAAGTATGTCGGGGTTGATTACCACGTGGTATTTGGAGCTGAGGAAGGGTAAAATTTTGTTATGTCCCGCTCCGAAGCCGTCGTTGCTTTTCGGCTCTACCACCACTACCTGAGGAAATTTTGCCTTTATGAATTCGGCAGTGCCGTCGGTGGAGGCATTGTCCACGATGTAAAGAGTAAAGGGGACACCCTTGGTGTTTTCGAGAACGGAGATGATGGTGTCGGAAATTTTATTTTTACTGTTATAGGTTACGATGCACCCGCTTACGGTGTAATTTTCCATTTCATTTTCTCCTTATCTCTTTAAAATAACTCTTTTGTAAAGCTTGAAAACAAGATATCTTCTCCACTCCATTTTTTGTCTGAAGGTGGTTTTACCGCCGGTGACGTTACCTCCGTGAACACGGTAATAAATGAGAGGGAGATCTAAAAATTTAACCTTGCCGTAAATTTCTGCGAGTATGCCTATCCATTGGTCGTGCATGGGTATGCTGCGGGGCATAGGCATAATTTTTTTCAGCAGCTTCCGGTCAAATGCCATGCAGCAGCCCATATAGCTGTTTTTGAAAATGTTACGGATAACGCCCTTTTTACTGCCTCTTTTTTCGAAAAAGGAGTAGTCGGTGATGTTCAGCTCACCGTCAGTGATGTAAGCGTTATGAAGCACCAGATCATAGCCCTCATCGAAGGCCTCCATAACTCTTTTTACCTTGTCGGGAAGCCACACATCGTCCTGGTCACAGAGAAAGATTTTGTCTCCCTTGCAGTAGCGTATGGCGTTTACGAAGTTTGACACCACGCCCTTGCTCTTTCCTTCAACCCAGACCACACGGCTATCCTCGGCTGCTATTTTTTTTACTATCTTTTCAGTCATTCCGCCCGGTCTGTCATCGGAAACGATTATTTCGTCACCGTGGGAGAGCTGGGGGAGAATGGAACGGATTTGTACTTCGATGTATTTTTCACCCTTATAGGCGGCCAGTGCTACGGAAATCATAGACTCCCCTCCATTAACATATATATAATCAGTATATCACGTAACGAAGCTTTTTACAATAGGGAAAGCATAAATTGAAATCCCCGCAGATTTAACTTTTCTGCGGGGTATCTCTGTTAAATTTATACGGCTGAGAGGCAAGGCTTACTCGTTCATATATTTATCCATCAGCACGGGCATCCAGAGACCTGCCTGAACTGTTCTGTGGTCAAAGCCGCTCTGCTTGGGCTTTTTCGTTTCTATCCAGTCGCTGAAGCAGTTTCTGTCTTCTGTGTCGGCAAGATATTTTACTATCCTCTCCGAGAAAAGCTTTATGTTATCTTCATCCTTGTCAAGACAGGCCGCCCAGAGCATCCAGTCGGTTTTGGTGAAATCCTTTCTGTAGTCGAGAGGAACACCGTATTCGTTAAGCTCGTCCTTATATTTGTCGCTTTCGCCCTGATAAAGCTCCTCGCTGAAAAGACCGAAGCGGAAGATTTTATCCCATACGAGATTATATTTGAGGCTCCAGGTTTCGTTTTTGCCGATGGAGAAGGGAAGCCAGCCCTCGGCGGTGGCACATTCGGAAACGAGCTTATCTGCATATTCCTTTGAAAGAGCAGTGTAGGGGTTTTCCTTGCCTAATGCTTCGCAGATTTTACCGAAGCAGGCGATGCCCATAACACCCTTGATAGCCAAATTGACGTTTTTGACACTGTGACCTGCGAAATCGTCGGTGCAGAGCTCTCTGGAGAGAACTACTCCTGCATTTTTAAGATATGTAGCCCACTTTTCCAGAAGCAGGAAGTTTTCCTCTAAAAGTGAGGTATCCTTGGTTATGCGGTAGTAGTTGTAGCACAGGATAATCATATTACCGCATTCCTCCACGGGCATCTGGAATTCGGGCATATACAGACCGAGAGAGGGATTTTTATAAACTCTCTTGTAGCCGATTTTATGGGGGAGAAGATGATGCATGGGGGCCAGTGCATAAACCTGACCGCAGGCGAGCGGGTATCTGCCGATATCGTGGGGAGCGAAATCCTCTTTCCATAAGGGCATAGAGGCGAAATGGAAAATACCTACCACCATTGCTCTGATGAGCTCGGGACAGTAAAGCAGATACATGGGCATAGCGGGATAGGAAACGTCTACGGTGTTTATGCAGCCGTTTGAGTGACATTCCTTTGACAGGTAAAGAAGCTGACCTTCGTTGTTTCTCACGAGCTTATGACCTGCCATAACCTGTCTGGCGGCAGCAGAAAGTATTTTCTGATAGTCCTCGCCGAAACGTTCACTGTCTCTGAGAATAGCTTCCTCCTGCGCTCTTATTTTTCCGAAAAGGACATCTCTGTTTTCGGTGGCGAAGGATATTGCTTCCTCGATATCCGTAAATCTTTCTGTCCAGAGCCCCTTGAGCTTCTGTCCGAAATAGTTTATGGAGTAAACATCGTCGTAGGCCAGAATAAAGCAGAAGGAGGCTTCTGCAGCCTTGGCGTCGGCACTCGCACCGATACCCTTGAAGTTTGCGGCTACCTTTTCGCCCGAGAGACACACATAACCCCAGTCGGGAGCATAGGTGTCACCCGAATCGTTGAGAGGCTCCTGCTTGGTAAGTCCCATTCTTACTATTCTTTTGCCTTCGACAGTCATAGTATATTTGGTAATCTGCCTTTTTCTTTTTCCCAGACATAATTCGTCATAGGCCTTGAGCTCTGCCGATATACGGTGGTCTTTTCCGTCGAGAGCCTTGATGTCGCATTCCAGATAGGACACAGGTGCGGCCATAATGTGGAAATCGTCGAAAAGGAAGGGGGACCAGGTGCGGAAGGTAAGGGTGAATTTGCCGTTTCCGAAGATATATTCACTTACGAAGGGAGTAATCCTGACTTCCTTCTGTTCTATTTTATTCTTTAAGCCGTTACCCAAAAAACGGTAGCTTTCACCGTCAAAGGTTACCGTACCTGTAATTCTCTTTTTTATACCGCACCAGAGATAAGTGTCGCCCTCGTTAATGTTGTCCGTTCTGGACCAGATGCTGAAATGAGGATCTATGGTGCTTATGGGGTATGCAGGTAATTTCATAATTCTTCTCCCTTGCTCTTTATTTCCTTAATGATAACATTACAGACTGCTTATGTCAAGGGAATTATCGGTGCGCAGTGCACAAATTCGCAATATTATCTGCAGAAAACGTGCCGTCCTATAGTGGTAATCACAGGCCGTGAGTGCATAAAGCTATTGCTTGTTTTGGCGGGGTTATAGTAGTAGATAGCACCGCCGCTGGGATCCCAGCCGTTTATGCAGTCTCTGGCAGCCTTGAGAGAGGTTGCATTAGGTGATACGCTCCAGTTACTGTCATTCACGCAGGAGAAGGCACCCTTCTGATAAATGACTCCGGCCACCGTGTCGGGAAAGGAAGGGTGGGAGACTCTGTTCAGCACCACGGCACCCACTGCCACCTGCCCCGTGTAGCTTTCGCCTCTGGCCTCGGCAGCTATTAGCTTGGCCAGAAGATTTATGTCGCTTCCCGAGAATGCTCCCGATGAGCCGGAGGATGCCGAAAGGCCTAAATATTTCAGTGTTTTCGGCCCTGCGATGCCGTCGGCGGTTATGCCGCAGTTTTTCTGAAAGCTTTTGACCGCCTTCTGTGTTCCCGTGCCGTAGATGCCGTCTATGCTGCCCTTGTAGTAGCCTAATTCCTTCAGCTTTTTCTGTATCTGTCTGACCTCGTTACCCCGTGAGCCTATTTTGGAAAGAGTATAGACTGACTCCTCGCTTTCTCTCTGAGCGTAGATGGCGAAAATCAGTACGGTCAGAGCCAGCATAAAGGAAAGTAAGGCTCTGTAACGAGTGTAAACAATGCTTTTTTTCATAGTAAAATTCACCTGTAAGTCTTTTTCTCTATCTTTTCACGCTGACAGATAAAATATACACAAAAAAGATGACTGCCTGACATCGCTTCAGCCTTGCCGCATTTTAAGAGCTTTAAAGTGCATAAAAAGAGAAAATCACCGACAATGCTCACGCATATCGGTGATTTCAGATGTTATCTTTTAATTATTTCTCCCGTTTTGGCATTTATGATGTTATTGAAAACGGAAATATGAGTGGTGGAAATGAACTTATCCAGATGAAGCGAGCCGAAATACCAGTGGCTGAACTCACATATTCTGCTAACATCCTCGAGATAGGTATTGATAGCGGTAATGCTTGCGTCGCTGCCCGTGTGAAGCATCAGGAAATCTTTGATTTTTGCCGGGGGCTCGTGAGTGATGATAAGATCTACCTTACCGCCGTATTTCTGCAGATTGTCTACGCCCTCCACCAGCTCCTCTCTGGTGGGAATTTCCATATCCGACCAGGTATTCATTTCGAAGCGGATGTCTATGTCGGGGCTTTCTCCGCCACCCATAGTAAAAATTTTAGTGCCCTCGATGTTAAAAACCTGACCTCTCATCAGATGAAAAATGTTTGCGGCTATGTGATGCACCTTTCCGCCGTTCCATTTCTTTATTTTCAGCTTCGAAAGCATTTCGAAATTTTCGTGAGTACCGTCAACGAAGCAGATATTGTATTTCTTTTTGCTGAGCTTTTTCAGCACACTCATTTCTTCCTTCGAGCCGTTCCATATAAAGCCGAAATCACCGCAGACGATGAGTGTGTCGCCTCTGCCTAATTTTTTCAGCCTCGGATCATCGAAGCGTGAGGCTATTCCGTGAGTATCTCCTGTAACGTAAATCATTTGTCTTTCCTCGCTTTTCTTTGTGGAAAAGTTAATTTTATTTTAAAGTTTTCGATAATTGAAATAAAGGTATATACATTTCCTTTTCTTTTTGCTATAATTAAACTGTATAAATACTGTCTGTATTCTATCATATATTTCGGTATATTGCAAATATAAAAGGAAAATTTCAAAAAATTTACATTTGGGGTGTTTAAAATGAAAAAAATCGTGGCTCTTTTTGCCGTTTTACTTACAGCCTTTACTCTTTGTCTGCCTGCGGGTGCGGTTTTCGATTCGGGTACCGTCACCGCCAAGCTTAAATCAGATGTCTACTATATGGAAAGTCTTGACGAGGAAACGGCATTTTTCGACAGGAACTCCACCAAAAAGGTTCCTGCTGCCGCCTTCGTAAAAATCCTCGCCGCAGTGACCGCCATAGAGAAATGGCCCGAGCTCGACGAAAAGGTAACCGTAAGTGAAAAAAATCTCTCTCTGGTAGAATACGGCTACGGCATCAGAACCGCTCTTTATAAGGCGGGGGAGAAGGTAAGCAAAAGAGAGCTTATCGACTGCCTTATCGTTTACAGTGCAAATGATGCGGCGAGCATCATCGCCTATGAAATATCAGGCTCACTCGACGCTTTTATAAAGGAGATGCAGGCCACCGCAGATAAAATAGGCCTTACCTCCACCGTGATAAAAAATATCCACGGCTTTGACGAGGACGGACAGTATACCACGGCCAGAGATATCGCCAAAATGCTCAAATACGCTCTTAATTATCCCGTGTTTGTAGAGGCCTTTTCAGCCTCCACCGTAACTCTTAAGAAAACCTCGCTTAACGAGGAAAGAACATATAATGCCAGCAATAAAATGCTCAATGCGACCATTTCCGATTATTACCACTCCTCGGTTACGGGCGGTAAGCAGACCATGACCGACAAGGCAGGCGAATGTATCGCCGTGGTTTCATCCAAGGACGGCTATTCCTATCTGACAGTGGTTCTGGGCGGTAAGCTCACCGATGTGGATAAGGACGGGGTGGATGAAAACACCTGTATGACCGACGCCAAAAAGATGCTGAACTGGGTATATGAAAACATCCGCTACAGAGTAGTGGCATCTCCCACTCAGCACGTGGCTATGGTTGAGATTGCTTCCGGCAAGGGTACGGATAAGCTTCGTCTCGTTCCCGAAAAGGAAACCTCAGCCCTCGTTCCTGCCAATGCCACCACCGCCTCGGTTCTTTTCGAGGTAGTGGAGGGTACCGTACCCGAAAAGGTGAAGGCTCCCGTAAAGGCGGGCGACATAATCGGTCAGGCAAATATTCTTTATGCGGGACAGATTTTAGCCAAGATTAATCTTGTAGCCGCAAACGATGTTTCTCTCAGCTTCACGGGACTGATAATGAACACCACCAGAACGATAATGACCTCATGGGTGTTTATTATTCTCGTTGCTTTAGCTGCTGCAGGCTGCATCGTTTATCTGCTTATGAGCTATAACACCTATAAAAAAAGAGAGCGTCAGAAAAAAGCCATTCAGGCCAGAATACAGAGAAAACAGGCTCAGCAAAAGAAAATGGCTGAAATAAATAAAAAATAAAACGTAAACCGAAATTAAAGCTTAAAATATAAACGGGAAGGATTGATACTATGAAGAAAGTGAAAGGCATAATTTCCGTGCTCGCAGCAGTGATATGTGCCCTCGGTCTTTTCGCCTTTACCTCCTCGGCTGCCGATGAGGGTAAATGGATAAAGACATGGAGCACCGCCGCCACGGAAATCGGTCTGGAGGGCTATGATTACATAACGCCTATCGTTCAGGATGCGGCGATGAGAACAGTTATTACCCCCACGGCTTCGGGTACGAAAATAAGGGTGAAGTTTTCCAATGCCTGCGGCAAGGAGACTCTCGTTATCGACCGTGCCAACGTGGCAGTAAGCGATACGTCAAAGAGTGCCTCGGGCATCGATACGTCCACGAAAAAGCCTCTTACCTTTAACGGCAGCTACGGTGTATCCATTCCTGCCGGTCAGGAGGTATACTCCGATGCGGTTCCCTTTGATGTGGAGGCAGGGCAGAATATTGCGGTTTCTACCTTTATCAGAGAGTTTTCCGAGGTGCGCACTATGGGACTTACAGGCGGCGAAACCTATCTGAAAGCAGTTCTGGAGGGCAGCGGCACCGACCTTATCGAGTCGGAAACCTTCAATATCATTTATGACATAGAGCTGGACAGTGATACTGAGTGGCTTTACGGGCTTATGGACTCCTTCTTCGGCTATGTTCTCGGCACGGGAAGTCTCGATGTTTCTGTTTCGGGCGGTGCGGTTCAGGTGGTTCCCATCATCACCGACATCGAGGTGCTTAACCCGAACGACAATGCTTATTCGGTAGTGGTTATCGGTGACTCTACCGTGGCAAACGGCTATCCTGCCTATCTTGCCCAAAGAATAAACGAAAAGATGGTGACCGATGTGGGTGTTTCCGCTAAAGGTCTTATCGGTAACCGTCTTATGGGTGACGGCCTCGGCTACGGCTCGCTGATTTACGGTGAGTCTCTCGTGGACCGAATGAAAAGAGATATTATCGGCACGGACGGAAAAAATTCCGCCAATGTAAAATATGTGATTATCAAAACGGGTGCAAATGACATCATTCATCCCGTGTGCTCAAATATAAAGGGCGAAAAGCAGCCTACTGCGCAGCAGCTTATCGAAGGCTACAAAAAGGTTTTCAGCTTCTGCCGTGAAAACGGTATCAAGGTAATCGTCATAGGCATAACTCCCTGGGGCGGCTACAGCGGAGCGGAAATCAGTGCCGGTCCTCAGTATGACAGAGCTCCTGCTGAGCAGGAAAAGGACTGGGCTATCGCAGAAGAGGTGAATGAGTGGCTTTATACCACCAATCTTCACGACGGTTATGTGGATTATAGCTCAGTGAACGGTATCCCCGGTGTGCTCACCGACTCCACCGACGGTCTTAATCCCTCAAATAAGCTGCAGAGAGAATGGGCGGAAAAGTTCCCTCTCGGCCTTATAGGTGTATCGGACACTGACAGAGTTTCAGGTGTCGGCATTTCCGAAACCTCAGCCACTGTTTACAAGGGCAGCAGTAAGGTTCTCACCGCTAAGGTTACTCCTCACACGGCTGACCAGTCCGTCAAATGGACTTCATCAAATCCCTCTGTGGCTACCGTAGATGCTAACGGTAAGGTTACGGGTGTATCGAGAGGTGAGGCGGTAATCACTGCCACCACCGTAGGAAAGGGCTATAACGGAAAAGCTCACAGTGTTTCCTGTAATGTTTCCGTCAGAGTAAAGCCCACCGCCATAAAAATAAGCGGCGGAGAAACCACTGTCTATACCACCAAATCCACCAAGCTTTCCGTGAGCTTCACTCCTGTCGATACGGACTACAAGACCGTAAAATGGACCTCCTCAAATGAGAAGGTGGCTACCGTCAGCAGCAAGGGTGTGGTAACGGCTACAGGCAAGGGTAAGGTAACGGTTACTGCTACCTCTACGGTGGATTCCTCTGTAAAGGCAACCTTTAAAATCACCGTAAAGAAAAAGGTTCAGGTGCAGGCGGTTTATCTTAATTACGACGAAAGAAGCAGATATGTGGGACAGAGCTTCACTCTCGTTCCGTCTACAAATCCTTCAAACGCTACCTTCCCCGAGGTTACGTGGAAATCCTCTGATAAAAAGATAGCCAAGGTAGATAAAAACGGTAAGGTAAAGGCTCTCAAAAAGGGTACTGCCGTTATTACCTGTACCTCTGTGGATAACCCTAAAGTAAGTGCTACCTGCATCGTTAACGTAAAGGTCAGAACGAAGGATGTTAGCTTGTCGTCTGAAAAGCTGACCATCTATACCACCCAGACCAAAACTCTCAAGGCTACGGTTACTCCCTCAAACGCCTCCAATAAAAAGGTTAGCTGGTCATCCTCGGATAAGAGCGTGGCTACCGTTTCTAAAAGCGGTAAAATCACCGCTAAAAAGCCCGGAAAGACCACCATCACCGTAAAGACTAAAAGCGGCGGATACAAGGCAACCTGTGTCGTCACCGTTAAAAAATATGTAAAGCTTAAATCCTTTAAGCTCAATAAAACCTCCGTCAGCATCAAGGACGGAAAGACCTATACTCTCAAGCCCACCTTCACACCGTCCAATGCCTCCGTAAAGGATCTTGTCTGGAAATCAAGCGACAAAAGTGTGGCTACCGTATCCTCAAAGGGTGTGGTAAAGGGCGTGAATCCCGGTAAGTGTACCATTTCATGTAAGAGCAAGGAAACGGGAAAAACCGTTAAGGTTACCGTGACTGTCAAAAAAGTCAGCGTAAATAAGGTTCTTTTCGCTGAAAAGACCTACACGGTAAAGCATAATAAAACCCTGCAGCTAAAGGCGCTCATTTCTCCCACCAATGCTACCAATCAGAAGCTTAAGTGGAAGTCAAGCAAGCCCGAGTATGTAAAGGTATCCTCAAAGGGTAAGGTTACGGGACTCAAGGCAGGCAAATCAGCCACCATCACCGTCACCACCGTGGACGGAAAGAAGGTAGCCAAATGCAAGGTAAAGGTGGCAGAGGTGCCCGTAAAGAGCGTCAAGCTCAATAAGACCACCGCTTCCGTGTATACGGGTGGCAGAGTAACTCTCACGGCGAAGCTTTCACCCTCTAAACCCACAAATTCCAAGGTAACATGGAGCTCATCCGATACCAAGCTGGCTACGGTAAGTGCAGACGGTGTGGTAAAGGCTATAAAGGCCGGCACCGTGACCATAACCTGTACCACCGAAGATGGCGGCAAAAAGGCGAAATGCACCGTGGTAATTGAGCAGGGAATAAAGGTTACGGGTGTAACGCTGGATAAAACAGAGCTGGAGGCAAACGTAGGCACGGTATTTAATCTTAAGGCTACCGTTGAGCCCTATAATGCGAGCAATCAGAAGCTTATCTGGAGCTCGACCAATACCTCGGTGGCTACTGTTTCCTCTAACGGTAAGGTCACCACTCTGAAGGAAGGTCTGACCTACATTCAGGTCAGAACGGATGACGGCAGAAAAACCGCCTCCTGCAGACTTAACGTAGTTCCCTGAATGTAAATAAAAAATAATGGGCTGTTGCAGTAAGATGCGAAGATGATTTCATCGCTCAGAAGACGTATGTTTATACTTCGAGTGGGCTAAAAACGTCTGGAAAAAGCAAATATTTATTATATGCAACACCGTATTATTCCGTATAAAAGTTAAAACAGATGTGTTTTATAAGTCAGAAGAAACTTAAACACATCTGTTTTTGTTTTGCTTTTTGGTCTGCTCTTACTGCGGCAGTCCCTTGCTTTTTATTTTAGTCTGTAAATCTTCACTCCGTGTGCATTTACACGGCTTCTGATTTCATCTCTGAAGACTGCTTTCTCCCTTGTCCAGAGCTCCTCTGCCTCGGCCTCACCTCTGATGCCGTAAGTCTCTGCATCGAGGGCGATTTCCTTTTCCTCATCGGAGAGATTAAACAGAGCTATCACGTCCTTACCGTTTTTGTCTCTGCAGTACCATACCGCCTCACTGCGGCTTCTGAGCAGCTGACGGTTGTGGGTTGAATACTGATTGATTTCTATAATATCTCTGTTAGTGATAAGCTCTAAATCCTCCGGTCTGTTTTCACGCAGCTCACCGCCTAAAATCAGAGGGGAGCGGAAAACCGACCAGAGCGTGAGCATGGTTTTCTGCTCGTCGGGAGTGAAGTTAGTGTAGCGGTCTCTGTCTCCCAGACAGGAGCAGTTTTTGCTTATCTTGCCCAGAGGGAGCATATCGCAGTCGGGCCAGCAGCCCTCCTTTACGTGAGGTGCCCACTTTTCGCACCGCTCAAACATGGCATAAAGCTTATCCCAGCGGTCCCAGAAATCACCCGTCATTCTCCACATATTAGCATTCTGTGAAAGATGGAAGGCTTCACCGATAACCGCAGGACCGGGGGAAAGAGAAAGCACCATCGGACGGCCGCAGCGGTCAATAGCCTTTCTTATCATTTCGATTTCCTCTCGTGCACTGTAGGGCTCGTGAGGCTTGAACTCCGTGTTTGCTATATCGTCCACCTTTACGAAGTCCACACCCCACGAGGCGTAAAGCTCGAAAAGACTGTCGTAGTAGAGCTGACCTGCCTGACAGGTGCGCACACCGTACATATCCGTGTTCCACAGACACAGAGAAAAGCCCTGTGCGATTTCTCTTGCCCTGATATCAGTGCCTTTGAGGGGAGTGTTCTGATGCACCGCCTGACGGGGGATGCCTCTCATAATATGTATGCCGAACTTAAGCCCCATAGCGTGGATTTTATCGGCTATAGCCTTAAAGCCCACACCGTCAGCACTCGACGGGAAGCGGTTTTCTGCAGGTATCAGACGGCTGTATTCGTCCATACACAGCTCTGTGAAGTTATTATAGAAATTGCTCACGGCCTTCGGCTCATACCACTGAATGTCGCAGGTGATGTACTCCCAGCCGTATTCCTTCAGATGGTCAGCCACATACTGTGCATTACCTAAAAGCTGTTCTTCATTTACCGCCGCCCCGTAGCAGTCCCAGCTGTTCCACCCCATGGGCGGACGGGGAGCGAAGGTGTCCTTTTTCAGCATAACATTTTCTCCTTGGTTGTGTTTTTTGTTTATTTTATCAAGAGAAACCGCAGAGGTCAAGCGGTTTAGCAAAAAAATCTCTCTCCTCGCTGCGGAGAGGTTTTAACTGCTTTTTTCTCGGTGGCGTATCGGTTCCTTCTCTTGAACCCTTCCCCGCCATTGAGCATTGCGCATTGAGAATTACGAATTAATCCTTGACATTTCATTAATAATGTTTAAAATATATTATGTATAATTATTTATAAAAGCAAATGAGGTATTAATTATGAGAGCAATCATCACAGTAACAGGTAAAGACCGCCCCGGTATCATCGCAGGTGTATGCGTCCTTCTTTCCGAAAGCAATATCAATATTCTTGATATCAGCCAGACGGTAATGCAGGACTTTTTCACTATGACTATGCTTATCGACCTTTCTGCCTGTGAAAAGGCCTTTGCCGAGGTCAGTGACAGCCTTGACGCCAAGGGTAAGGAAATGGGACTTATCATCCGTGTACAGAGAGAAGACATCTTCGACCGTATGCACAGAATATAAGGAGGAGTCTCAATGCATAATCAGAAAGAGATTTTAGCCACCATTGATATGATTGATAATCAGCATCTCGATGTCAGAACTATCACTATGGGTATTTCACTTTTAGACTGCTGCAGTGACAGTGTAGAGGTGACGGCAGAAAAGATATATAATAAAATTACCGCCTATGCCAAGGATCTGGTAAAAACAGGTGAGGACATCGAAAAGGAGTTCGGTATTCCCATCGTCAACAAAAGAATATCGGTCACACCCATTTCTCTGGTAGCCGCTGCCTGTAAGGAAACCGACTATACACCCATAGCCAAAGCTCTCGACAGAGCTGCCAAAGCCTGCGGCGTTAACTTTATCGGAGGCTTTTCCGCTCTGGTACACAAGGGTATGACAAAGGCAGACATAAATCTCATCAATTCCATTCCCTCAGCTTTGGCAGAAACCGAAAGAGTATGCTCCTCTGTTTCCGTCGCCAGCACCAAGGCCGGAATAAATATGGATGCAGTGAAGCTTATGGGCAAGATTATCAAAAGCACTGCAGATAAAACCGCTGACCGCGGCGGCTTCGGCTGCGCCAAGCTCGTGGTCTTTGCCAATGCCGTAGAGGACAACCCCTTTATGGCGGGTGCCTTCCACGGTGTAGGTGAGGCAGAATGTGTAATCAATGTAGGCGTAAGCGGCCCCGGAGTGGTTCATCACGCACTCAAAAAATGTAAAGGTCAGCCCTTTGATGTGGTAGCTGAAACCATAAAGAAAACGGCCTTCAAAATAACCCGTATGGGACAGCTTGTGGCCTCTGAGGCATCTCAGAGACTGGGTGTTCCCTCGGGTATAGTTGACCTTTCTCTCGCTCCCACTCCCGAAAAGGGTGACAGTGTAGCACGCATTTTAGAGGAGATGGGACTCGAGGTCTGCGGTACCCACGGCACTACTGCCGCACTGGCTCTTCTTAACGATGCGGTTAAAAAGGGCGGCGTTATGGCCAGTAACCATGTAGGCGGACTTTCCGGTGCATTTATTCCGGTCAGTGAGGACGAGGGAATGATAGAGGCGGCACTTAAAAACGCTCTCACTCTCGATAAATTAGAGGCTATGACCTGCGTATGCTCTGTCGGACTTGATATGATTGCCGTGCCCGGTGATACCTCCGCAGAGACTCTTTCCGCCATCATCGCTGACGAGGCAGCTATCGGTGTGGTAAACACCAAAACCACCGCAGTGAGAATTATTCCTGCCGTAGGCAAAAGGGTAGGGGAGATAATCGAATTTGGCGGACTTTTAGGCTCTGCGCCCGTAATGCCCGTGCACGAATTTTCTTCTGCTGACTTTATCGCACGTGGCGGCAGAATACCCGCACCTATGCACTCACTTAAGAATTAAGGTGAATTTTAATGAAAATCATTGATATTATTAATAGCGGAAAGCCTATGCTTTCCATGGAGGTTTTCCCTCCGAAAACAGACGATACCTTTGAAACCGTAAAGGAGGCCACCGAGAAAATCGCTCTGCTTAAGCCCTCTTATATGTCTGTTACCTACGGCGCAGGAGGGGGAACGAGCGAATATACGGCCTTTATCGCTGAAAATATAGAGAAAAACTGCGGTGTTCCCGCTTTGGCGCATCTGAGCTGCATCTCCTCTAAAAAGGAGGATATCAGGCATCAGCTCGACCTGCTGAAAAGTAAGGGCATAGAGAATATCCTTGCCCTCAGAGGTGACATTCCCGAGGGGATGAGCAGAGAGCATCTCGATTATCACTACGCCTCTGAGCTGACTGAGGAGATAAAGGCCTACGGTCATTTCTGCATCGGCGGCGCCTGCTATCCCGAAAGCCACCCCGAAAGTGCCACCTCCTTTGAGGATATAGAGCATCTCAGGGAAAAGGTGGAGGCAGGCTGCGAATTTCTTACCACACAGATGTTTTTTGATAACAATGTGCTTTATAACTTTCTTTACCGCATAAGAGAGGCAGGTATCAAAGTGCCTGTAGTGGCAGGCATTATGCCCGTTACAAACCCTAAATCCATAAAAAGAATCTGTGCCATTTCGGGTACGGCTCTGCCTCAGCGCTTTGTCCGTATCGTGGATAAATTCGGCTCATCTCCCGAGCAGATGGCTCAGGCCGGCATAGCCTATGCCACGGAGCAGATAGTGGACCTTTATGCCAACGGAGTGAATGCCGTTCATCTCTACACTATGAATAAGCCCGAGGTGGCTGAAAAGATAAAAGAAAACATTTCATTTATAATTAAATGAGGCAAAATTATGATAAAGCTTATCACCTGCACAGGTGACGAAATCTGTGTAAATAAAGACGAGGCATACCGTTATATGGGACTCTGCCGTGACTATTCGAATGCTGAATTTGAAAGGATTTACGGCGAATGTCTCGGCGAATACCGTAAAAATGTCTTTTATAAGGGTGTATACAGAGAAAGCTCTCTTTCCTTCGGTGAGGGGGATGAGCTTTTCTTTGATTTCTGCTCCTTTAAAAGCCATGCACTTAAAAAGAATTTAGAGGGCTGCAGCAGTGTCGTCGTTTTTGCGGCTACCGCAGGCATAAATATCGACCGTATGCTACTTAAATACAGAGCTCTTTCGCTGCTGAAGCTGATGACCGCTGACTGTATAGCCTCCTCGGGAATAGAGTGCTTTTGCGACAGAATAAACGGTATTATATCCGAGGGCCGAGAAACGAAGCCCAGATTCAGTCTCGGCTACGGAGACACAGAGTTGAAATATCAGTCGGATTTGCTGCGGTTTCTTGATGCAGAAAAGACCTTAGGAATTACTCTTAATGAGTTTATGATGATGACACCGAAAAAATCCGTTACTGCTTTTATTGGAGTGAAGTAAAATGAACATAAAAGAACTTCTTAATAAAGAAAGACTGTATTCGGACGGCGGCTTCGGCACTCTCCTGCAGGCGAGGGGACTCAGAGGCGGAGAAAAGCCCGAGGAATGGAATATCACCCGTCCCGATGACATTACCGCCATACATCTCGAGTATCTTAATGCAGGCTCGGATATTATTTCCGCTAACACCTTCGGTGCCAACTGTCTTAAGTTTGACAATCTCGAAGAAATTATCTCTGCTGCCTTCGCCAATGCGAAAAGAGCGGTGGAGCTTTGCGGGAAGGAAAGGGGCTTTATTGCCTTTGATATGGGGCCTACGGGTAAGCTTCTGGAGCCTCTGGGTGATTTACCCTTTGAGAAAGCCGTAGAGGTTTTCGCTCAGACGGTAAGGATTGCAGAAAAATATTCTCCCGACCTTTACATAGTGGAGACTATGAACGATAGCTACGAAACCAAGGCTGCAGTATTGGCAGTAAAGGAAAACTCGGACAAGCCTGTTTTCGTAAGCAATGTCTACGATGAAAGCAGAAAGCTTATGACCGGTGCTTCTCCTAAGGCGATGATAGCTCTTTTAGAGGGACTCGGTGCCGATGCCATAGGTATAAACTGCTCTCTCGGTCCCCGTCAGATGGTGGATATAGTGAAAGAATATGTGAAGTATTCCTCTCTTCCGGTTATGGTGTGTCCCAATGCGGGACTTCCCGTAAATACAGACGGTAAAACCGTTTTCGATGTGGACAGTGAGGAGTTTTCCGACTGTATGGCAGAGATAGCTAAGGCAGGGGCGGCCATTCTCGGCGGCTGCTGCGGTACCACTCCCGAATATATAAGAAAAACCGTGGAAAAAACGTCGGATATTCCCTTCGCTCCTGCAGAAAAGAAGGATTACACCTTCGTTTCGTCCTATACTCACGCCGTGGAGATAGGTAATACACCCGTGCTCATCGGTGAAAGAATAAACCCCACGGGTAAGCCTAAGTTCAAACAGGCTCTGCGTGAGGGTAACATAAGCTACATCATAAATGAGGGTGTAATGCAGGAGGAAAAGGGTGTACACATCCTCGATGTGAATGTCGGTCTTCCCGAAATCGATGAGGATGCTATGCTCGTCAGCTGCATAAGAGAGCTTCAGACCGTTTCCTCTCTTCCTCTGCAGATAGATACGGTTAAGCCCTCTGCCATGGAAAAGGCTATGCGTATTTATAACGGTAAGCCTCTCATTAACTCCGTGAACGGTAAGCAGGAGAGCATGGATGCGGTTCTTCCTCTGGTGAAAAAATACGGCGGCACGGTAATCGCTCTGACTATCGATGAGGACGGTATACCCGACACTGCCGAGGGCAGAGTGGCCATAGCCGAAAGGATAATCGCCGAATGTGCGAAATACGGCATAGATAAAAAGGATGTCATCGTCGATCCTCTGGCTATGACTGTCTCCTCCGACAACCGAAGCGGCAGCATAACTCTCCGCTCTGTCAGACAGATAAAAGAAAAGCTGGGCGTCAAAACGAGCCTCGGCGTGTCAAACATCTCCTTCGGTCTGCCGTCAAGAGAGACTGTAAACTCTCATTTTCTGACCATGGCATTTACCTCAGGTCTTGACTGCGCCATAATGAATCCTTATTCGGCGGCAATGATGGAAAGCTACTATGCCTTCAAGGCACTGTCAGGTCAGGATGAAAACTGCGCAGAATACATTTCCTTCGCATCCTCGCTTAAAAAAGAAGCGGTGACAGTGTCTGCCTCTGCCGTGCAGAAAGACAGTGAGGATATGCATCCGCTGATAAGAGCCATAGTCAAGGGTATGAAGGACGAAGCGTTAAAGAATGCGAAGGAGCTGCTTTTAAATGAAAAGCCTCTGACGGTAATCAATGAATATATCGTGCCTGCTCTCGATAAGGTGGGTAAGCGCTTCGAGGAAAAGACCATGTATCTGCCTCAGCTGCTTATGAGTGCCGAGGCTGCATCCCGTGCCTTTGAGGCAGTAAAGGAGCTCGTTTCAGCCTCTGACTCAGGTAAAGGAAAAATTATTGTTGCCACCGTAAAGGGCGACATTCACGACATAGGAAAAAACATAGTAAGGGTGCTTCTGGAAAATTACGGCTACGATGTGATAGATATGGGCAAGGATGTTTCTCCCGAGGCTATAGTCGAAAAAGTCAAGGCTGAGCAGGTCACTCTGGTGGGCTTAAGTGCACTTATGACTACGACCACCGATGCTATGAGAGAGACGGTAAGTCTTCTGAAAAGGGAATGCCCCGATGTATCTGTGATGGTAGGCGGTGCCGTGCTTACGAAGGAATATGCCGATATGATAGGTGCCTCTTATTATGCCAAGGATGCCATGGAGGGTGTAAGATTTGCCGAAAGGCTTTTCGGCGGTAAAGAATAATGAGGTACAGTGAAATAAAAAAAGCGACCTTTATTTCCCGTCCGAATCGCTTCGTTGCCCGTGTGGCTTTGGACGGAAAGGAAACTGCCGTACATGTAAAAAACACAGGCAGATGCCGTGAGCTTCTTACCGAGGGTGCAGAGGTGTGGCTCGAAAAAAGCAGCAACCCCGACCGCAAATATCAGTATTCTCTCGTGACGGTTAAAAAGGGCGACAGAATGGTTAATACGGACTCTCAGGCACCTAACAGGGCAGTGGGGGAGTTCCTCTCCGAGGGGCGGCTCTTCCGTGACATAAGGCTCATCAGGCCGGAGTGTAAATACGGCAGCTCCCGATTTGATTTTTACGTGGAATATGAGGATAAAAGAGCATTTATCGAGGTAAAGGGTGTTACTCTGGAAAACTCGGGCGTCGTATCCTTTCCCGATGCACCCACCGAGCGGGGCAGTAAGCATCTTAGAGAGCTTTGTCAGTGCATAAAGGACGGCTATGAGGCCTATGTTATTTTCGTAATACAGATGAAAAATGTCCTTTACTTTACCGCCAATGCCGACCACGATCCTGTCTTTGCCCGAACGCTTGAAGCGGCACATAAGGAGGGCGTGAAAATACTGGCATATGACTGTCACGTTACCGAGAATGAAATGAAAATAGGTGACGGAGTAAAAGTGAAAATATAACCTGCGGAGTCGGCGTACGCTGACTCTGTTTTTTTGCTTAAATGTAAGATAAAAGTAATAAAAAAATTATTGATAAAAAGTTTAATATATGTTATGATATATTTAACAGTATTTCCTAATAGTTACGAAAGGTAATTTTATGTCATTAAAAATAAAAAATATACTTATTCTGCTGATACTTTCAGCCTTACTTTTGTCTCTTTCCTTACCCTGCAGTGCTTCACTGATGGTTTACGGTGAAAGCCTGTACGGCAGTGAGGATAAGATAATGTGTATTTCCTACAGAGGAGACACGGCACTTTATCCCGAAAACTCTCTCGAGGGTGTTCTTTCCGCTGAGGAAAAGGGTGCAGACGGTGTCAGTGTGGGCGTAGAGAAAACCTCCGACGGCATTTATGTGCTTACCGAGGAAAAAAAGCTTTCCGCCGTAACCGATGCACCTTATGAATCCGTCGGTGAAATCACCTACGATGAGCTTCAGAATTATTATCTTAAGGATAACACGGGCGCTCTCACGAAATACCGTATGGTTTCTCTCAGCCAGACTATCTCTCTGACAGGAGAGGATTTCATTATTATCGTTGATGCCGAATGGGATGAAGCAGACGGAATTTATGACCTTATCAGTCATTACGGTGCCTTTGACAGAATAATAATCAGAGTGAAGGAGTCCGCTTCAAAGGTGAGCGAGTGGATTTCCTCTAAGCCGGAAAGGGTAAATGTCATTTCTCCCTATCAGGGAAATATCATCTTTTCCGCTGCTTCTAATTTCAATAAAATGAGCCAAGCAGGCTCACGCTTTGTCCAGTATCAGACGAAAAACTATTTCGGTGTGGTTTACGGCTCCTTTTTCTGTAAAAGATTTGCCGATGAAAATGCACCGAAGGCCATAGCGCCTATGTATGACCTTGACCTTTCGGGGCAGAGAACCGACAGTCAGGAGGGCTGGAATGAGGTTATTGAAGCCGGCTACAGTGTAATCGAGACGAATAATTTAGTCTCTCTCGTTTCCTACATCGACAGACACGAAAAAGCAGGCAGGGCTTTAGGTGTTCTGGCTGAAAAGGCTTCCCTCATCGCTGCCGAAAGCTATTCGCAGGTGCAGAGAGAAAACCTTAATGATGCTCTTGTCCGATCAGCGGAGGCTCTCGGAAAGCTATCGAGTCCGGATGAGTATGAAAGTGCCTATTCTGCTCTTCTTCTGGCAATGAACGAGCTGAGCATAAGTCGTGAGGAGGACACACAGAAGGGGCAGCTTAACATTACCGCAGGAAAAATCATCGCCGCAGCTTTGGTGGGTGCACTTATTTTAGCGGCACAGATTTTTGTATATAAAATGCAAAAGGAGAAAAAGAGATAATAATTGCATTTTGATAAATGAAGAAAATTAACAGGAGGACAGAAAAATGAAAGTAAAAGAAAAGCCGTGGCTTGAACCGGCCAAAACACCCGAAGAAGTCGGAGTATCGTCAAAGGTGCTTCAGGAATTTGTGGATGCCTGTATGGAGAAAAACAAAGAGCTCCATTCCTTTATGGTAATCCGTCACGGTAAAATTGCCTGTGAGGTTTACAGGGAGCCCTTTGCCAGAGAGTACAAGCATATGATGTACTCTGTCAGTAAATCCTTTACCTCTACCGCTATCGGCTTTGCCGTCAGCGAGGGCTATTTCGATGTGGACACCCGTTTCGTTGACATCTTCCCCGAGGCCAGAGGCGACAAAGAGGATGAATACTTAGAGGAAATGACCGTAGAGGACCTTCTCACCATGAGAAGCGGTAAATCCGTAAGCGTTTTCCTCGACAGAACCAAGGACAGATGGTTCAAGGACATAATAAATTCACCCTGGATTTCGGAGCCGGGTACAGAGTTCCTTTACATCAGTGAGAATATGTATCTGCTCTGCTGCATTATTCACAAAATGACGGGTATGTCCGTTATGGATTATCTCAAGCCCCGTCTCTTCGAGCCTCTGGGCATAGAGAATGCCTTCTGGGAGACCTGCCCCCGTGGCATCGAGGCAGGTGGCTGGGGACTTATGGTGTCTCTTGAGGATCTGGCTAAATATATCTACTGCTATCAGCAGATGGGTAAATTTAACGGCAAGCAGGTTATTCCTGAGGAGTGGGTAAAGGTATCCACCGCTTATCATGCCGATAACTCTGCCTCTCAGCAGGACAGCGACTGTGTAGTGGGCTACGGCTACTGCTTCTGGAGAAACGGCGGCTACGAAAAATCCTACCGTGCCGACGGTATGTTCTGTCAGTTCGGTATCGTATTTGAGGACCTTGACGCCTGCTTCATTTCTCTCGGCGGTGAGGTTCACGAGCAGGGTATGCGTGATGTTATCTGGGAATATTTCCCCAAAGCATTTATCGAGCCCGATGCAAAGGCTGAGACTGTGCCTGTTTCCATTCCCGCTTATCCGAAGGCACCCGTGAAGCCCCGTTCTCTTGCTCTGGAAAACAGAATAGCAGAAAAGAAAATCAATTTCAGAAAGCCTGTTGTTATCAATATCGCAGGTTATCCTGTTTCGGTCGTTCCTCTGCCTGCTCTGTTTATGGAAAGCGATAAGGCAGGTAATATTTCTGAGGTCACCTTCCGTTTCGGTGACGACGATATGTATATGACTTGGGTTGAGGGTGACGAAATCAATACTGTACATATCGGTCTCGACGGTGAATATCGCTGGGATAACATCATCATCGGTAAGATTCCCTATACTACCTGCAGTACAGGCTGCTGGAACAGTGAAAGCGAATTAGAGGTACACATCCGCTGCATCGAGGTTCCCTCCGAAAGAGTTATCAAATTCAAGATTAACGGTGACAATGTTATTATGCGTCCCTCATCAAATCCCGATGTAGGTGTTATGGCTGAAACTCTCAAAAACACCGTCAAGGACGTTATCAAGCAGCCCGTATTCCAGACCGCAGTAAGCAAGGCTCTGCCTCACCTCGTTCCCATTATCGACTCTGTACAGAGAGGTAAAATCAAGGTAGAAACTGCAGGCAGAAGAAGATAAACAAGAGGAGAAAACAATATGCTTTTTAAAATTTTACTGGGACTTACCGTTCTCGCAGAGTGTGTCTGTGTGCCCGTATTTCTTAAATATTACTGGCCCGACAGATGCAAAAAATCCTTTATTTTCAAGGTTATATCCGCTGCACTTTTCGTGCTTTGCGGCTTCCTCTGTGTGAAAATTTCAGGAAATAATACACCCTACGCTTCACTTATGATGTGGGGACTTGTCCTTGGCTTTTTCGGTGATGTGTTCCTTCACTCGCTTCAGAATAAGTCGTGGCATTTCGTCTTAGGCTTCCTTTCCTTCCTTGTCGGTCACATCGTTTACATAGTGGCCTTCTGGAAGGCAATCAAGACCACCTATCCCGGCTCACCGGTTTTCACCTGGTATGAGCTTCTTGCCACATTTATACTGCTGGCGCTTATGCTTACCATAATGATTAAAATGGGCATTTTCAAAGGTAAAGAGGTGCTTTTGGTGGCCTTTGGTGCCTACGGCTTTATCCTGTTTACCATGCTTACCAAGGGACTCCGCTATGCCATCGGTGAAATTGCTTACGGCACCAATGACCATATGCTCGGTGTGTTCCTCACCGTAGGACTTGGTGCGATTCTTTTCACTGTATCCGATGTAATTCTCGGCTTTACCATTCCCATGGGCAAGACTACCAGACTTGTCCGTAACATAAATATCGGAACCTATTTTGCGGCACAGATTTTACTCGGCATCAGCATTCTCTTTGTTTTCTCTGCCTTTCCCTTATATCCCTGACAGATGCTCTCTCTCCGGAAAGGGGAGAGAGTTTTTTGCTTTTCTTGTTTACAAAAAAGATGATTTGTGTTAGAATAACAGGGTAAAAATATTATTACTATTCTGAAAGGAAGATTTATGATGATAGCATTAGGTGCAGACCACGGAGGTTTTTACCTCAAAGAAGAAATCAAAAAGCATCTCGAGGAAAGAGGCATCGAATATAAGGACTTCGGTACCTACAGCCCCGAATCCATCGACTATGCCGCTATAGCCTACAGAACCTGTAATTCCGTAGTAGGCGGTGAATGTGAAAAGGCTATTCTTTGCTGCGGCACCGGTATCGGCATTTCTATGGCAGCTAATAAGGTAAAGGGCATCAGAGCAGCCTGCTGCAGTGATTATTTCAGTGCTAAGTTCACCCGCCTTCATAACGATGCAAACGCTCTCTGTCTCGGCGGCAGGGTAGTAGGCGCAGGTCTTGCTCTGGAAATGGTTGATGTTTTCCTTGACACAGAGTTCGAGGGCGGAAGACACCAGAGAAGAGTTGACCAGATAATGGCTATTCAGGACGGCATTTTTGAGGGCTGATTCCGTAAAGAGGCGAATAAAATGTAAAGAGGTGAAATGTCAGCGTTTCACCCCTTTTTTTAGTGCAGATATTGCTTTATTTCACCTTATAATGTATAATTATATTACAGAAATAAAAAGGGGGCGTGTAAATATGAAAAAAACCGTAAAGCCTTCATCCTGGGTAGCGATTCTTTTCGGTATTATGGCGGTTGTGTGCATTATCGATACGGTAACAGATTTCATAAATAAGCCTGCTTCTGTCTTCCCCGATGTGTTGATAGATATGGTCGTGGCTGCTGCTTTTGTCTGGGTTCTTTATAAGTTTTTTTCTCAGAAAAAAATTCTGTATGATGAAAAAGGCTTCACCGTAGGCGAAAAAACCTATGCCTACAGTGAAATAACCGACGCTAAAGTAGATTCCGAGCATATAATTAGAAGTGCTTCAACCTTAAGAATAATTATTTACATAGGTGAAGAGGCTATCTGCTCCTTTACGAAGGACGATAAAGGAGGCAAGGATTTTATTGCCGTGCTGAAAAATAATGATGTTCCGGTAAATATCGAAGTTTGATTATTTTACTTGACAAAAGCTTTTTGCGGTGATAAAATAAACACTGACGAAAAACGAATATCCCATATAAATCGATGACGGAGAGGGCAGCTTGAGGGATTTTCAGAGAGCTCTGCATTTGCTGGAAGCGGGGCATTTTCCGAAAGCAAGGCCTACCACTCCCGAGTGCGTACCGAAATAAGGTATGCCGTTTGCTGCGTTAAAGCTTAAGAGTGTCGCCCCGAGGGCGGAATACGGGTGGAACCGTGGAGTTGTATTTATCAGACTTCATCCTGTGCAAAATAAGCATGGGATGGAGTTTTTCTTGTTTTAATCAATAACGAAAGGAAGAGAAAAATGATTAACGTAACACTTAAAGACGGCGTAGTCCGTGAGTACGAAGAGGGCGCCAGCCTCATTACCGTAGCAAAGAGCCTCGGTGCAGGCCTTTATAAGGCTGCTTGTCTGGGTAAAATCGACGGAGAAATCTGCGATTTAAGAACAGTTCTGAAGGGTGACTGTCAGGTGGAAATTCTCACCTTTGACGATGAGGAAGCTAAAAAGACCTTCTGGCACACCTGCTCTCATATTCTCGCTCAGGCAGTGAAAAGACTTTACCCCGATGTAAAGCTTGCCATCGGTCCTGCAGTGGATAAGGGCTTTTATTATGACTTCGACAGTGAGGTAAACTTCACTCCCGAAATCCTCGAAAAGATTGAGGCTGAAATGAAAAAGATAGTCAAGGAAGGCCTTTTTCTCGAAAAATTCGAGCTTTCTCCCGAGGAGGCTATCGCTCTTATGGAGTCGAGAGGGGAGACCTATAAGGTTGAGCTTATAAAGGAGCACGCCGATAAGGGCGAGCCCATTTCCTTCTACCGTCAGGGCGAGTTTGAGGAGCTTTGCGCAGGTCCTCACATTCCCGACACCTCCAGAGTAAAGGCCTTCAAGCTTACCTCCTGCACAGGTGCTTACTGGAGAGGCGACAGTAAAAATAAAATGCTCCAGAGAATTTACGGCACTGCCTTCACCAAAGCGGCAGACCTCGAAGCACATCTCGCTCAGCTCGAAGAGGCTAAAAAGCGTGACCATAACAAGCTTGGCCGTGAGCTTGAAATCTTTACCACTGTCGATTATATCGGTCAGGGACTTCCCATTATGCTTCCCAAGGGTACACATATTATCCAGACTCTTCAGCGCTTCGTAGAAGACGAGGAAAAGAGAAGAGGCTGGCTGCGTACAAAGACTCCTCTTATGGCAAAGAGCGACCTTTATAAAATCTCGGGCCATTGGGACCACTATAAGGACGGTATGTTCGTAATGGGTGACGAGGAGACCGACGATGAGGTCTTCGCACTCCGTCCCATGACCTGCCCCTTCCAGTATCAGGCTTATCTGAACAGAGCCCGTTCCTACCGTGACCTTCCCATGCGACTCGGTGAAACCTCCACTCTTTTCAGAAATGAGGCATCGGGCGAAATGCACGGCCTTATCCGTGTCCGTCAGTTCACTATTTCCGAGGGACATCTTATGTGTACACCCGAGCAGTTAGAGGATGAATTCAAAGCCTGTCTCGAGCTTGCTATCTATATGCTGAAAACTCTCGGTCTTTATGAGGATGTTTCCTACCGCTTCTCACAGTGGGATCCCGAGGATACTGAAAAGTACATCGGCACACCGGAGCAGTGGGACGAGGCACAGGGTATGATGGGCAGAATTCTCGACAAGCTCGGCATCGATTATAAAATCGGTATCGGTGAGGCAGCCTTCTACGGTCCGAAGCTCGACATTCAGATTAAGAATGTTCACGGCAAGGAGGACACCCTC
>SVPD01000057.1 GCA_015066045.1 Oscillospiraceae bacterium
CGGTGATTTTTGCCTTTTCTTGCAAAGCTATTTCGCATTTTAAAGTGCTTCGCAGTTTCGTAAGAACTGAAAATTTCTTGTATTGAAGCCACAAAACGCAGCAAGGCTGTCGCCTTGCGAGGCTTTGGGCAAAAATACAGGGAATTTTGTTCGAGAAACAAATACTTCCTTACCACTCGTCGGCATTAAGTGAGGGCGGTTTCTTTTTATCGAAACCGCCCCTAAAAGCAGAATGAACAAACACTATAAAGCTTAAACTAATTCTCTTTCTTGCCGTAAAATTATTAACATCGGACCGTAGGCGTTCACTTTACTGAACACTGTCTGCAGAGCAAAGCTCATAATATCTTTTTTCCAGCTCCTCATAATGTGCATAATACCCTGCCTGCTTTATCAGACTCTCTGCATCGGTGTACGGCTTGACGGCATCGGCATAAACGGATGCAGCCTTAAGCCAGGCATTAAGCTCTCTTTTAATTCTGAGGCTCTCTGTGAAGGTGTGTGCCTCTCTGTCCTTAAGCTCAGCCATAACGGCTTCGTCGGGAGCCTTTATCCTGTCAGCACCGTATTTTCTTATGAGAGCCGCTGCTCTTTTCTTTATCCGTGCATTTTTGATAGCATCGGAGCGGATTTCCTTTTCCTCTGCAGTCTTTTTCGGAAGCTTACGTGCATTTGCCAGCTCCTGTGCCGCATCTTCGTAGGGACACAGTCTTCCTTTGGCAATATCCGCTTTGGCCTGTCTGAGTCTTGCCATACCCGCCTGACCTGAAAACTTAGTAAGGTCCTGCATAATGATGGCGGCTCTTTCGATGGCAAGATTAGTCTCTCCGGCTTTCTTTTTCTGAGCCTTGTCACCGCTCACCGACACTTTTTCCTTTCCGTAATGCTCCTTCGCCTCGACGATTACAGACATAGCATCCACGAGCTCACCGTCCTCCAGCTCACCGAGAGCAAAGTTTTCGAACATAGCACGGATTTTAAGCACGCCCACATAAGCTTTGTGCTTGTTTTCCGTAAGATCGTAGAAGCAGAAGGGAATAAGGTTAAGAAGTGCGCCTAAGGCAGAGCAGAGAATAAGCACCTCGAAAAGATTATTTCGCATAGTGTCATCATAAAGGACATTATAATCCTCTAAAAGCCCCATTTTTTCGTAAATGGCGGGATAAACCAAACCAGTGAAGAAGCCTATAACCGTACCTATCATACCGAGAGGTCCGAAAAGACCGTCTATTCTTACACCGGTTTTCCACTGATGATAATCTCGCATATCGGCACTTATCTGGTGCTGAACGATGTTCCAGAAGGTGTTTATAAAGGTATTTATATACCATAAAACACAGATCATAATCAGATTTTTGTAAACGAAATAAAGGATGAGAAGAATAACTATATTAATCGCATTGGCGGTAATGAGAAGATTTCTTTTACCCATTTTCTTGATAGCCAAGGGGCAAAGAAGCATAGACCACAGAGCAGCATTACCGATTACGGTGTTCGCTAAACCGAGAGAGGACTGATACTCTCCGCCGTAGCCGTAAACAAAGGACCAGTTCAGGACCACACCGTAGCCCGACTCTAAAAATACCACCCAAGCCGCTGCCTGAATAATCCAGTAGTATTTGTTTTTAGCTACCTCACGGATAGCATCGAGCATTCTGACGGGCTCAGGCCTCTTTTTGGGAAGAATGAGCCTTTCTTTGACTCTGCGGAAAAATACGGTACCGATAATAAGTCCGACCACCGTAAAGACGGGGTAGATTACCCTGTAGGTCCAGATGTTATTAAGTCCCCAGGTAAGACCTGCTATAAGAGGAATGAAGAGGTTTGTAATAGTAGGAGCCAGAGAATAAATCACCTGCGAAATACTCATTACGTTGGCTCTTTCCTGAGCATTCGGTGTTATAATCTGCTGAAAATAAGTGTAGCTTTCATTATAAAAGCACAGAAAAACATTCATCAGCATATACATAAACCACACGACTACCGCCTTGGTTATGTACTGCATATTTTCATAGGGAAGCCAGACAAAGACTGTGGATATCAGAACAATCGGCAAGCCTGTCCTTCGGATAAAGGGAAGAAATTTACCGCCCTGAAGGTGATGATTGTCATAATACCACGAGCGGAAAATACCGATGGGTATACCTACCAGATTAGCCACGATGAGCATAACCTGTAAATCCATAGGCCGAAGACCTATACTCGCACCCACCAGAAAGTTCGATGCACTCAGACCTATAGCCGAGGCTAAAAGTGTAGTCCAGTAAACACCGAAGCCTGCACCGCTGAGGCTCGCCACCTCCTTATAGGGTATGTAATTACCCTTGGCCGGCACCGACCAGTACTCCTTCGCAGTCATAAAGACATTTTTCACTTTGGAAGCTAATGAGACCTTTTCCATTAAAAATCCCCTCCGTTTAATTTTTTCTTCATAAACCCTCTCTTCAGCGGACTTTTTTTCAGTATAACACAAACTTTCCTTTCTTACAATAAAAAAAGGAAAAATAAGATTGGTTTTTCTTTTAAATAAAATCTGACGATAAATTATGAGACGAATTTTTAGGTAAGATGTATAATTCAGTTTTATAAAAAACATTTACAAAGTGATGAAAATGTGTTACAATTATTAAAAATAAGATGTATCTGTTAAAAATTACACCTGTAAAGAAAGATGCAAAAAATATGTCAATGGCAAAAATAGGCATTTTTGTGAAAGATCTTATTGAAACCGTAGTAATTCTTTTAACCATGCTGTCCCCCTTCAGCGACAAATCGGGAGTTCCCTACGAAGCAGAAAATGCAGACGAGCTTGTTATGAGTATGTCTGTCGTTTCAGATGTCCACATAGAAAAGCTCAATCCGACAAGCTACCAATACTTTTTCGATATACTCAAAAACCTTAAGGCAGGCAAGGATAATGACGCCGTGGCTTATCTTGGCGACAATGTGATGAACGGTCAGCTTATAGAAAACATCCTCTTTTATAATGCAGTCAAGGCAGTCAACCCCTCTGACAGGCAGTATGTAATAGTCGGTAACCACGACCACGGTCTCGGTGAACGCAGCTACAAGGCTTCATGCAATGACTTCATAGCAAACAACAGACTTTATCTCGGCAACGATATCGATAAGACCTACTACTACAAAATCGTAAACGGTTGTTATATTATCGCTCTTGCCTCCGAGGACGAAACGGCTCAGGGCTTTCAGATGAGCGATGCTCAGATCGAATGGATGAAGGGTGTGCTCGAAGAAGCTAAGGCAGCAAATGCTCCTATTATCGTGCTCAATCATAGGAAAACGAAAGCCTCGAACAGGAAAAGGCCCCTCTCGCTGAGTGATAACCACTCTGCAGATAATGACATTTGTTGTTAAAAACAAGGAATGTAACTAAAAGCGAACCTCCTTGCACGGGCAGGGAGGTTCTTTTATGAACAGGGCTTTATGTCACTGAAAATTTTGCCCTTATAAGGGGCCGCAACTCAGATAAAAGGAGCGTTCAATATGAAGCTTGTAAAGGTCACAGACCATCCTTCGGTTTTCGCCGACGGCATTCACGACGATACCAAGGCTTTGCAGGAATGCATCGACGAGGTAAGGGCAGAGGGAGGCACCGTGTATTTTCCCGACGGAACCTATCTCATTTCTGCTGCACTCATTTTTTATTCCGATCAGATTTTAAAGCTTTCCGATAATGCCGTAATTTTAAGAAGTGATAAGGGTGAGTCTGTGACAAGATATCTGCTCGCCTCCTATTCTGAGCCTCAGCAGAGCGGATACGGTGGCACACATAATGTGCTGATATCGGGAGGTATCTTTGACGGAAACGCTGCCGTAACAGAAAAATCCACTCTGATAAACACGGTACACTGCAGCGGAATCCGTATCGCAGGCTGCCGCTTCCGCCACTGCTCTATGTGGCATATGATAGAAATTAACTCCTCAGAAAAGGTTACGGTAGAAAACTGTGTTTTTGACGGACCTACATACACATCCGTCCCCGAAAATCTTCTTAACGAACAGATTCAGCTTGATCTTGCCCGTGAAGGCTCCTACGGTCCCGTTTATAACTGCGACGGTGAGCTTATAGATTTTTGCAAGGATGACACGGTCTGCCGTAACATCCTGATAGCAAACAATCTCTTTAAATGTGACGGATTTCCCGGTATAGGTCACCACGGCGACTGCCAACATAATAATGTTCAGATTAAAAACAATATATTCGACGGCCCCTCCGGATTAAACGGTAAAAGCAGAGGATATATAATTTTCAGGCCCGGTGTGTACGGCGTAGAAATAAAGAACAATATCTTTATCGCTCCCGAAAAATCCGACTCACCGAATTACGGCATAGTTTTCGAAAACCCCGATAAAGAAGCACTCACCGCAAAAGGCAATCTTTTCATCGGGAAAACCGACAGAGAAATAATTACAGGTACGTAAAATGATAAAAACCTTAAGTGAGAAAAAATCAAATTTTCTTATCTTCCTGTGCTGGGCGGCTTACACCTTCGCTTATGTGGCAAGGCTGAACTACAACGCCTCGATGGTAGAAATTTTAGCTCAGCTCGGCACCACCAAGGAGGCCGCAGGCACCGTAAGCTCATTTTTCTTTTTTGCCTACGGCTCAGGCCAGTTAGTCAACGGTCTGCTTTCAAAAAGATACAACACCAAATACTCGGTAGCACTGGCTTTAGGTGCATCCTCGGTAATAAATCTTTCCATGACCTTCTGTCAGGGCATAGAGAGTATGAAATATCTCTGGCTTTTAAACGGTATCTTTCAGTCTGTTCTTTGGTCATCACTTATTAAAACCCTCTCGGATAATCTTGCCGACAGTAAGCTTTCCGGAGCAGTGATGGTTATGAGCACCACGGTGGCTTCGGGTACCTTTATAGCCTACGGGCTGGCGGCACTGTTTTCCTTCCTCGGGCTGAGCTGGACACTGATTTTTTATGTGGCAGCCATACTTGCGGGAGCCACGGCGATACTGTGGCTTACAGGAATGAACAGTCTGCAAAAGGAAAAAAGAAAAGCGGAAATCACCGATGTGAGAAAGAAAAGCAGTCTTTCATTCACACCCGCTTTTATCACGGGACTGGCAGTCATTCTCATCTGTGCAGTAACCAACGGATTTATAAAAGACGGTATTACCACCTGGGTGCCCTCCATTTTAAAAGAGGAATTCGGTATGCCCCCGTCACTGTCGATTATAGTAACGCTGCTGCTTCCCGTGCTCTCCGTATTCGGCACCTCACTCGTTAACGCTTTACATAAAAAGCAAAAGGACGAAAACGCTCTCAACGGTATTTTCTATCTTGCCTCCGTAATTCTGACGGGAATGATTATCTTTACAATGAAGCTCAGCTCAGTGCCTGTCACCCTTTTGCTTTTCGGCGGTATCGCCTGTCTTATGGCGGCGGTCAACAATGTTATAACGAGCGTGGTACCTCTTTACTCAAGAGACAAGATAGACTCCGGCCTTTCGGCAGGACTTCTGAACACCTTCTGTTATGTGGGAAGCACGCTGGCTACCTCTCTGCTGGGCAGAATAGCCGACACCAAGGGCTGGAACGACGTGTTTATATGTATACTGATTTTCACCGTCGTCTCATCGGCAGTATGCTGGATTTCGGTTATTTTAAAGAAAAAGGGCAGCTCTGCCCACTAAAAAAAAGAAAGGAGCAGGGACTGACTTCCCGTAAAAATGCTTATGAAAAAAATAATCACCGAGGGCTGGTGTGTTTCAAACAATAATATGCCCGTCGGCACGGAAGAAACAGAGAGATATGTAAGCGTTCTCCCCTCTCAGCGGCAGCTGGAATTTATGGAGCTGGAATACTATAACTTCATCCACTTCGGCGTAAATACGATGAACAACCGTGAATGGGGTGACGGAAACGAAGACATCTCCCACTTCAATCCCGAAAAGCTCGACACTGACCAGTGGTGCCGTGTGCTTAAGTCCACAGGCAGTAAGGGCATCATCATCACCGCCAAGCATCACGACGGCTTCTGCCTTTTCGATACGAAATACACCGACCACAATGTTATGAACACGCCCTTCGGAAAGGACATAGTGAAAATGCTTTCCGAAAGCTGCAGAAGACACGGTCTGAAGCTGGGCATTTATCTTTCACCCTGGGACAGACACGAAAAGACCTACGGCACGGAGGAATATAACAATTTTTTCGTAAATCAGCTTACAGAGCTTTGTCTTAACTACGGAGATATATTCTGCTTCTGGTTTGACGGTGCCTGCGGTGAAGGCAAAAACGGTAAAAAGCAGGTCTATGACTGGGACAGATACTACTCTGTTATCAGAAAGCACCATCCCGATGCCGTAATCTCTGTCTGCGGACCTGACGTGCGCTGGATAGGTAACGAGGGCGGCAAGGTAAGAAAAAGCGAATGGAGCGTTATCCCCGACGAAAAGAACAGTAACGATGCCGTAGCGGAAAGCTCACAGACCGACGAAGCCCAGACTAAGCAGATGGCTGAAAAGCTGACGGACACCTCTGAGGATTTAGGCTCGAGAGATGTACTGAAAAACTATGGAAAGCTGATTTTCAAGCCTGCAGAGGCAGATGTTTCCATAAATCTCGGCTGGTTCTGGCATAATAATCTTTATTACCTTTTCAAAAAGCAGAGAACTGCAGAGGATCTGGCGAAGATTTACTTCGACTCCGTAGGCGGAAATGCCTCGATGCTTCTCAATGTACCGCCCGACAAGGATGGCCTCATCAATAAGCGTGAGATAAAAACTCTCGAAAAATTCACCGAGCTTATAACCAAGCCCTTCGAAAAGGAAATAACAGATGCAGCCTTTTCTGCTTATTCTCCCTCTGGAACAGACAGAGACCTGACAAGAGATGACATCACTCTCGGAAAGGGTGAAACGGGTGTAAGGCTACGTTTTAAAGGAAAGAGAAGCATTTCTCTCCTTTCCCTGCGTGAAGAGCTCAGCTACAGTCAGAGAATAGAGGAATTCAAAATCTTCGCAAAGGATGCTTCAGGTGAATACAGTAATATTTACACGGGTACCGTCGTAGGCTCGAAAAAGATAGTCAGGCTCAAAAAATCCGTAAACACAGATGAAATTTTAATCATCATCACTCAGGCAAGAGCGAACCCCGTAATCAAAGACATAAGAATTTACGGATAAGTAAAAACAAATCCCGAATGAAAGGCTTTTGCACTGCCCCAATTTGTGCGGACAGCACAAAAATCCCCTATGGCAGAAATATTTAATTAAGCGACAAACTGACTTCGTTTTTCTAACGGGGTCAGTTTTGTTTTAAGTTGAATTCGTTGGTTGTTG
>SVPD01000058.1 GCA_015066045.1 Oscillospiraceae bacterium
ATTTCCTTTTCGTACTGCTTGATGTGTCTGTAACTTCTAGGCATAAAAATTCCTCCTACGGTAGTTATCTTAATTCTACCATAGGAGGGGGTGTTTTTTCTATGTCCGTTTTTTACGGACCTGTGCACTTTCCTTTTCACTCGGGATTTATTTTTTTATTAATTATGCGTATTTGGAAATCATCTGTTTTCTGTCGATTTTACCGTTAAAGGTCTTTATGATTTCGTCGATGACTTCGATTTTCTTCGGCATCTTGTAGGGCTCAAGATTTTCAGAAATAAGATTTCTGATGGCTGCCTCGTCGATTTCCATACCCTCTTTCAGCACAACAAGAAGCTTTATAGCAGTGTTATTGCCCTTTACGGTAGGAATGAGAAGGCACTCGTCCACAAAGGGAAGACGAAGAACTACCTCTTCGACCTCAAAGGGAGCAATCTTGAAGCCGCCGAGATTAATGGTGTCGTTACTTCTGCCCACGAGGATAAGCTCACCGTTAGGTGCGAAGTAGCAAAGGTCACTCATTACAAGCATACCGTTTTTGATAGCCTTGGCGGTCTGCTCAGGCTCGTTCCAGTAGCCCTGCATAACAGATTTACTCTCGATAGCACAAAGTCCCGGATTCTGAGCGGTGGCATTCTTTACCTCGTTACCGTCCTCGTCTAAAAGTACGATTCTGCTGTAAGAATTGGGAATACCTACACTGCCTGCATATTCACTGCCGCCGGATACGCAGAACTCGTCTGTACATACCACGCCTGCCTCACTGCAGCCGAAGCAGTTATACATATAAACATCGGGAAGAAGAGCACGCATCTTTTCTTTGTCTGTTTCGGGGTAAGCAGTGGAGCTGGAATAAATGAAACGGAGCTGACCGTTAAGTGCTGCCAGATTTTTAGAGGCGAAGGCTAAAAGCAGATGGATAGCTGAGGGAGGAAGGTAAAGAGAGGTTACTCCGTATTCCTCGATGGTAGCAAAATACTGCTTGAAGTTTCTGAAGCCCTCTAAAAGGCAGCTGGTGCTGCCCACCGCCATAGCGATATGAACCTTACGAAGACCTGCTGCGTGGTTCATAGGTGTGGGGATAAGCCATACATTATCGGATTTGATGTTTGTGGTTTCGATACCTGCCAGAGCGATATTCACCTGATTACCGAAGGAAACCATAACACCCTTGGATTTACCTGTGGTACCGGTGGTGAAAAGGATCTCAGCCAGAGTAGAGTCGTCGGGAATCTTTGCCTCGTAAGCATCGGACTCAGCCATAATTTCGGGGAAGATGTCCTTAAGAGACCAGCCTTCGGGAAGATCCTCTCTTTTTTCCAGAGTAACCATTACGGAAGCCTCGAGCTCATCGGCGATTTCCTTCACTCTTTTGGAGGGAGTATTCTTTTCGAGGGGAACAAAGGTGGCACCTAAAAGCTGAATTCCGTACCAGAAATAAACATAATCGAGAATGTGGTCTGCTTCGACGATGATTCTCTCCCCTGCCTTTACACCCTTTTTCTCGAGATAGGCAGCAACCTTACGGTTACATTCGGCGAGGTGCTTATAAGTACATTTTTCACCGCCTGCGATCACGGCAATCTGCTCAGGTGTTTCCTGTGCAAACTTCTGAATAGTAAGTGCGATAGAGTTAAGCATAATTTTTCCTCCTGTAGATTTCGGCTTTTAAGCTTAGAAGCCGCCGTAAATAAAGGATTTGGCATCGTAGGCGGGACCGTAGGTACCGAAGACTACGATGGCTACGATAAGAGCTATAATAACGCCCCAGCGGAACATAATATTCTGTTTGGAAAGAGTTTCACGGATTTTCATACCGTTTTCCTGTAATACACTGATGAAGGTCAGCACACCGATAGCCACGATAAGAAGAGACATATCGATTTTATCCAGACCGAGCTCATAAATTCTGCCGTCGGTGCCGAGGAAGAAGAAGGGATCGATGTCTGTAAACATAGCCTTAAGCATTCTGCCCGCCTCAGAAAGAGAGGGAGCACGGACGATAACTCTCGATATAAAGAGCAGAACTGTGGTACGGAGAATCTGGAAAATACGGAAGCTGAACGCCTCTGTGTTAACCCTTAAGGTCTTTATGAGCTTTTCATAAACGGGAGTAAGTGCCACACTGCCCGAAATAAGCAGAGCGTTATAGATACCGTTTGTGATGTACTGCTTACTCAGACCGTGCCAGATACCGATAAGGAAGAAAACGACCATCGGTGCGGCGACTGAGGGAACGAGCTTACCTGCATAGGTGCCGTACTTTTTACGCATCTTTTTGCTCAGAGATGCTACAGGCTTACAAAGCATAACGGGATAGAATACATATTCTCTCATCCATGCACCGAGAGACATATGCCATCTGCGCCAGAAATCTGCCATAGAGGTAGCAAAGAAAGGTCTTTCGAAGTTCGTGGGAAGATTTATACCCATCATCTGTGCGGCACCACGTGTGATGTCTGTACCGCCTGAAAAATCACCGTAAATCTGGAAAGAATAGCAGATAACGGCAAAGAGAATGTGTGAGCCTGTGTAATCCTCGAAGGATGCTGAGAAGATGGTAGCAGGGATAACTGCAATGCGGTCAGCAATAACCATCTTTTTAAATAAGCCCCAGAGAATAAGCTGAGCACCGTATTTGACGTTATTGTAGTCGAACTCGTGCTCCTGCTGGAGCTGAAGACCTGCATCTCCGTAACGGTTCAGAGGTCCCTGAACGATGGACGGGAAGAAGGAAACGAAAAGTGCAAACTTTCCGAGATGCGGCTCAGCCTTAAGCTTACCTCTGCCCACGTCGATAAGATAGCCTATGGAGTTAAAGGTATAATAGGACAGACCGAGAGGGGCAATAATGTTTATAAGAGGAATGGAAACATCCCACTCAAAGATAGAAAATACGGTATTGAAGCCGCCGATAAAGAAGTTAAGGTATTTAAAATAAGCCAGAACAGAAAGGTTAACCAGAACGGTAAGAACCTGTATGCGCTTGATTTTATTGGAGGCTTCCTTCTTCATTGACATTCTCTGCTCTTTGGTTATTTCATCACCGAGAGCTTTGATTTTATCATTCTGCTTGTCTCGTATTTTCTGCATCCAGTGGCTGGAGAAGAAGGTAAACAGAGTAGTAAAGATAATGTAAGCCACATTATCCAGACCACTCGAAAGATAAAAGCCGTAGCTGGCCACCAGAAGCACTGCCCACTGAAACCTTTTGGGTACCAGATAGTAGACGAGAACGACGGCCGCCAGGAAAAACATAAATTTAAAAGAATTCAGAGCCATATTTTTCCTCTTTCCTTTACTGTATTAATCGTCACCCAAGGGTGACAGAACAATACTGTCACCCTTGGAAAGCATAAGAATTATCCTTTTTTTATTACATTTCGTCGAGAAGACGCTCAACAAGGTCATGGATAGCCTTGGCACTGTTAAAGTTTTCGGGCTCCATATCGTCTACTGTGATAGTGATGTCATATTCGTCACAGAGCTCGCCAACGATGGAAACGATGTCAAAGCTGTCGAGAACACCGTCGTCGATTAATTTGTCTTCCTTTTCGTAGTCAATGTCGTCTCTGATTGATTTGAGGATTTCTAAAATTTTTTCCATAATTTTCTACTCCTTTTGAAATAAATGTTTTATCTTTTCTTCTCTTCGGCACATAAATGCAGAAGAAAAGCTTTATACATTGCTTAGTCCGGTATATAAACAGACGGGCCCGCCGCAGCAGCGGCATCCACCTTTGCTTTATAGGTCTTTATTTTGCCTCTTATGCTCGTGGGAGAATATTCCTTATTGAATTCCTCCTCATTGAGAAGAAAATAAATGTCATGCATACCGTAAACATCTCTGCCGGTTCCGTTTGCCGTGTTAAACTTGACGGTATGAAGAGAGGTCTTAAGCTCATTACTGTAAACGAGAATGTTAAGCCCCTTACCTGCTGACATCTCACTTGCATTATCGACAAGAATATCTGCAGTGTTTCCGGTTTCCAGTCCGCCGCTTTCCAGACGGAAGACAGTGCCGTCGGGAAGTGTACCCTTATAGCTTATGGGCTTTTTGGCATTTTTTTCGCTACCTGTAAGCTCATAAACGACCTCTCCGTTCTGTACCACGGCGATATAAGAATCGTTAACGGCAAGCTCCGCAAGCTTTACAAGACCTTTTTCGCGAAGGAAGGCCTTGTCTGCATCTGACATACCGCCGGAGGCATTTTCCTTTACGGAGAGAAGAACTGTATTGTCACCCTCGAATGCGATCGAGAGATACTCTGTGAGTGATCTGGCTGAGGAAAGGTCCACGTGCTGGAGAACTCTGGCCTCATATTCCTTGTACTGCTCTTTCATAAAGTCGTACTTGGGATTATCTCTCACATCCGTGGCACCGCATTCATTCACGAGATAGTCGCCCATCCATTTGCTGAATTTGTAGGCACCGTAGTAATTCAGATGCTTACCGTCGCCTCTGCTGTCGAAGGCATGAATAAAGCCGTCGTAGCTATAGAGCGGATCGAAATTAAAATCATAAAACTCCAGACCGCAGTCATCTGCCACCTGCTGAACCGCATTGTGAAGTGCAGAATCCCAGATTCGGGTGTTTGTTTTAATCAGTACCAGCTTCAGGCCCTTTTCGTTACAGAAATCAACCATTCTGTAGAAATATTTGAGAGAATCCTCGAGAAGCTCTGCGGGCTCTGCGTTTTCGTCGAGAATGGGACTGTTAACGGTTACATTCTCGAGACCTTCTTGATTCACATAGGTGCTCGTAATGTGGTAGTAGCCTCGGGTGCCTGTATCGGCCTCCCAGCTGTACTTGGTAAAATCAGACTCCTCAAGAGAGTTCCAGCGTCCGTGATAAGAAATCAGAGGAACGAGGAAGGAGACAGTGTCACCGATGTCCTTTTTCTTGTACTCATAAGCAGCCTCTAATTTATTTTTAGAAAATCTCATATTATCAAGGCACTTATGGTAGAAGGAATCCTTTGATTTACTGCGGAGAGCTGAAACATCAAAAACTACCGTCTTAAGGGTTTCGGAGTGATAGTCATAGGTTTCTCTGAGCCAATAATAGGAACCGAGAGCAGGCTGCTGCTCCGTACCGAGGTTATAGGACACTATGCCGTGGTCCTCGTACATTTCCATGGGTGATACGCTGCTCTGAACGACACTGGCACCCAGAAACAGAGTTTCTATGGTCTGCTCAGGCTCCTCGTAAAAGCCCTTGGTCGTGTAGTAGTTATTCCATTTGGTCCACTCGGGCTTGAAAAAGCTGTTTAACAGAAGAAGAACCACTGCAGTTATCAGACCGAATACACATACTCTGAGAACTATTTTCGGAGTTAATTTCAATTTATTAATCCCCCTAATAAGAAATTTGTTGAAATAAGTCTATAGAATGATACCACATTATTATGTGAATGTCAATGTTAAATTATCTCATTACCGGGTAAAATCATCTGTCTGCAGCATTGACTTTAACTATCTGTTAATGTATAATCAAATAAAATAAACCTGTTTTGAGGTGAAGATATGAAGAAAATCAAAAACTCCTTAGCGACAGACATCAATGAAAAGCTTACTCTGCGCGAATATGCCGCCTACGCCAGCAGCTCAGCGGTATCCAGAGTAGGCGGTGCCATGAACGGCTTTTTCGGTGCTTTGGTAGCATCTACCTTCTTAGGTCTGAGCGAGGCCGCCTTCGCCACCTATAGCACCATCATCTTTTTCCTTGGCTTCTGGGACATAGCAAACGACGTTATCGTATCCTCTTTTCTGGACAAAAGCCGTAAAAGCTTCGGCTCCTGGGGCCGCTTCAAGCCCTGGATTATGATAATGATTATTCCCTTTAATCTGGTCGTAATCATGCAGGCTTTTCCGCTCAAGGAATATTTCCCCGGTGTAAGCGACACCTTCAAGGTAACATATCTCGTTCTCCTTTACTTCCTGAACGATGCCTTCAGCACCTTCTACAATTCGGCTCTTACCGCACTCAATGCCAGAAGAACCACAAACAATATGGAAAGAGGCTACATCGCCGCCATCGACAGTATTCTCGGCTCAGCCATCGGCTCCATCGGCACCTACATAGCGGCTCTTCTCCCCTTCCTTCTTCCGAACCTTTCAGACGCTGAAAGATATTTCTACGGCTACAGCGTGGTAACTATCGCTGCCATTCCTCTCACTATATGGAACATCATAGAAACCAAAGAGAGAATCAATGATCCTCCGAAGGAGGAAACACCCAAGCTCCGTGATGTTTATAGAAACATCCTTCGTAACAAGCCGCTGATTCTTTATATGGTTTCCGAAATTCTCAGTCTCGGCTTCGGTATCGGCTACAGTCTTATGACCTATGCCTTCATCGCCTGCTTCAGAGCTGAAACCTTTACGCTCACTCTGTTTGAGGGAACCGCACTGGAATTCACCTATGTATATAACGACGGCAACTATGCAGCACTTCTTTCCGTAGCCTCTCTTGCCTCATTCGTAACTACGGGTATTTCACTTTTCGCCGCTCCTATTGTCCGCAGATGGGTTGACGATAAGATTCTTTACATCGGCATGAGACTGGGCACCTTCGTATGCTATATAGCAATGTTCCTCTCCATTTATCCCTACGAAGAGCACGAGCCTCAGGAAATTTTTGTAAGAGTAGTTTTCTGGTATGCTCTGCACGGTCTGACCACAGGCTTTTATAACACCATTTCCGGTCTTATTCAGATGGCCGTTTACGACTACGGTGAATACGAATTCGGCGAAAGAAACGAGGCTACCGTCAGCGCACTCAAGGGTACTCTTTCCCGAATCATCACCAACTGCACCACCTATGTGACAAACCTTCTGCTTATTTACGTCGGATACACACAGTTTGCAGACACCCCTGAGCTTATGCCCATGGAAGCAAAAAAAGGTCTGCTTTATTCCTTCTCTCTCTTCCCCGGTGTATCGGCATTACTGGCTGTAATACCTATGTTTTTCTTTAAGCTGACAGGTAAAAAGCATAAGGAAATCGTAAAATTCCTCGAGGAACGCAGACAACAGAGTCTTGACGAAATAAACAAGGCCGAGACAGAAGCTACTGCCAAGGCAGAATAAAAACATAAAAGAACGGGGCTGTTGCAGTAAAATGCAGAAGGCGTTTTCTTCGCTCCGAAGATGTATGATTATACCTCGAGAGGGCGAAAAAACGTCTAAA
>SVPD01000014.1 GCA_015066045.1 Oscillospiraceae bacterium
GGCGATGGAAATGAGCTGACGCTGCCCCTGTGAAAGGTTGGCACCGTTACCCGTGAGCATAGTGTCGTAGCCCTGAGGCAGGCGTGAGATAAAGGAATGGGCATTCGCCTTTTTGGCCGCCTCTATAATTTCTTCGTCTGTGGCGTCAAGATTTCCGTAGCGTATGTTTTCCTTTACAGTGCCCGTGAAAAGATTTGTGTCCTGTAAAACTATGCCAAGAGAGCGGCGCAGGTCGCTCTTTCTGATTTTATTGATGTTGATGCCGTCATAGCGTATTTTACCGTCAGCGATGTCGTAAAAGCGGTTTATGAGATTGGTGATGGTAGTCTTGCCTGCACCGGTGGCACCTACAAAGGCTACCTTCTGTCCCGGCTCAGCATAAAGAGTGATGTTTTTAAGCACGGTCTTTTCGGGCACATAGCCGAAATCCACATCAAACATACGCACCTCACCCTCCAGCTTCTGGTAGGTAACCGTGCCGTCAGAGTGGGGATGCTTCCACGCCCAGAGGCCTGTATGCTCGGGTGTTTCGGTGATTTCACCGTTTATCTCTTTAGCGTTTACCAGGGTTACATAGCCCTCATCCTGCTCGGAGGGAGTGTCGATAACCTCGAAAATTCTCTTCGCACCTGCCATAGCCATAACCACGGAGTTCAGCTGCTGAGAAACCTGATTTACGGGCATGGTAAAGGACTTCGAATAGCCGAGGAAGGTGGCCACGGAGCCTGCGGTAAGAGAGAAAATGCTCATAAAGCCTCTTTCGGGGAAGAAGCCCTGAGCCGTCAGAACTGCCAGGAAGCAGCCCGAAATGGCCAGAATAACATACTGCAGATGTCCCAGATTGTTATTGATGGGGCCGAGCATATTTACAAATTTGTTTGCGGAGTAGGCGTTGCTGAAAAGCTCTTCGTTCTTTTCGTCGAAGGCCTCCTTTGCCTTTTCCTCGTGACAGAATACCTTGATAACCTTCTGCCCCGTTATCATTTCCTCTATGTAGCCGTTTACGTCACCGAGAGACTGCTGCTGCCTGACAAAGAATTTACCGCTGTTTCCCGCCACCTTTCCGGTCACGGTAATCATAGCGAAAATGCAGACCAGAACCACTAAAAGCAGCGGTATGCTTTCCATAGTCATAGCAATAAAGGTGGAAACGATGGTCACCACCGAGGAAATGACCTGCGGGATGGTCATGGAAATCATCTGACGGAGAGTGTCGATGTCGTTTGTGTAGCGGCTCATAATGTCACCGTGACTGTTTGTGTCGAAAAATTTTACGGGCAGAGTCTGCATATGAGCAAACATCTCGTCACGGATAGCCTTAAGCACCGACTGAGCCACCACTACCATAATGCGGTTCTGAGCAAAGGTAGCCGCTATACCCACGAGAAAAATTCCCGCCATTTTGACAAGAGTAGCTATAAGGGGGGCGAAATCCGTCGAGCCGCTTTCGAGCATAGGTGTGATGTGGTCATCGATAACCGTGCCCACGAAGCGGGAGGAAAAGATGGTGGCTAAGCTGGAAAGAAAGATGCACAGAACCACCACTGCCAGCAGTATTTTCTGTTTGGCACCGAGATAAGAGAAAATCCTCTTTATAACCTTAAAGTCGAGCTTTTCGCCCTTCATTCTTACGGGTGTACCGCCGTGTCGGCCTACAGGAGGCGGCGGCATTTTTCCGGGAGCGGGACGGGGATTACTCATTATCTTCTCCTCCTTTCGTCTGTGAGAGATAAACCTCACGGTAAATTTCACTGTCTTTGAGAAGCTGCTCGTGTGTTCCGAAGGCTGCTACCTCACCGTCGTCCAGTACGATGATTTTATCTGCACCCTCGATAGAGGAAATCCTCTGTGCGATGATGATTTTGGTCGTTTCGGGTATGTATTCCCTGAATGCCTGTCTGATAAGCGCATCGGTTTTGGTATCGACGGCACTGGTGGAGTCGTCAAGGATGAGGATTTTCGGCTTTTTGAGCAGTGAGCGTGCGATACATATTCTTTGCTTCTGACCGCCTGAAACGTTCGTGCCGCCCTGCTCGATATAGGTGTCATAGCCGTCCTCCATCTCACTGATGAAGGGATGTGCCTGAGCTAATTTGCAGGCCTCTGTCATTTCCTCGTCGGTGGCGTTTTCGTTACCCCAGCGAAGATTATCCTTTATGGTGCCGGAAAAGAGAACATTTTTCTGCAGCACCATAGCCACCTCGTTTCTGAGAGTGTCCAGATCATATTCCCTTACATCCCTGCCGCCTACCTTGACCGTACCGGCGGTGACATCGTAAAGACGGGGTATGAGCTGAACGAAGGTGGTTTTCGATGAGCCTGTGGAGCCGATGATGCCCACGGTTTCACCGCTTTCGATTTTAAGGCTTACGTTTTTAAGACAGAGCTTTTCTGCGTCGGAGGAGTAGCTGAAGCCTGCACCGACAAACTCTATGCTGCCGTCGGGAACCTCGCAAACGGCATTTTCGGGACTGTGAAGGTCGCTCTTTTCGTCGAGAACCTCACACACTCTTTCACCCGAGGCTCTGGACATGGTGAGCATAACGAAAATCATAGACAGAGACATCAGGTTCATCAGTATCTGCATTGTGTAGTTGATAAGGGAGAAAAGCTCACCCGTGGTCATATCCACGGCATTTGATTTTATGATGATGTTTGCACCGAACCAGGCAATAAGAATCATACACAGATAGGAGCTGAACTGCATAACGGGCGCATTGAAGGCGATGATGCCCTCGGCTTTTTTACTGTAGTAATAGATTTTATCCGAAACGGCACCGAACTTTTTTTCCTCCTCATTCTCTCTTACGAAGGATTTTACCACTCTGATGCCGTGAAGATTTTCGTTTACCACGCTGTTCAGCTTATCGTAGGTTTTGAAAAGCTTTTTGAAGTTCGGATGAGCCTTTGAAACTATGATGCCCAGAGCCAGACCGAGAACGGGAACCATAGCCACGAAAACCATGGAAACCTTAAGATTTATGGAAAGAGCCATACCCAGTGAGAAAAGCAGCATAGCCGGAGAGCGCACTGCTATTCTTATTATCATCTGAAAGGAGTTCTGCAGATTTGTTACGTCCGTGGTAAGTCTCGTAACGAGACCGGATGCGGAAAATTTGTCTATATTGGCGAAGGAAAAGCCCTGTATGTTATGGAACATATCGTGGCGCAGATTTTTCGCAAAGCCCGAGGAGGCCTTGGCCGCAGTGACACCGCCTGCCACACCTGCGAAAAGGCTGAAGGAGCAGAGCACGAGCAGCAGAAGACCTATCTTCACCACATAGTCGGTGTCGGTTTTATAAATACCGTTATCGATAAGCTTACCCATAAGCATCGGGATGAAAACCTCCATGGTAACCTCGAGGGACATAAAAAGAGGGGTAAGCAGAGTCAGTGCCTTATATTCCCTGATGCATTTCGAAAGCCGTTTAATCATTTTCTGTATCGTTCCTTTCCATATTTTTATTCACCTTATCGAGGACACGGAAAAAAATCTCCAGCTCCCCGTCGGTTATGCCCTCTTTGATTTTTTCCTCCATCCTTGCGAAGGCCTTTTCCACCACACTCTGTACCTCGAGAGCCTTTTCGGTAAGAGTGATTTTTTTAAGTCGGGCATCACCGGGGACACCCTCTCTGATAATAAGCTCATTGCTTTCCATCAGGGAAAGTATTTTACTGGCCGTGGAGCGGCGGATATCAAATTCCTTTTCGAAATCCCGCTGAAAGATATCTCTGTCACGGTTAGTGTAAAGCCAGCCGATTACACGGCCGTGGGTACCCGTTATTTTTTCCACATAGCTTTTCGAGGCATCCTTATCCATATATCTTTTCACTATCCGTGAGGAGCGATGCAGCTCGAAGCCCACTCGTCTGTCGTTCATGGCAACCTCCCTTAGTTAGTCTGCGAACTGTTAGTTTGCTAACATTAATTATTATATGCAAGCATTGCATTTATGTCAATAGCCGAAGGAGTAAAAAGCAAATATTAAACACTGTTAAATATTTTTAAAGTTCCTTTATGTTTACCGCATATAATTACATTGGTTTAATTTATAGGCAATTTAAACTAAGTAATATGTTTTTATTGTGAATTTTTTAACAAATCATAGATTTAGCTTAAAAAGCGTTTTTACTATTGAATTAAAGCAGAAGCTGTGATATTATTTAACAGTGTTAAATAATGGGATAGAAGGGGGTTTTTCCATGAGCACGGCTTTACTGGCCAGAGAGATACTCGAAACGCTCAGTAATATGGAAAAGCGTAACGTGCTTTCCAAACGCAAGTTCCTGCTCAAGGGCGAGGATCTGTTTCTGGTGGTCCTCGACGAAATAGGCGGAATGAGCAGTCCGTCTCAGCTTTCGGAATATACGGACTTCACTCCTGCGAGACTGTCGGCTATCATAAAGGCTCTCGAGGGAAAGGGCTACATCCTGAGGCATCAGGATGAGCTGGATAAGCGGTGCACCGTCATCGAAATAACCAAAAACGGCGCCGCACAGAGCAAGGAAATCAAAAATGCCGCCATTAACAATTCTCTGGCGATTATCGAAAAATTAGGCGAAAAGGACTCTCTTGAGTTCCTCAGACTTATAAAAAGACTTTTCGACATTATGGAAAACGAAGAAAGGAGCGGTGAAAATGAATAAAACAGTCAGAGTCATATTATCTCTGGTTCTTACACTGGTTATGCTGACCGCTTCGGTACTGCCCTGCTTCGCCATTATCAGCTATCCGGAAAGCGTGACCGCTGAGCAGTCTCTGGCCACTATCGGCAAAGCCGACAAGCTCATAAAGGGATTTATGGAAAGTCAGAACACCTCTCTGAAGGAAACGGCACTAAAGCTCGTTTACTCCGACGATGTGCTTTCGCAGATGCTCACGGGAATATATAAGGCTCTGGAGGCCGAAGCCGGTGACTCTCTCTCCACTGTAGGTGTGAACACCTCCGTGGCGGGACTGGCTGAAAGGCTGAGCGCATATCCCTCCGTGGCACAGAGGCTCTCCGCCTGCTCCGGCTGGGCAGAGGCTGACCTTACGGGAGCAGAATGGAATGTAGAAACCAAAAGCGAGTTTTCCTCTGCCGTAGAGGCTATGCTTTCTCCCTTCAATGACATTCTTTACGCTCTTTTATGCTCAGGCTCCTATTCCCTTAATCTTCTCGTAGGTATAAAGGGCTCCAACGGCTATGAGACGGCTATCATCCCCACCTTTAAGGCTTTGGGCTGTTATGAATATCTCAATGCCGCCGACTTTTACGAGCAGGCGAAAAACGATAAGGGCTCAATGATATATAATATAGTATACGATCTGGTGACTTATGCCGAAAAGGCACTGGAAAGCCCCTGCGAAACTCTTTCCTCCGTGCTTCCGTCCGTCGCCTACTATTTCACAAACGGTGGCTTCGACAATGCGGTTTCCACTCTGATGGCACCTCTTCGTCTTCAGGTGCTGAACATCGCTACGGTTATCCCTATCGAATCCTTCGCCTCCTTTATTTCGAATTCGGAGAGCTTTACTCAGAGCTTTACTCTGAACATAAACGATATTCTGGCTCAGTCGGGCATACCCATGGCACCGATTGACCTTCCGCTTATCGCTTCTCTCGGTACGGTAAATGAGGACGGTACGGTTACGGCAGACAAGGCTGACACCTTCATAGTGCTGCTGAGATGGCTTATCGATACCCTTAAGCTCAATCAGGCCTCATTGGGTGAGCTTTTACCCGAGGCGGATGAGCAGATGATTCAGATGCTTTCGGGCGTCTTCACCAAAGAGACAGACTCACTTATCTCTCTTCTGATTTCTCTTTTCAATCAGACGGGAGCCGTAATAAATGAAAGTCAGTGGGCATTCCCCGAGTTCACGGCCGGTCAGATTACCTATACACCTAATCTTACCGCCGAAAAATATCAGAGAGTGGCAGACGGTGTGGATGAGCTTTTAGACCAGATAGTGGCTGAAATGGGAGAGGAAAAATCTCTCAGCGACATTATCCGAAAGGAGCTTTATTCCTCGAAAACCCTTTCTGCGATCCTGAAAACACTTTTCTCTGCTCTGGAAACAGAGGATATTTCAGCCGTGGCCTCTATGCTTTCCATCGACGTTACGCCCAAGGGCATAGCTGCGGTGCTCGAAGCCAAGGGCTTTTCCGAGGCAGCGAGAAACCTGCGCACCTATGACAAATGGAGCAGCATAGGCGAAAGCGGTGTGGACCTCGGCATTAAGACGGGCAATAAAAGACAGTTCGTTTCTGTTATGGCATCGGCCTTTTCACCGCTGAACGACCTGCTCGGAATGGTTTTAGCCGAGGACAAGTTCACTCTTTTCGATGCGGTGGACATCTACGGCTCAAACGGCTATAACACGGCCATCATTCCCATTTACGAGGCACTGGGCTGCGAGCCCTCCACCATAAAAAACCACGAGGAGTTCAAGGCTCTTTATAACAGAGGCAAGGGCATAGAGGCTCTCCTTGATCCCATCGTATCACTTCTGGACAGAATAATCGACAAGCCTGTCTACACTGTTCTGGAGATTTTACCTAACCTGCTTTATTTCCTGCAGAGCGGAGGCATAAAGCTTTGCATAGATAATCTTATCTATCCCTTTACGGGTATTCTTTCTCAGCTCGGTATGGAGACCGCCATCGACCTTTCCGTTATCGAGGAGCTGGACATCAGCACTCTTGCTACGGAGCTTATCGCCTCTCTGGACATCGGCATCACCCTGCCTGCAGTGGACATGAATTATTTCGCTTCACTCGGCACTCCCGTACAGAAGCAGAGTAAGCGCACCGTATCGGGACAGTATGCGACGGTGACCTACATTCAGTCGAATATGCCGGCTCTCTGTGTAAGTCTTCTCAGAATTATGGCGCAGACCATAAAGGATCCTGCCAACGCCTCACTTATCGACACTCTTATGGAAACGGGCAGTGAGGTTACCGGCACCGTAGAGCTTCCCGAGGGCACTGAGGGTATAGTGGACTCCTTTATTCAGAGTGTGGTCGATGACATAAACGCCATGACCGTAGATGAAGCCACCGAATGGCTCTACAAGCTCTTTTTCAGAGAGAGAGCCACCGTGACGGATACCTCTGAGGAGGACTATATGCCTACCATCATCTACAAGCCCAAAAAGAACTATACTCCCGTTCTCACGGTTCTTTTCTGTCTTATGCTCATTCCTGTGGGAATAATAGTCAGAAATAAAATCAGACTCAGGAGAATGAAGGAAGATTACGAAGAAATTTCACAGGAGGTGTAACCCGTGCTTATATTAAAAGACATAGTCAAAGATTATCATACCGGCGACACTACCGTTAAGGCACTGCGTAATATAAACATAAATTTCAGAGAGAATGAGTTTGTTTCCATCCTCGGTCCCTCGGGCTGCGGTAAAACCACTCTTCTTAACCTTATCGGCGGTCTCGACCGTTATACCAGCGGTGACCTTATCATAAACGGCAAATCGACCAAAACCTTTAAGGACGGCGACTGGGATACCTACAGAAACCACTCCATCGGCTTCGTTTTCCAGAGCTACAACCTTATCCCCCATCAGAGCGTTTTAGCCAATGTAGAGCTCGCTCTCACTCTCTCCGGTGTTTCCAAAAAGGAGAGAAAGGAAAGAGCTATCGCCGCCCTCGAGCAGGTAGGTCTTAAGGACCATATCCATAAAAAGCCTAATCAGATGTCCGGCGGACAGATGCAGCGAGTAGCTATCGCACGTGCTCTCATAAATAATCCCGACATTCTGCTGGCCGACGAGCCTACCGGTGCTCTGGACAGTGAAACCAGCGTACAGGTTATGGAGATACTGAAGGAAATTTCCAAAGATAAGCTCATCATTATGGTTACTCATAACCCCGATCTTGCCGAGGCATATTCTAACCGTATCATCCGCTTTATGGACGGTAAGGTAATCGGTGACAGTAACCCCTTCGAGCCTCAGTCAAGTGACTTTTTCTGCGAAAAGCAAAAGGCGGAGGAGGAAAAGAAAAAGGGTAAAAAGCCCTCTATGAGTCTTTCCACGGCCTTCGGTCTCAGCCTTCGCAACCTTGCTACGAAAAAGGGCAGAACCTTCCTCACATCCTTCGCAGGCTCCATCGGTATCATCGGTATCGCTCTGGTTATCGCCCTTTCCACGGGTATTCAGAATTTTGTGGATAACATACAGACAGACACGCTGATGGCCTTCCCGCTTTCCATCGAAAATGAGTCGGTTGACATCGAATCGGTTATGAACTCTATGACGGGTATGACCAACCTTAATAATCTGGACCATGACAGAGAAAACGTTTACGTAAACGGTATGATAGCCGAAATAGTAAACACCTTTATTAACAAGGCTACCTCAAACAATCTGCGTACCTTAAAAAAGTACATAAGTGATAATCAGGAGGCCTTTGACGAGCTGTGTAACGATATTCAGTATATTTACGACACACCGCTCAATGTTTTCAGAGTAGACACCGATGAATATATTCAGGTAAGCCCGAACACGGTTATCGATGAAATCAGCGGCAGTGCCGAAAGCACTGAAATGTTTGAAAGCTTCACCGGTACCAGCCTCACCATCTGGGACGAGCTCATCGGTGAGGGCGAGGAAATACTCGAAAATTATAATCTTGTTTACGGCCGACTCCCCGAAAACAAAAACGAGGTAGTGGTAATTCTTGACGTAAACAATGAGGTAAACGAATTCGTTCTCCACGGTATAGGCCTTAAGGACCAGAGCAAGTTTATGGAAGAAGTTATGGGCTCTTTAGGCACGGGAAGCACTCTGGAGCACGAGCTCGAGGAAAAATACACCTATGAGGAAATCTGCAACATAAAATACAAGCTCGTTCTTAATTACCAGTATATGGTAAAGGATGAAGAGACAGGCCTCTGGCAGGACAAAAGTGCAAGCAAGCCCTTCGTAAGAAAGGTAATTGATGAGCAGGGACTTGATATCAGCATCGTAGGCGTTATCCGTCCTCAGGACGATAACCTTATCGCTGTGGGTACCGGCGGTGTAGGCTACACCTCAGAGCTTATGGATTACGCTCTGAGCCAGACACTTAATTCACAGGTGGTACAGGAGCAGCTCGCTTCTCCCGACAGAGACGTTATCTCCGGTCTTGATTTCGTAAAGCTCAGTGTAAACGATTTCGATCTGGCAGACATCGACCTTAACGATATCGACATCAAATACCTTAACCTGGCTCCCTTTATGAGCCTCGTCGAGGGAATAGACATAACAAAAATCGACATTTCAAACATCAATCTTTCTTCAACCATAGGCTTCGGTTCTATGAGTGAGCTGCAGAAAAAATTAGTGGAGGGCTTCCTTACGGATGACCAGGTTATCGCTCTGAAGCAGGCCTATATCGACACCGTATCGGCTCAGCGCTCCTATGATAATACGATGGGTATTTTAGGCTACCAGTCAGCAGATACCCCCAAGGCTATCTACTTCTATCCGAAAAGCTTCGACGCCAAAGACAAGCTCAAGGAAATGTTCGCCTACTATAATGAGCAGGTTACTGCCGATAACCATCCCGAATATTCCGTCCAGCCTACGGATGCCGTCGGAGCACTCCTTTCCTCTGTAACTCTGATTATAGACATCGTTACCTATGTGCTTATCGTATTCGTTGCTATTTCACTGGTTGTTTCGTCTATTATGATAGGTATTATCACCTACATTTCAGTTCTCGAGAGAACCAAGGAAATCGGTATCCTCCGTGCTATCGGTGCATCGAAAAAGGATGTTTCCAGCGTATTCAATGCCGAAACCTTTACCATAGGTCTGGCGGCGGGTGTATTGGGTATACTTACCACTCTGCTGCTGGAGATACCCATAAATATCCTTCTGAGGCATTTCACCGGAACCGATGCGGCAGCCTCTCTCCCCTTCGGTGCGGCAGTGGGACTCATACTCATAAGCGTGCTTCTCACCTTTATCGCAGGCCTTGTTCCCTCCAGAATGGCGGCTAAAAAGGATCCCGTAGAGGCACTCAGAAGTGAATAATCCGACCTTAAAATACACAGAAAAGCCCTGTTCAGAAAAGAACGGGGCTTTTCTTGTGCATTTGTCCGGAAAGCTATGTCAGCCGAACTGATTTTTATGTGTGCGATAGCCGATAATTTAAAGATTTTGACGGTCAAGAGCATCAGCCTCCTTTTTTATAAACTTTCCACAAAAAAACACCCTTTCCCCCGCTCTTTTTCTACACCAAATAATTCATATCTGCTTGCTATGAATTAAAAACAGTGATATACTACTTATAAAGTAGGAATTAATAGCTTAAGCCTACAGAAAGGAGTGCTGAAATGAAAATTTCCACCAAAGGCAGATACGGTCTGCGTGTAATGACGGACATAGCGGTCAATACTGAAAAGTGCGGTCCGGTTTCACTTAAGGACATAGCCGAAAGAGAGCGTCTGTCGGAAAAATATCTCGAGCAGATAGTCGGCGCTCTGGTCAGAGAGGGACTGCTGAAATCCGTCAGAGGAGCCAGAGGCGGCTATCATCTCACGGCAGAGCCTGAGCAGATTACCGTCGAGCAGATACTGAAGGCCACCGAGGGCAGCTTAGCCCCCGTAGCCTGCGCTGAGGATAACGGCAGATGCGAAAACTACGGTGACTGCGTTACCTCCTTTATATGGACAGAGATTTACAAGGCGACCATCTCCGTCGTCAGCAGAATTACCCTCAGAGATCTGGCAGAAAGAAGTAATAATTTGGAAAAAACAGAAATGGAGTGTTTGAAATGAGATATGTTTATGCGGATAACGCTGCTACTACTCCCGTTTCCCCTAAGGTAGTGGAGGCAGTTCTTCCTTATATGACAGAGTTTTACGGTAACCCCTCCAGCCTTTATCAGACAGGTCAGAAGGCCTTTAAGGCAGTGGACAGAGCCAGACAGCAGGTAGCCGATGCACTCGGTGCGGAAAAGGATGAAATCTTTTTCACCTCAGGCGGCTCAGAGGCTGATAACTGGGCTATCAAGGGTGCTGCTGCTCTTGGTGCCAAAAAGGGCAAAAAGCATCTGATTACCACCAAGATAGAGCATCACGCCGTGCTGCACACCATGCAGACTCTGGAAAAGCAGGGCTTCACCGTTACTTATCTGGATGTTTACGAAAACGGTATCGTAAGGGTAGAGGATGTGGAAAAGGCTATCACCGACGAAACCTGCCTCGTAACCGTAATGTATGCAAACAATGAAATCGGTACCATTCAGCCCATCGCCGAAATCGGCAGACTCTGTAAGGAAAAGGGCGTTCTTTTCCACACGGATGCCGTTCAGGCAGTAGGCCACGTAGCTATCGACGTAAAGGAGCAGAACATCGATATGCTCTCTCTTTCAGGTCATAAGTTCCATGCAGTCAAGGGTATCGGCGCACTTTACTGCAGAAAGGGCATCCGTCTTCCTAATCTTATCGAGGGCGGCGGACAGGAAAAGGGCAGAAGAGCAGGCACGGAAAACGTTCCCGGCATCGTAGGTCTCGGTGTGGCTATCACAGATATGTGTGCCGACATAGAGGAAAATGCCAAAAAGGTTTCGGCTCTGCGTGACAGACTTTTCGAGGGCGCAAGTAAAATTTCTCACTCGAGAATAAACGGCGACAGAGAAAAGAGACTTCCCGGTAATTTCAGCATGTGCTTCGAGGGCATCGAGGGCGAAAGCTTACTGCTTATGCTCGATATGCAGGGAGTATGTGCCTCCAGCGGCAGTGCCTGTACCTCGGGCTCACTGGACCCCAGCCACGTGCTTTTAGCCATCGGTCTCAAGCACGAGGTAGCACACGGCTCACTCCGACTTTCTCTCAGTGAAAGCAATACCGCAGAGGATGTGGACTACATTCTCGAGGTTCTTCCTCCCATCGTGGACAGACTCCGTCAGATGTCACCTCTCTGGGAGCATATATTAGAAAACGAAAAAGCTTAAGTAAAAAGGAGACGAGACAAATGGAATACAGTGCAAAAGTAATGGAGCATTTCACCAACCCCCACAATGTAGGTGAAATCCCCGACGCAAACGGCATAGGTGAAATAGGTAACGCTAAATGCGGCGATATAATGAAGATGTATCTTAAAATAGAAAATGACGTGGTAGTAGACGTCAAGTTCAAAACCTACGGCTGCGCATCCGCTATCGCCACCAGCTCCATCGCCACGGATATGATTAAAGGTCAGCCCATCAGCGAGGTTCTCAAGCTCACAAACAGTGCAGTAGTTGAGGCTTTGGACGGTCTTCCCGCAGTCAAAATTCACTGCAGCGTTTTAGCTGAGCAGGCAGTCAAGGCTGCTCTGTCCGACTACTATAAGAGACAGGGTATCGATCCCGAGCCTATCGTAGGCAAGATTGAGGACCACGACCACGATGCCTGTCATATATAAAAAGTCATACAAAAAGTGCAGACCGCACAAATCAAGATAATAAAAAAATCCGCTGAATCAGTTTGATTCAGCGGATTTTTTGTATTATTTATACTGAAATTATTTCTTTCTGAATGCTCTCTGAACGGCCTTCACTGCTTCAACCACGGGAACAGTGGAAATACCGAGAGCTACGCACACTCCGTACTCCTTGAGGCTGATAGCGGTGAACTCGAAGGCATCAGCCAGGAAGGGAATGTAGATAACTGCGGTGGTGAGGATGAGTGTCAGTGCCATAGCACCGAAGAGCCACTTGTTGTGGTTGCCGAGGGTGAATACGGACTTTCTCTGTGAACGCATATTAAAGGAATGGAACACCTCGGAAAGGCTCATGGTAAGGAATGCCATGGTCATACCGTTACCGTGGATAAGCTCATAGACATTATCGTAAACACCGTGGCCTGTCACTGCTACGGACTCCAGAGCGGCTCTGATGCCTTCGCTCTCTACTGCCAGGAAGGTCATGGGGAACTCGCCAATTTTCATCATAAGGTCAGCGGAAATGATACCCGAAGCGAAAAGCTCATTCACGCTCATAAGGTTACCGAGGAAGTAAGCGGCGAGAGTGAGTGCCGTTACCATAGCACCCTGATAAAGCACATCTATGCCCAGACCGCCTGCGAAAATGCCGTCCTTTGAGGAGCGGGGCTTTCTCTGCATAATATCCTTCTCGCCCTTTTCCATACCGAGAGAAAGTGCGGGGAAGGTGTCGGTAATAAGGTTTATCCATAAAAGGTGTGTGGGCTTGAGGATGGTGAAGCCGAGCATGGTGGCGATGAAGATAGAGAGAACCTCGGAAAGGTTTGAGGAAAGAAGGAACTGGATAGCCTTTCTGATGTTATCGTAAATTCTTCTGCCCTGTGCCACTGCGGCTACTATGGTAGCGAAGTTATCGTCTGCCAGAACCATATCGGCTACATTTTTGGTAACGTCGGTGCCGGTGATGCCCATACCTACGCCGATGTCTGCACTCTTTATGGAGGGAGCATCGTTTACGCCGTCACCTGTCATAGCGGTAACTCTGCCGTTTTCTCTCCAAGCATTTACTATTCTTACCTTGTGCTCAGGCTGAACACGGGCATATACGTGGTACTGCTTTACCTTTTCTTTAAACTGCTCATCACTGATGTCGTCGAGCTCTGCACCTGTGATGGCCTCATCTGCCGACTGAATGATGCCGAGCTCTTTGGCGATGGCTACGGCAGTATCCTTGTGGTCACCGGTAATCATAACGGCGGTGATGCCTGCGCTCTTACATTCGTCGATGGCAAGCTTAACCTCGGGGCGTACAGGATCTATCATACCGCACAGACCTACGAAAATGAGGTCGTTTTCGAGAGCCTCAGAGGTTTCCTCGGCAGGCTTTGCAGAGAGAACCTTCATGGAAAGAGCGAGCACACGCAGAGCCTTGTCTGCCATTTCCTTATTTTTGGCGGCGATAACTGCTCTGACCTCGTCGGTCATGGGAACCTCTTTACCGCCAATAACAGCAGTCTTACATCTGCCTAAAACCACGTCGGGAGCACCCTTGGTAAACTGATAGATGCTCTCACCGAAGGTGTGAACGGTGGTCATCATCTTTCTCGAGGAATCGAAGGGTACCTCAGCGATACGGGGATAAGAGGCCTTGAGGTCATTTTTATTAAGATTATTTTTCAGTGCGTGGTAAACGAGAGCAGCCTCGGTGGGCTCACCGATAACACCCTCGCCCTCTACCTCTGCGTCAGTACACAGAGCCATACCTGTAGCGAAAAGCTCCTCATTATCGCAGAAGGTTTCCACTACCGTCATTTTATTCTGAGTGAGAGTACCTGTCTTGTCTGAACAGATAATCTGTGCGCAGCCGAGAGTTTCTACGGCAGTAAGCTTACGGATGATAGCGTTCTGCTTTGACATTTTGGTAACACCCATGGAAAGCAGAATGGTAACTACTGCGGCAAGTCCCTCGGGAATGGCGGCTACGGCCAGAGAAATGGCTACCATAAAGGTGTCCAGAGCCATAGTAAGAGAGAAGCCCTCCTCAGAGGTAATAAGAGTAAAGGCGAAAATGAATGCGCAGATGCCTATAACGAGGAAGGAAAGGATTTTACTCAGCTGAGCGAGCTTTATCTGTAAGGGAGTCTGTCCCTCCTCAGCGGCCTCTATAGCACCGGCTATTTTACCCATTTCGGTGTTCATACCGGTACCCGTAACCACTGCGACACCTCTGCCGTAAACCACATTGGAGCCCATATAGACCATATTTTTTCTGTCACCGAGAGGAACGTCACCGTTTTCACCGGCAGTGAGAGCATCGACCTTTTTGTTTACAGGTACGCTTTCACCCGTGAGTGAAGCCTCCTCCACCTGCATAGTGGCGCACTCGATGATTCGTGCATCGGCGGGAATAGCGTCACCGGCCTCGAGATGGATAATGTCGCCCACCACGAGCTCCTCGCTCTTTACGTGGCTGAGCTTTCCGTCTCTGACTACCTTGGAGGTAGCGGCCGCCATCTCCTGCAGTGCCTCGATAGCTGCCTCTGCCTTGCTTTCCTGCACAACGCCGAGAACTGCATTAAGCACGACTACAAAGAGGATGATGATAACATCTGTGGGGAACTCCATCTGTCCGCTCTGCATTCCCTCGATTACACCTGTCACGGCGGAAATCACTGCCGCCACGATAAGAATGATAATCATGGGATCCTTCAGCTGGTCCATAAAGCGTGCCAGAGTTGATTTTTTCTTTGCTTCGTTCAGTTTGTTTTTACCGTCTCTTTCGAGTCGGGCCTGTGCCTCAGCTTCGGTAAGTCCCGCTGCCGAAGATTTCACCTCGGAGAAAACCTCCTCAGCCGAATGAAGATAATGTTTCATGTTCATTTCCTTCCTTTTTGGATTTTTCCGTTTTTATTTTTGAGTATTTATAAATAATATATTCTCATTAAGACAAGAATATATTTTTTCAGTCAGGACGGCAAATTGCTTCCGCATCAAAAAAGACCTTTAACAGAACCGCGCGGAACTGCTAAAGGTCTTGCTGCCGTAATGTGGCCTGTAAACCAGCCCGAGGGCGTGTGTTGATTTACAGCGAGAGCTACTCCCCTTTTATGTGAAGGTAAATGCTTCGTCTTGCATTAATAATACCACATCAGGAAATTTTTGTCAACAGGTGACTTTATCTTTTTCCGGCAGGGTACTCTTTTTTCTTCTGTACTCCAGCATAATGTAAAGCAGCACGAAGGTAATAACCGTCGTTACCATAGCCAGAAGCACATCGTAAACCGTGTCGAAAAGGTAATAAAGCTGAGTGTTTCCTATACCGTGGCCGAAGACCTTAAAGAAAAAGCTTTCCTCTGTGGGCCCCCAGTAAAAGCCCTGATTTGATGTGCCCCAGATGAAATCGCCGATAAATTCGCTGACCTCCCAGGCGGGCATAATAAAGCAGGAAAAGGCTAAAGCGAAAAGAGAGATAAGCAGACTGTCCTTACGGCTTCTGAGCTTTACGAGAGTAAGAGCTATATAATAGCCTGCCAGCACACACAGTACGCCGGAAACGAAGTGAAGGAAAAGGTCAAATCTCGGCACTATGTAGTAAATTTCGCAGTAGTTGCCGCCGTAGGAGCCGAGGAAGACAATGACCGTGATAAGGCTCTGGGTTTTATAGCTTACCTTAGAAAGCACCGACTCTCTCGGGAATACGAGATGCACCAGAGTGATGGCAAAGGTGCCGATAAGGTTAGCCAGCATAAGAGTAGCCTCGGGGCGGTTATCCCACTCGATAAAGGCGTAAAGCATAGCCGCACGCACACACCACCAGAAAAGGCGGTCGAAAATGCCCGTGTCCTCCTTCACCTTCTTTATTTCCAGAGCGATCTTTTCACGGAGGCGGGGAAGAGCATTTTTAAAAAGAGCAGTCAGCTCTGTTTTTTTATGCACGAAAAACTCCTTGCTTTTAAGTCGGAATTTAAGATATACCACCGCTGCAGATAAAACACCGCCTATTATGGAAAAGATAAAATCCTCATCCGTATCGAGAAGCGGTCTCTGCTCATAGGGACTCATAGCAAAGCCGAAGACCTGATAAAGCCAGTGATTATCCTCCACAAATTCCACATGGCAAAGATTAGTGCCTAAAAGAAAATCGCTGAAAAACTCCGTAAGCTTACGGAAAATCGTCACCGTACCCGAAAAGCACAGGGTAAAAAAGGTAACAAAAAGGCTTTCGTTTTTATTTTTCGGTGTTCTGAGTGCCATAGCGATGTAATAGCCCAAAGCACCGCTGAAAATGCCGCCGACCAGCTGAATAAAAAGGTCATAGTCAGGATAGCTCTTCAGCACACCGAAGCCCAGACCTGCCACTGTGCTCACCAGAGCGAGGACACAGATAAAGCTTTGCAGACGGGCGGAAAGCTCAAGCCTCGGAAAGGCTGCCTTTAAAGCATCCGCAATAAAGGTAAGAGCGAAAACGGCCAGAAAAAACACCGCCTCACCCTTATTCATAAAAGCACAGGAAATAAGCAGACCTCTCGTAAGCCACCACAGAGCGATTTCTGCAGCAGAGGTCTCCTGCTTTATTCTGCCGCACAAGTCTCTGACACGACAGGATATATTGTTCATCATATCACCTTCAATCAAATTCAAAGGGTATTATAATCTTATTATCTGTTTTTGTAAATAGTACAGAGCAAAATGTCATTTTTTCGTAATATTTACACATTCTGCTCGTCAAGGCTGAGATAAAAGCTCGGTATAAACTCTCTGAGAAAATCCTCGCATTCGGGCATATTCATCTCTCCGATGGCCTTTTTCGTGCTTTCGAAGGCCTTTACAAATTCCTTGTTTCCGGCCTTTTCCTCCTCTATGCATTTGATGAGAGCGGAGATTTTATCCGCTGCCTTAAGTATTTTCCACAGGTAAGCATCCTCCTCTTCGGGAAAGAAGGCACTTTTATAATATTCCTTCATATCCTCGGGAAGCATAGAAAGCAGCTTTTCACTGGCCATATCCTCCACCTCGGCGAAGGCCTGCCTCAGAGACGGGCTGTGATATTTCACTGGGGTGGGCATATCCCCCGTAATTATTTCGGGCATATCGTGATAAAGGCCTAAAAAGGCGGCTCTTTCGCAGTTAAGGCTTCCGCCGTAGCGGACATTTTTTATCACCGCCAGAGCATGGGCTATGGCGGCCACATCGTTACTGTGCTCACTGATGTTTTCACTGCTGGTGTTTCTCATCAGCGCCCAGCGGTTGATGTATTTCATTCGTGAATGCATGGCAAAAAAATGATTCATAATATTCTCCTGAAAGTCGAATAAAGGCTTAACGGTAACCCCGAAAAGCCTTTTTCTTTATTATTTTATCCGAAATCAGATAATCTCACCCATCATACCGGGTACGCAGGAGGCTGCGTTGCTTTCGTCGGTGTCGATGTGCATAGCCAGAGCATAAGCGGGATTGACTCTGACGATAACGTCACCGAAAATAAGGCTTCTGCCGTCACTGTCAGCCTTGACAGAAACTATCTGCTTATCCTGAAGACCGTACTTTTCAGCATCCTCGGGAGTCATATGGATGTGTCTTTTAGCGATGATTACGCCGTCCTTAAGCTCTACCTCACCCTTGGGGCCTACGATTTTGCAGCCGCCGCTGCCCTCGAGGTCACCGCTTTCACGGATGGGAGCCTTTACACCGATGCTTCTGGCATCACCGGCAGAAAGCTCTACCTGAGTTTCGGGACGTACGGGGCCGAGAATAGATACACCGGGGAAGCTGCCCTTGGGGCCGATAACCTGAATTCTTTCCTCGCAGGCATACTGACCGGGCTGAGAAAGGTCCTTTTTGTGTGTAAGCTCATAGCCTTCGCCGAAAAGAATGTCGAGCACTCTGCGGCTGACGTGAGCGTGTCTGGCTGATGTTTCGATTAAAACAGGTCTGTTCATTTTAAATAATCCTCCGTAATTTATACTTGATTCATTTTACCTTCCTATTTTACAACATATTTTCTCTAATTTCAACATTCATACTGTACTTTTTTCATTTTTATGATAAAATAAAAAAAGAAAAACCAAAGGAGAGATAAAAAATGTACTCTGCCGAATTTGAAAATATAAAGGAAGAATGCACCCTCTGCAAAAAATGCGCCTTTCACGAGGAGCGGCTGAATATAGTTTTCGGTGAGGGCAGCGAAGGGGCGGACATTCTTTTCGTAGGAGATTTTCCGCGGGACGAGGACGACCTGAAGGGCTCACCCCTTTCGGGAAGGTCGGGCTCCCTTTTCGGAAAATTCGTAAGCCTGTGCGATCTGGACAAGGCTGAGCTTTTCATCACCAATATTTTAAAGTGCCGTCCCGCTGACGGTGTGACACCCGACGGTGACCACTACACTGCCTGTATGGAGCATTTACGCAGTCAGGTGCGCCTCATAAAGCCGAAAATCATAGTCTGTCTGGGCGAGGAAGCAGCGAAAAGGATGATAGATCCCGCCTTCAGCATGGACAGAGACCACGGACGCTTCATAAAGAAAGGCAAGCTCTTTTTTATAGCCACCTGCCATCCCGCCGAAGCGGTGAAAAGTGAGGATAAAAGACTTGTCTTCCTTTCGGATTTTCAGGCACTGCGTGAGGGCGCCCGTAAGGGCGGAATCATATGAAAGCTCACCGTGTCTCTTGTCACGGAAAAAACCGACAGATGAAGATAAGCTAAAAGGAAAACAGTATGAAATATAAGATAGATACCAAAGCAAAGGAAAAGGCCTATATCCAGCTTTACCGCCAGCTCAGGCAGGACATCACCGACGGCATTTATAAATACGGCTCTAAGCTTCCCTCTAAAAGGCTTCTGGCCGAGGAGTCGGGCGTCAGCGTAATCACCGTCGAGCATTGCTATTCTCTTCTGTGCGACGAGGGCTACACCGAAGCCAGAGAGCGAAGCGGTTATTTCGTAATATACAGGGAAAAGGATTTTCTGGCCCTGAACGAAAAAAGCGACAGTACGCTTAAGGTAAAGCACAGTCTCCATCCCACGGCAAGTGATTTTCCCTTCTCCGTTCTGTCAAAGACTATGAGAAGGGTTCTTTCCGCCTACGGTGAGGATATTTTAGTCAAATCACCGAATTTCGGCTGCGACGAGCTTCGCAGAGCCATCGCCGACTATCTTTCCCGTAACACGGGCATAATCACAAAGCCCGAATGCATAATCATAGGCTCCGGTGCCGAATACCTTTACAGTCTTATAGTTATGCTTTTGGGCAGAGAGAAGATTTTTGCTCTCGAAAATCCCTCCTATGAAAAAATCCGTAAGGTTTACTCTGCCTGTCAGGTGGACTGCCGTATGCTGGAGATGGGAAAGGACGGCATAAAAACCTCTGAGCTGAAAAAGACCGATGCCGATGTGCTGCACATCACACCCTTTAACAGTTACCCCAGCGGTGTAACCGCCACGGCATCGAAAAGAATGGAATATCTGGCCTGGGGCAAGGAAAGACAGGCGGTTATTATCGAGGATAACTACGACTCGGAGCTGACCGTCTCCACCAAGCACGAGGACACGGTCTTTTCTCTGGACAGAGACGGCTGCGTGATTTACCTTAACACCTTTTCCAGAACTGTAGCCCCCTCCATGCGTGTCGGATATATGATTCTGCCCGAAAAAATGATGCGGGATTTCGAGGAAAGACTCGGCTTTTACTCCTGCACCGTCCCCGTTTTCGAGCAGTATGTGCTGGCAGAGCTTATAGAAAAGGGCGATTTTGAAAGGCACATAAACAGAACCAGAAGAATGCGACGTAAAAAATAATGCAGAATGAAAAACGGAGTCCGTCTTTACCGATACGGACTCCGTTACATTTATACTCCCTTTTTAAAACCTAAAGACTATTCCCACCGCTGCCGCTATAAGAATGAAAACTATAGGATGTATTTTTTTGAATTTCGTGATACCGAAGAAAATCAGCACCGAAAGGATAATACTTTTATAATCCACTGCAGCGAAAAAGTCAGCACCCTGAGCGAAGGCCTCCGACGAGAAAAAGGCTATTTTTGCCACACCGAGACAGGCAGAGGCGATAAGTCCCAGAGAGGCCGCACGCAGACCGTAAAACACCCACTCCACATATTTAGAGGAGCGGAATCTGAGAAGCACCCTCGAAATGGCCAAAACCACGATAAGAGCAGGTGCGGTAAGCCCGAGAGGAGCCACCAAAGCACCTAAAAGGCCGCCTGCGAAGCCACCGATGCCCTCGCCCGTCTGAAAGCCTACATAGGTAGCCATATTGATGCCGATGGGACCGGGGGTAGACTCGGAAATGGCTATCATATTAGAAATGTCCGTCTGAGTAAACCAGCCCGTCACTTCACTCATATCCGTGAGAAAGGGCAGAGTAGCCAGACCGCCGCCGACAGAGAAAAGACCGACGAAGAAGAAACGGAAAAAAAGCTCGAGGAAAATCATTTCTTTTCGCCTCCCTTCATTTTACGTGCCTTAATCATATTTATGGCCAGAGAAATAAAGGCCACGACGATGATAAAAAGCACGGGGGAAAGGTCCGTAAAAAAGGACAGAGCCGCTACCGAAAGGAAAATCACCGCGGTAACCTTGTCCACCAGACTCTTTTTGGAAAGCTTGATAACAGAGGAAAGAATGAGTGCTACTACGGCGGCTCTGATGCCGTTAAAGGCGTGAGTCACGGTCTCGATGTCCTGAAAGCCGCTGACAAAGGCGGCAATAATCATAATGATGATTATGGAGGGAGTGATTACACCGAGGGTGGCGAAGAGTGCCCCCCAAAAGCCGCAAAGCTTGGTGCCGACAAAGGTGGCCACATTTACGGCAATAATACCCGGTGTACACTGACCGATGGCATAATAATCCATCAGCTCATCATGAGTGGCCCATTTACGTCTTTCCACCACTTCCTTCTGCAGCATAGGCAGCATAGCATAGCCTCCGCCGAAGGTGAAGCCGCCTACACGGGCGAAGATAAGGAATAAATCTAAAAGAAGCTTCATAGTTTCCTCCTTTTACTCTCAGAAATTATTCATCAAAAAAGGGCTGATATCAGCCCCTTTTAAATACAGATCAAACACACAGAGCCTCTTCCCTCGGGAAAGGCCTGCTTTTATTTTTTCCGGCAGTCCGGAAGCTCACACGTGCTTATGAATCAAGGTTTGCCGTTTGCTTTCCGCTGTGCTTTTTAAAGAATGCGAGCATAGCGTCGATGCATTCTGCCGAAGGCTCCTTTTCAGGATAAATAACAGAGAAAACGTGGGGAAGAGCCTTACCCTTATATTCGCCGAAATTCATCATTTCGACCTCTACTCCCTTTTTCCTGAAATCCTCTGCGGCACGCAGCACCTGCTTCAGGGCGAGTGTGTCACCCGTGGAGGTAACCATAAAGGTCGCAGGCATTTCACCTAAATCGAGAGCCTTGTCGATATTGACATAGGGTGCCCACTTTTCTTTTTTATATTTATTACCGCCGAGCATAATTCTGGTATAAAAGGACATCAAGGTGCCGTCATCCATATATGCCACGGCAGAGGTAAGACCGACTGCGTCGAACTTAAGAGAGAAATCGGGAACACCGAAAAGCTCTCTCATTTTTCCGCTCTCTGAGAGCATAGCCGTAAAGGCTGCCAGCATACCGCCCGCCGAGTCACCGGTAAGACAGATGCTGCCTCTGTCACAGGGGAAGGAGTCCAGATTTTCATTTATCCACTTAAGTGCCGCCGCCACATCTCTCAGCTGCTCGTCGGCAGTAACCTCGGGATAAAGCCTGTAGCTCATATTGAAAACCACATTACCTCTTTTGGCCAGAGTAAGACAGTAATTTTTGTTAAGCTCCTTATCTCCGTACATCCAGCCGCCGCCGTGAACATCTATGATAACGGGCAGCTTACCCTGTGCATCCTCGGGATAATAAACATCCAGCAGATGATGCCTGTGTCCGTCGTCAAGATAGGCGTGGTTATTGCTTTCGTGAACACCCTCGGGGAAATGGAGAGTTGCTATCCTTTTGTTATCCATTCTTTCGGTGTTTTTCCAGAACAGGGCAAGGATTTTATCTAAAAGCATTTCTGTTACTCCTTTTACAGTGTGTATATTAGACTAAAAAGCCGTCAGCCTTTACATCATCGGAGGAGTCATACCGCCGCCGCTCTGATTCATTGCCTGAGCGAAGATGCCGGGCTTCTTTTCTTTTTTGGGCTTATATGCGGGAGGATTTTCGAGAAGCTTTTTTGACTTCTTTGATTTGGCTAAAAGCTTATTTACCTCGATTACGGGAGGAGCCATGGTGGCACTCATATAATCCACGCAGCGTGCGAGTAAAATCTGGTCATTACCGAGAGCACCGAGAACGGTTACGGCGATAACGTCCTGCACCTCACTCGTGCCGTCCTCATAAATCTCATTGAGAACCTGGAAAAGCTTTTTCATAGTCTGAGGATCGTTTGCCTTGATAGCGTCGATAACCTTGGCGGTGCCGTAATCATCGAAAAACTTTTCGGCTAAAAACTCACCGTATACGGCCAGATTATCCTTATAATAGGGGCGAAGCTCGGGGAAAACGAGGCAAAGCTTGCTGGCAAGAGTATTTGAATCGTAGAAGGAGCCGTTCTTTACCGCAGCCTTTGAAACGGTCTGTGCTGCCTTCTGCTGAACTGCCTTTTTGGGAGCGACAGTCTTTTTGGAATATTTCGAGCGAACGGTGTCGTTAAGCTCATTAACCACATACTTCACGTCTCTGCTGTCGGCATTTTCGTCCAGAAGAGAGGCAGAGAGCTTTTTGGGGGCTTCCTCGGGTGCTTCGATGTCCTCACCTGCGTAAAGAATAACCTTTCCGTCCTCATAGCTTACGGCTAAAACGCCCTTTTCGCCTGTGTATCTGGCAGTGATTTTTCCGTCTGTTTCTGTGATAAAATCACCGTTTTCGTTTTTGTAGGCGGTGAAGCCGAGGCTTGTCAGCTCCTGACCGATACCGTCGAGAATGCTTCTGAAATTTTCATTGATAGCCATTATAGGATAACTCCTTTTCCTTAAATCACAAAAGTGAATTTTATATTTTTATACAGTTTAAGAGTATAACACAAAATATATAATGTGTCAACCGCAGAGCAGTACGCTTTCGGTGCCGAAGACCTTATGCCAGTCTTCTGCCCATCAGCACGCCCATAACCGAAGCCATCATAAGACCTCTGGTCCAGCCCGAGGAGTCACCGAGGCAGTGGAGGCCTTTTACATTGGTATTGAAATCCTTATCCATCTTTACACGGTTTGAATAGAACTTAAGCTCGGGAGAATAAAGCAGAGTTTCCGTGGAGGCAAAGCCGGGAACCACGTGGTCCATAGCCTTGATAAAATTAATAATGTTCATCATCGCTCTGTAGGGCATGGCAGCGGTGATGTCACCTGCCACGGCGTCGGGAAGAGTAGGCTTTACGTTCGACTGTGAAAGCTCCTTTTCCCATGTTCTTTTGCCGTCAAGAATGTCACCGAAGCGCTGCACCATAATGTGTCCCGCACCGAGCATATTCGTCAGCTCGCCCACCTTTCTGGCGTATTCGATGGGCTGATTGAAGGGATAGCTGAAATTATGGGAAACGAGGATGGCAAGATTAGTATTATTGCTTTTCAGGTCCTTATAGCTGTGTCCGTTTACCACGGCCAGATCGTTATCGTAGTTTTCCTGACTTACGAAGCCGCCGGGATTCTGACAGAAGGTTCTTACCTTATTTTTAAATGGGCCGGGATAGCCGATGAGCTTCGACTCATAAAGCACCTCGTTCACCTTTTCGATAATCTCGTTTCTTACCTCCACACGCACACCGATATCTACCGTGCCCGGCTGATGAGCTATGTCGTATTCGGCACAGATTTTTTCGAGCCACTCTGCACCTCTTCTGCCCGTGGCGATAACCGTACTGTCAGCCTCTATGGTCATACTGTCGCCCTTGCTGTTACGGATATGTACACCCTTACAGGCACCGTCCTCGAGAATAATATCGTTACATTCATAGCCGAAGATAAGCTCCACACCGTGCTCTGAAAGGTACTGCTCGATAGCATAATAAATGCTCTGTGCCTTTTCCGTGCCCATGTGTCTGATAGGACAGTCAACCAGCTTCAGTCCCGCCTGAATGGCTCTCATTCGGATTTCCTTTACCTCCTGAGAATTACTGATGCCCTCGATGTGGGAATCGGCACCGAATTCGAGATAAATGCCGTCGGTGTAATCGATGGTTTCCTGAGCCACATCCTCGCCGATAAGAGAAGGAAGGTCACCGCCCACCTCGTAGCACAGAGAAAGCTTACCGTCGGAAAATGCGCCTGCACCGGAAAAGCCCGTGGTTATGTGGCAGTAGGGCTTACAGTTTACGCACTTTTTGGTTTTATCCTTAGGGCAGTGTCTTTTTTCCACGGGCTGCCCCTTTTCCACTATTACGATGCTTTTTTCCGAGCCCTTTTTTATCATTTCCAGAGCGGTGAAAATACCTGCAGGGCCTGCACCTATGATAACTACGTCTTTTTTCATTTTATCTTCTCCTAACATAACAAATACCCTTATCTGCGGAACAGATAAAGGCTATTTCTTTAAAATATTCCTCTTTAGTTTAGCACTAAAAAGATAGTTTTGTCAAGAGTAAATTAAACCGCAGCAGCACTATTTCAGGCAGCGTTAAATTATGCTGCCGTAAAGCCTAAAGCAGCATAAAAATGCATATAATAATTAAAACAGTATGGGAGGTATATTATGGAAAAGACACTTAAACGCTACAGTATAATAGGCTTTATCTTTACGGGTATTACGGGTGTTCTGCTGCATTTCCTTTACGGTTTAACGGGAAAAAGCATAATAGTCGCGCCCTTTTCAGCCGTAAACGAGTCCACCTGGGAGCATATGAAGCTTTTATTTTTCCCTCTGCTTATTTTTGCCATAGCCGAATACAGACTGCTCGGGAAAAGCTACGGAAGCTTCTGGTGCATAAAGCTTTCAGGGACTTCGGCAGGACTTCTGACTATACCCTTTCTTTTCTACACCTATAAGGGTGCTCTGGGTGCTTCGGCCGATTGGTTCAATATAGCTATTTTCTTTATAGCCGCTGCCGTGGCACTTCTGCTCGAAATGAGGCTGCTCAAGCAGAATATATCCTGCCCCTTACCGCCTGCCGTGGCAGTGGGTGCCTTGCTTCTGACAGCCGTTCTCTTTGTTACCTTTACCTTTGCTCCGCCCCGTATACCTCTGTTTACGGATCCTCTGACAGGCAAGGCAGGCATAATATAATTAACCGCCCACTATTCCCTCGCAGATTTTTTTGAAAACAGGTGCGCAGTCCACGTTACCGCCCTCACCGTTTTCGTTAAGAACCACCACTATATAATTCGGGTTTTCTGAGGGAAAAAAGCCCGTGAACCAGGTGCGGCATATTTCCTTGCCCTGCTGATAAATGCCGCTCTGCGCCGTACCCGTTTTCCCCGAAAGAGAAAGCAGCTCACTCATAGCCTTGTCTGCCAGACCGTCGCTTACCACGCCCGCAAGCATTTTTCTTATCTGCTTTACCGTCGAGTCGGAAAAAACCTTTTCTTTTACCGTGCTTTCCGTCAGAGTCAGCAGTCCCTCTGCATCAGTAAGCCCTCTGACGAGAACAGGGCTCACCGCATAGCCCGTAGCCAGAGCGTGATAAGCTGAGGCCAGCTGCACGGGCGTAGCCGAAAAATCTCCCTGACCGAAGGAGAAATTTGCGAAGTTTCCCTTTATTCCGAGGCTTTCTGCAGCGGGCAGTGCCCCCGACGAGGTAACCATAGACGAGGCGAAGGTGTCACTCTCGCCGAAGCCGAGACGTCGGCAGAGAGAAAGCAGCCTTTTCCCATTCAGCCTCCGGGAAAGGTTAATAAAATAGGTATTACAGGAATTTTCCAGAGCCGAAGCCATATCCGTCTCACCGTGGGCTTTGCCGTTATAGCAGCGGAAGGTCGTGTCCCCCACGGTAATTTCACCCTTACATTCATAGCATTCTTCAGCGGAAAAGCCCTCCTCCAAGGCGAAGGCAGCCACTACGCTTTTAAAAACAGAGCCCACAGAATAAGCACTGAAGGCCTTATTCACCAAGGGCGAGTTTTCTGCGCCAAGGCTTTCCCCCACCCTGTCCGGATGAAAGGCAGGCACGCTTGCCGCCGCTAAAAGCTCCCCTGTTCCCGCCTTCATCACTATCACTGCTCCGCTTTTTATGCTGCTTTCCGTTAAAGCCGCCTCGGCTATGGCCTGCACCGTACTGTCCAAGGTCAGCACCACGCCTGCCTTCGAGGAAAAATTACTGTCCCTCACAGTCTTGTCCATCCCCGCCAGCACTCTGCCCACCGCATCCACCTGAAAGGAAACGGTCAGACCTCCGCCGTTTTCGCTCAGATACCGGTTATATGCCTTCTCTATGCCCGAAACGCCCTCGCCCTCAGAATCAAGATAGCCGATGATGTGCGGTGCTAAAATGCTCTCTGAGTATCTCACGGGAACGGTAAAGGTGTAAATATGCTCATTGATGATTTCTTCATCAACGGTACAGAGAAAAGGGTAGCCGTCATTGATTTTATCCGTAAGCTCCTCGGCGGTAAAATAGCTCTTAAGATATTCAGCCGACTGCACCGTGGGTGTCACGGCGGCGATAAGCTTTTTCTCACTGTTTGTCAGCGGGATTAAGCTTCTGTCATAAACCGTACCCCTTTTCTCTCCCACCGTAAGGGTTCTGGTAGACTGACTGAGGGTTACCGCTGAATAATTTTCTCTGTTGATATCCATAATTTTAAGTAAAAGTGCCATAAAGCAAAGGCTTATGAGCATATATAAGGAAAGAGCTCTTTTTAACAATATAATCACCGATAATAGTATTAAAAAGGCAAAATATATCTATCCTCGGAAAAAAATTCCTGCTTTTTACCATTATTTTCATAAAAAGACTTGACTTTATCAAAAATCTACCCTAAAATATAAATTAGCACTCGACACCGCAGAGTGCTAAAAATGCAAACAAAGAATTCAGGAGGAATGAATTATGAATATTAAACCCCTTCTCGACAGAGTAGTACTTAAAAGCGCAGAAGTCGAAGAAACTACCCAGAGCGGTTTCATCCTTACCTCTGCATCTCAGGAAAAGCCCCAGTTTTCCGAGGTAGTGGCAGTAGGTCCCGGCGGAATCGTAGACGGAAAGGAAACAGAAATGTATGTCAAGGTCGGCGATAAGGTTATCACCGGCAAATATTCAGGCACAGAAGTGAAGCTCGACGGTGAGGAATATACCATCGTACGTCAGAGCGAAATTCTCGCTATCATTGAATAATCCAAGGAGGAATTTATAAATGGCTAAACAGATTATTTATGGCGAAGAAGCCAGAAAAGCATTACAGACAGGTATCGATAAGCTGAGCGATACGGTAAAAATTACTCTCGGCCCCAAGGGCAGAAACGTAGTAATCGATAAAAAATACGGTGCTCCCCTCATCACCAACGACGGCGTTACCATCGCTAAGGAAATCGAGCTCGAGGACGCTTTCGAAAATATGGGCGCACAGCTCGTAAAGGAAGTAGCCACAAAGACAAACGATGTGGCCGGTGACGGTACCACTACCGCTACTCTGCTGGCTCAGGCTCTCGTCAGAGAGGGTATGAAAAACGTGGCTGCAGGTGCTAACCCCATGGTAGTCAAAAAGGGTATCAAAAACGCAGTAGCCAAGGCTATCGAAACAGTAAAGGCTAACTCCAGCCCCGTTACCACCTTTGAGGACATCGCCAGAATCGCTACCGTTTCCTCCGCTGACGAATCGGTAGGTCAGCTCATCGCAGAGGCTATGGAAATCGTTTCCACTGACGGTGTTATCACCGTAGAGGAATCAAAGACTGCCGAAACCTGCAAGGAAGTAGTAGAGGGTATGCAGTTTGACAGAGGCTATGTATCTCCCTATATGGCTACAGACCTCGATAAAATGGAGGCAGTTATCGACGATGCCTTCCTGCTCATCACAGATAAGAAAATCAGCAATATTCAGGAGGTTCTTCCCCTTTTAGAGCAGGTGCTCAAAATGGGCAAAAAGCTCGTTATCATAGCTGAGGACGTAGAGGGCGAGGCTCTGGCCACCTTACTCGTAAACAAGCTCAGAGGCACCTTCACCTGCGTGGCAGTAAAGGCTCCCGGCTTCGGCGACAGAAGAAAGGAAATGCTTCAGGACATCGCTATTCTCACCGGCGGTCAGGTTATCACCGCAGACCTCGGTCTCGACCTTCAGACCGCTACGGTAGATATGCTCGGTACCGCACGTCAGGTTAAAATCACCAAGGAAAACACCACTATCGTAGACGGTGCAGGCGATAAGGAGCAGATCAGAGCACGTGTAAATCAGATCAAAGCTCAGATAGAGGCCTCCACATCTGAATTTGATACAGAAAAGCTTCAGGAACGTCTGGCAAAGCTGGCAGGCGGTGTGGCAGTTATCAAGGTAGGTGCCGCCACCGAAACAGAAATGAAGGAAAAGAAGCTTCGCATCGACGACGCTTTAGCCGCTACCAAGGCAGCCGTAGAGGAAGGCTCAGTAGCAGGCGGCGGTGTGGCTCTGCTTAACGCAGTTCCCGCAGTAGCCGCTTTAGCAGAGGCTACAGAGGATCCCGACGAAAAGACAGGTGTACGCATCGTTCTCAAGGCTTTAGAGGAGCCCGTACGTCAGATAGCCAAAAATGCAGGTCTCGAGGGCTCGGTTATCGTAAACGCTATCCTCGAAAGCGGCAAAACAGGCTACGGCTTTGACTTCGCTAAGGAGCAGTATGTGAATATGGCTGAGGCAGGCATCCTCGATCCCACCAAGGTTACCCGCTCCGCTCTCGAAAACGCTTCCTCAGTAGCAGCTATGGTGCTCACCACAGAGTCTCTTATCGCTGACATCCCCGATCCTGCAGCAGATGCAGCAGCCGCTGCCGCTATGGCACAGGGCGGAGGAATGTATTAATCTTCCCTGAAAAGTAAAAATATTAAAAGCAAGGCATTCGTAATTGAAGTGCCTTGCTTTTTTAGTTTGTATATATTTGGAGGACGACCGATGGTCGCTCCTTAGATTACACTTTCCGAACAGACACCACATTGAGCACCTTCCCCTTAACCTTAAAGGAAATTTCCAAACCTGCAAAGTCAAAGCCGTAAACCCTTTCCTCATCATTCTGATAGGAGGGGCGGGGATCGCAGGCTAAAACCTTGATAAGTGCCGTTCTTTTTTCTTCGGGCACCTTTTCGAGCAAAGCCTCGGAGAAATCCACTTCGAGCTCTCTTTCGGCGAGATTTTCCGTAAAGCCGCCCGTGGCCTCGGGGTGACTGTCTGCATAGGGCAAATAAGGCTTTATGTCATAAATCGGTGTGCCGTTCATCAGGTCTGCACCCTTTACATATATCACGGCTCCCTCCTTCTCCGTAAGCTCTATTCTGTCAAGCTTAACCGAGGAAAGACCGATGGAATTAGGTCTGAAGGGTGAACGGGTAGCGAAAACTCCCATCCTTTTATTGCCGCCTAAAAGCGGCGGTCTGACCGTCGGCCGCCAATCCTCTCTTACTGCCTCGGAAAATTCCCACAGAAGCCATATATGGGAAAAGTCCTCGAGTCCCCGTAAAGCCTCGGGGTTACGGTATTCGGGAGTGAAAACGATTTTTCCTTCAAGCTCGTCGATAAGTCCGCTCTGACGGGGTATACCGAACTTTTCCGGAAAGTCCGTGTAAATGTGTGCGATTACTTTCATTTTCGTTCCTTCCTTCGGTGATGTTTTATTTATTATACTATAAAAATGCACTCTGTTCAAGAGTGCATTTCTTTTTATGCTATATACTCCTCCAGACAAAGGTTTTTCTTTTTCATTTCCTTGGCCGCAGCTTCGCCCACATATCGGTAGTGCCACGGCTCATTTGCTATGCCTGTGATGTCTGTCTTGTCCTCGGGGTAGCGCTTTATAAAGCCGTATTTATATGAGTTTTCGCTGAGCCATCGGTAGACCTCATCACCGCTTTTTTCCCTGTCGGGATTTATGTCCACGGCAAGCCCCGTTTCGTGCTCGCTCGTCCCCGGCTCTGCCACCCAGTTTTCCGTCAGCTCTCTCGCCTCTTTTCTGCCGTAGCCCTGCTCACGGAAGGCGTCATATTTATCTTCGAAAATCCTCTCCTGCTCCTTTTCGTCACGGTAGCCCGACACCACCGTAGGGAAATAGCCCTCTGCCCTCATATCGTCAAACATTTTCTGCAGGGCGGGATAAATCTCACTGTCTATTCTTTCTCCGTTGGTCAAAGTCATCAGCCTCGTCTCATAATTATCAGGCACTCTGTTTTCGTCATTTATGAGAATAAGCGTCCTCCCGTTTTCCATAGTAGCTTCCTTTATAAATGGCTCATTTTTATGAAGCGCATCCCCCGCCACAGTCAGAGTAAACACGGCCAGAAAGATAAGCAATATGACACGGAAGCGGTTTCTCTCTTTCTTTTTTCTCTGCTTTTTCATCATAGCATCACCTCTGTAACCACTATAAACCAAGACAGACGGTAAAGCAACACAAGTAAGAGAGTCTTCAGCAAATCTTAAGAAAGTCGTAAGAAAAAGCCTGCCGCTTTACTGTCTGTGCGGCAGACCTGCTTTACACTGTTTACTTTTTCCCCGACCTGAGTATATTTTCTGACGGGAAGGAGAAGAGCTTGGTGCTCAGGATAAAGGTCAATATAAGACCGATAACCATAGCAGCCAGCTTTCCGTAGGCCGTACCGAACAGTACATTCAGTACACCGAATCTTTCCAGAATAAGAATAAAGGGCCAATGCCAGAAATAAACCTGAACGGTCTTCGAGCCGAAGGAGCTTATCAAAGGGATTTTCCGTGAAGGCATCACACATATTATGCAGAAGGACACCAGCACACTGACGGCGTAGCACAAAAGCCTGTAGAGCATACCCCATTTTTCGAAGGCGGGATTTGCGGCGAAAGAGTTTCTGCCGGTAAAAAGCGGCCGCAGCATATAAAAATCCTCCAGACGGAATAAGCATATACCGCCCCAGATAACGAGAACTGTCAAGCCGATAATTTTCAGAGCTTTTTTACTGTTCAGACCGGAAATTATGTCAGAAGGTATCATCTCACCCATAATAAAGAACGGATAAAACACGGCTATTCTGGAAAGGTAGAGATAATCTCCTATGCTACTGTCATAACCGACGAAGCACGCTAATAAAACAGAAATAATCAGCACCGTTTTTTTATCAATATCACGCAGTATATATGACAAAAGATAAAACGCCGCCAAAGCAAACATAAACTAGGGCAGGCCTCCGTCAGACAACAGAGAGAAGGATGCCTTCCCGTTAATAAGAAGCTTGGAAAGGGAGAGTAATATTTTCAGCGCAAAGCCGAGGAAAATAAAACCTGTCACCTTCTTTTTTGTGTTTCTGTTTTTATTGAAGACACCCGACAGAAAGATAAACAGAGGCATATGAAAAGAATAAATAAAAAGGAAAATCCCTTTATATACATCTGAGTCTGCCGTTTTGAAGTCTATGATATGTCCCACCACTACCGTGGCAATCAAAAAGAATTTAATATTATCGAAAAGACATATTCTGCATTTATTAACCGCTTTGTCCATTAGTCTTCTCCCCTCCTTCTGAAACTTACCCCATAGGTCTTTTCTTAGCCGTAAAATCGGAAACGTCTATTCTGATAACGGAAACTATGGCTGCCATCTTTTCCGTGATGTCGAAATCTCTGCCTGTCTGGGTTTTCATAAGAACCTGAAGCCCTCTGATTTTTTCCTGCACGTCCTCAACTATAGCTGCTCTTCCTCTGCCCATAACGGAGGCATAGGTGATGCCGTAATTACAGGCGGTTTTTCCCTCGAAGGGTACAATGTCGCAGTCGAGCTCAAAGAAAACCTTCGGATTAACTTTCATAAGATCGAGCTTTCTGCCCGTTAGAGCACCGTGAAGATAGACCGTAAGCTTACCGTTCTGCAGCGTATAGCCGTAATTCATCGGCACCACATAGGGCTCATCACCGTCCACGAGACCTAAATGTAAGACCTTTGCTTTATCGAGAATGGCTATGATTTCGTTTATATCAGTTACTTCTCTTTCTCTGCGTGTTATACCTTTGTTCATGGTGTTCTCCTTTCAAGCTTCGCCACAGACTCTGTATGCACCGTCCGCGGAAACATATCCACGGCACAGAGCTCTGTCACCTTATATCCCTTGTCCTCGAAAATTCTGCAGTCTCTGGCCAATGTGGCAGGATCGCAGGAAACATAAACCACTCTGTCCGGAGACATATCCACCACCATATCAATCACATCCGCACTGCAGCCCTTTCTGGGCGGATCGAGAATGATAACATCAGGTCTGATGCCCTCATCAAAGAGGGTTTTAGCCGCACCCGAAGCATCGTCGCAGATAAAGCGGGCGTTTTTTATGCCGTTAAGAGCGGCGTTTTTCTTCGCATTTTCGATGGCCTGAGGTATAATCTCCACACCGATGAGTGCCTTACAGTCCTTTGCCATGGTCAGACCTATGGTGCCCGTGCCGCAGTAAAGGTCGAGAAGCGTTTCACCGCCCTTAAGAGCGGCGTATTCTCTCGCTTTACCGTAGAGGATTTCCGTACCCTCGGGATTTACCTGATAAAAGGACAGAGGTGAAATCCTGAAGGTCAGACCGCAAAGCTCATCCTCGATGAAATCCTCACCCCACAGAGTAATGCAGCTTTCGCCGAGAATCACATTAGTGTCCTGCTTGTTTATATTCAGAACTATGGATTTAATGTTTTTGTTTGCCGAGAGAAGAGCCTCTATGAGCTTTTCCTTTTTCGGTAAAGTGTCTCCGTTTATGACAAGACAAACCATAAGCTGCCCGGTTTTTCTGCCCTGTCTGAGATAAATGTGCCTTATCAGACCTTCTCCCGTCTCCTCGTTATAAACGGAAACGGGGTTTTCCAGAATATATTTTCTTACGGCCGAAACAATATCCTTGAAGTCCGGCATCTGTAAAAGGCAGTCCTCACAGGAGATAATACGGTGACTTCTTTTGGAATAAAAGCCCGTTATGAGGTTTCCCTCCTTATCAAGACCGACGGGAATCTGTGCTTTATTTCTGTAGCGGCAGGGATTTTCTACGGTGTAGATTTTCTCTGCACTGATGTCTATTCCGCCTATACGGTTCATAGCATCGGTGACAGACTGCTGCTTTTCTCTCTTTTCCGCCTCATAGGAAATGTGACGGTAGCTGCAGCCTCCGCATCTGCCGAAGGCCTCACAGTCGGACTCCACTCTGTCGGCAGACGGCTTATATATCTTTTTTATTATGCCCACGGCATAGTTTTTCTTTACCTTGATTATATGCACCAGAAGGTCGTCTCCTACGGCACTGCTCTCCACGAAAACTGCCATATCGTTATACCTTCCCAGACCGCTTCCTTGGGAGGTCAGAGTGGTTATCTTCAGTCGTATATCGTCATTTTTTCTGATTGCCATTTTTATCACCCTTGTTTTTCCTGTCGAGCTCGATTACCACCTCGAGGCCGCCCAGATCGCTTTTCTGTGCGAAGATTCTGCCCGAATGGGCATCGATTATTTCGCGGCAGATGGAAAGCCCCAGCCCTGCCACCTTTCTGCCCTCATCGGAGGTATAAAGCGGCTCGAAAATCAGCTCTAACTTTTCCTCGGGTACGCCCTCACCGCTATCGTTTATGTGGAAGTAGACGTTACTTTTATCCGCATAAATATCTACACGGATAAATTTTATGTTTCCCTTGAAATGCTTTACGGAATTTGCAAATATATTTCCGAAAACCCTTTTGAATTTGAGCTTATCTATTTCGACCTGAGCATCGTCGGCATAGTTGTTTACGGAAAGGATTATGCCTGCATCCTCCAGATCTGCTCCGTAATCGGTCTTCACGGCAGCGGCGATATCCTCGGCAGAAACAAAGCTCCACTTTACCTGCTGCTTCTGATTGAGGCTGAGATATTCGTCAAATTCATTTACCAGCTCTTTTATTTCGATGCTTTTTTCGTAAACGGTACTGAGATAGCGTGACTTTCTTTCCTCGGAAATGCCCTCCTTCTGAAGCCTTTCGGCATAGCCCATAATGGAGGTGAGCGGTGTTTTTATATCGTGAGAAATGGAGGCTATAATACGCTTCTGATTGCGCTGATTTGCTTCAAGGTTCTCTGTCATAGACACGAAGCGCCGATAAACCTTGCCTGCATAGCCCTTTATGTGAGTTTTTTCCAGCTCGCCCGTTTTATCATATTCCTCTATAGCTCTGTAAAGCTTCGTAAAAGGTCTCAGCACGAGGGTATACACGGCAAAAGCCATCAGCACAAGAGCCGAAACCACCAGCAGCAGCTCCATAAATATAAACTTCGCTATAGCCTTTACGTCAGCCACATAATCCTCCAGCAGATATACAGAGGAAATGATAAGATAGGCCTTGCCTCCGAATTCAAAGGGAGTCTGCACCTTTACATCCAGAGCAGTCCACGTGTTTTCCTTGCTTTTAGCTATTTCGTTGTTCTGATTATCCTCTACGGTGACGATTATCTCGTCGTAGTCATTTACTATATTGTTCCAGTTTTCCGTAGATTCCTCTGCTATAAGCTTCGAAATAATTTCATTGTTATATTCGTACAGTATGCCTTTTGCCTGACCGGCCGCATCGCTGATAGTAGCTCTGACGGAGGCATTATAAAAGTACGCACTCACCGCCAGAACGGTCAGAAGAACCAGAAAGGTTATAATGTTGCTTTTTTTGCTTCGCATTTAATTTCACCTTTATTTTACTGCCTTGACGAACTTATATCCCACGCCCCAAACAGTTTTTATATATTCATTGGAGGGATCGATTTTATCTCTTACGCTTTTTATGTTTACGGCTACGGTACCTATGTCTCCGAACTCCGTATCCCATACATGAGCGAAAATCTGCTCACGGGTAAGAACCTTGCCTGCATTTTCCATCAGATACTGGAGAAGCTGAAACTCACGGGTGGAAAGAGCTATGCTTTCACCCTTTTTGGTCACAGAAAGAGAGACGGTATTAATTTCGATGTCGCCTACTCTTATCACACCGTCGTCCGAAAGGGCTGAATGTCGCTGCTCTCTTCTCAGATGAGCCTTTACTCTGGCCACGAACTCGTCTACCACAAAGGGCTTGGAAATATAATCGTCAGCACCTATTTCCAGACCGAGCACCTTATCGAGGGTTTTACCCTTGGCCGAAACGAAAATGATGGGGCAGTCCACGGTGCCTCTTATAAATTTACACAGATCTACACCCGATATCTCGGGCATCATTATGTCAAGAGTGATGAGTGAAATCTCGTTTCTGTGCTCATTGATGTACTCGTAGGCACTTCTGCCGTCGGTTTTGATGACCGTTTCGAAGCCTTCGTCCTCGAGAGAATCGGAAATAAGCTCAGCTATGGCAAGCTCATCGTCCACTATAAGTATTTTTTCCATTACTTTCACCTTCCTCGGATTTTATTATAATTACTCATTATATATAATAATATATCCGGCAGAAAAAATAAAGAGATAAAGTGATTATTTTTTATTAAATAATATCACCCTCAGAAAACTTAAGATAATCTTAAGAATTGGTGTATTCCAATATGCGGAAAATATGGTATAATGTTTCCATAAATGCTGCACGGGCAGCATACTTACAGAAAACGAAGAGGAAAGATAAATGAGAATACTTATAGTAGACGACGAAAAAGAAATAGCCGATCTGGTCGGTGTATATTTGCAGAACGAGGGCTATGAAACGGTTAAGGTCTTTGACGGAGAGACGGCTATGGAGCTCGTGAAAAGCGAAGCCTTCGATCTGGCAGTGCTGGATGTAATGCTGGGCGACACCGACGGCTTCGCACTTTGCCGTGAAATCAGAAAAAAGCACACCTATCCCATCATTATGCTCACTGCAAAGGCAGATTTTACCGACAGAATCTCGGGCCTTACCCTCGGTGCCGACGATTATGTTACCAAGCCCTTCAATCCCCTCGAGCTGACGGCCAGAATAAAGGCTCAGCTCAGACGCTTTACCCAATATAACGACTACGCCGAAAAAACCGACACTCTGGAAATATCGGGGCTGGAAATCAATATCTCTACCCATTCCTGCTCGCTTTACGGTGAGGAAATCACTCTCACCCCCATCGAGTTCGGCATTCTACGTCTGCTTATGGAAAAGGCAGGCAAGGTAGTTTCCACCAAGGAAATATTTGAAAAGGTATGGGGAGAGGATTATCTTGACAGTAACAACACAGTTATGGTACATATAAGAAGGATAAGGGAAAAGCTGAAGGAAAAGCCCCGTAACCCTAAATTCATAAAAACAGTGTGGGGAGTTGGATATAAAATTGAAAAGCCCGATTAAAAGAAGATCCCGAAAAAAAGGGGCGGACAGCGTAATAAGACTGATACTGGTTTCCTTTATGAAATGGAACCTTATATGCTTTGCCGTGATTACGGCAGCTTATGTCATCTGCTATCTTTATGCGGTGCAGTCGCCCGAATTTTCGCAGAGCGTCTACACCTTTCTCGATGCCCTGCTTAACACACAGTGGGCAGACTATCTTTTACGGAACAGCTACATATTTCTTATCCCTGCCTTTGCGGGTACACTGATTTTAAACGGTGTAATCTATTCCTTCTCCACTCTCATAAACTTCGGCAGAGTCTATAAAAGCATCAATGCCTTCGTAAAGGAGGATGAGCAGATACTCTCCTTTCCCAAAAGCTACTCTGAGGTGGAGCTCAAGCTCAGCGACATTCATCTGAAGGTGGTGGAAAACCGCAGAAAGGCTATCGAGGCGGAGAAGAAAAAGGACGATCTGGTTATGTATCTGGCCCACGACCTGAAAACCCCTCTGACCAGCGTTATCGGCTATCTCACCCTTTTAGACGAAAGCCGTGAGCTGACGGCAGAGCAGAGAGCCAGATTCGTAGGCATTTCTCTGGACAAGGCTTACCGTCTCGAGCAGCTGATAAATGAATTTTTCGAAATCACCCGTTTCAGCATAAACACCGTCACGCTGGAAAGAAACCGTATAGATCTGAATATGATGCTCGAGCAGATGGCTGACGAGTTTTATCCTATGCTTTCGGAAAAAAATCTCACTGTCAGCTTCGACATTCCCGAGCACATCATTATGCTGGCCGATGCGGATAAAATAGCACGGGTTTTCGATAATCTTCTGAAAAATGCCGTCAACTACTCCTATGAAAACACGACAATAAAAATAGGAGCCCGTATACGCCGTAACCGTGTGCTCATTAAATTCCGCAATCACTGCGACGAAATCCCCAAAGAAAAGCTCGACCGCCTTTTCGAAAAGTTTTACCGTATGGATTCCTCACGTAACTCCTACTCGGGCGGTTCAGGCCTCGGTCTTGCCATATCAAAGCAGATAACCGAGCTTCACGGAGGCTCCGTTTCCGCCAAAAGCACTCCCGAATATACGGACTTTACCGTGGTGCTTCCCTATGTTAATGCGGAATACCTGACAGACGAGCAGCTGGATTTTTAAACCACTTGACTTTCACCCCCGTAACTAATATAATCAAGTAAGTAAGATTATGTTATACGGGGGTATTACTATGGCTGAAAAGGTGATGGTAGGCATGAGTGGCGGCGTGGACAGTGCCATCTCCGCTCTGCTGCTTAAAAATGACGGCTACGATGTGACAGGTGTAAACTGCCGTTTTTTCTGCCATAGTGACGAGAGTGCCCTCTCTGACACCGAGGATGCCCGTGCCGTGGCAGAAAAGATAGGCATACCCTTTCAGGTGATGGATTTCACCGAGGAATTCAAGCGCACCGTTATCGGAAGCTTTATCTCCGTTTATGAAAACGGTGCCACGCCTAATCCCTGCATTGTCTGTAACAGTCAGCTCAAATTCGGATCTATGCTGACGGAGGCTGAAAGGCAGGGCTTTGATTTCATCGCCACCGGACACTACGCTCAGTGCGGCTACGACGAAGGCAGCGGACGTTATTATCTGAAAAAGGGTGCCGACGCATCAAAGGACCAGAGCTATGTGCTTTACTGCCTTACTCAGCATCAGCTTTCCCGCACTCTTTTTCCTCTCGGCTCACTGACCAAGGAAAAGGCCAGAGAAATCGCTCTGGCGGAAAACCTCGTAAATGCGAAAAAAAAGGACAGTCAGGACATCTGCTTCGTTCCCGACGGAGACTACGGCTCCTTTATCGAGGGATGGCTGAACAAGACCTATCCTGCGGGCGATTTCGTAAATACAGAGGGCAAGGTCTTAGGCACTCATAAGGGCATTATCCGCTACACCGTGGGGCAAAGAAGAGGTCTGGGACTCGCTCTTCCGGCACCGATGTACGTAAAAGAAAAGGATGTAAAAAATAACAGAGTTGTCCTTTGCAGCAACGAGGAGCTTTTTACCCGCCGTGTGGAGGCGACGGACATAAATCTCATTACCTGTGACCGTCTCGACTCTCCCATCCGTGTGAAGGCGAGAACCAGATACTCCCACAGAGAGCAGTGGGCGAAGGTGTGGCAGACGGACGAAAACACCCTACACGCCGAATTTGAGGAGCCGGTCAGAGCAGTGACGGCGGGCCAGTCTCTGGTGCTTTATGACGGGGATTACGTGGTCGGCGGAGGAATAATACGCTAAATGAATAATTGCAGTCGCGGATTAAGTTCTGCGACTGCTTTTTTGTTTGTTACGCAGAAGATGTCGTCGTACACAGAAAAAGAATTTTTATTTGTTTTCACTCTGACGGATTTTCATTCTGTTCCAACTTATATAACCGTAAATATCATTAATGAGAAACGCAACAAAACAGACAACTACAGAAATATATTGAATACGGGTTATACTTGCAAGTATCCACAGCATAATCAGAATAATATCATTCGCCGCATAGGCTAAAGCAAAATAAGGACTTCTCCTGAAAGTAAGATATACAGCAAGAAAACTGGTGGTAACTGAAACTGTGCTTAATATCACATTTGTTGTATTAAAGCTTTTTAAAATAAAATAAAAGATTATAGTCACCAAAACTGTAATGAGCCACATTATCAATGTTTCTTTTTTGCTTATATTATTAACTTTAACTTCTGACTTGTTGCCTTTGTATGGATTTTTTAACCATGATATCAATGCAAATATTGCCATTGGCATTGTCATTCCGAGATATGTAATCATTTCACCGTAATAATCAAACATATATGAGATAATACCGTACAGCAGACTGAATATTATCATCAATAACTGACCGAAGGGGTTACCCTTCGCATTGAATATGAGAGATGTTACACCTATCAATGAAGCCACTACTGTAAAATAATTTTCTTTGTCAAAAATCGCAAAAGAAAAAATAATCAATATCACCGAAGAACACCATAAAATGATTTCAGATTTTGAAAAGTAATTTTTCAAATAAAGCCCTCCTAAAAAAGAAACATCCGTGTACACATCTTCAAAGACCTAACGATGCGTAAACGAATGCCTTCAGCATTACACTACCCGGTGGCAGTTTTTACTATATTTCAAAATATTGTACCATAAAATACAGCAGATTTCAACTCTGCTTTTTGTTTACATTAAAAGATGTGTTATTCCCGGGCAGTCCTGCCTAAAAAAACTGTGTAACCCGAAAGAGGTTACACAGTATCTGAAAAGCAATCTTACAGGGCGAGCACTTTCGCCGGTCATTATATTTTCAGTTCTCAGCCGAGGTGAGCGGCTACGTTGTTTGCGTAATGGCCTGTATCCTGGAAGCCTGTCTGTGTGTTAAGTCTTTCAGCACTCCATGCTTCTGCTATCTGCTCATAGGTGCCGCTGAAAATCTTGGCTCTGTAGAAGCCGTCCCTTGAGCCGTACATGCACCAGTCTGATTTCCACATTTTATCGCCCGTGGCCTTATAGGTCCAGAGCATCCAGCTGTAATTGAGCTTATTCATGGTGGAGAAGCAGTTTTCCCATGTGGTTTTTTCGTGGGGATAGAATTCACCTACCATAAGAGGCACATTGGGATGGATGGCCATGGTGAGAAGAAGGAAGAAGTTAAAGATAAAGTCAGAGTTATTATAGAAATGAACCTGATATACCACGTTATCCCAGCCTCTCATAAAGCTATAGGGAAGAGCGAAGCCTGTCCAGATAGCCTCCATGGTAATGATGTGCTCACTGTCCACCTCACGGACTGTATCGTAAAGAAGGTCATATATCTTTTCGTTATTGATTCTTCTTCTGATTTCAGTGCAGCTTACATCGCACATAGGCTCATTGAGAAGATCGTACATAGCCACTGCGGGGCTATCCTTAAATCTGTCAGCTATAGCGGTCCAGAGCTCGCAGGTCAGTCTGCGGTATTCCTCGCCTCTTTCACTGTTTTCCATCAGCTGAGCACCCTGATAGGCACGTCCGCTATGGGGAGCATCACTCTGAGAGCCTACCGCACCGTGCATATCAAGAATAACATAAAGGCCTCTCTCGGTGCATTCCTCTACTACCCAGTCAAGGCGTGAGAAATCCCATTCACCGTTTTCGTCGAGGATTTTGGTTCCCTTGTCATCATAATAGAAGTTTCTGTACCAGAAGGGAACACGGATACAGTTAAAGCCGAGGGCTTTGATGTTATCAAGATCCCACTCGGTGAACCAGTTATCATAGAAGATATTGAGAAGCTCCTGAGCCTTTTCTCTGCCGAAGCGCTTTTCCAATACATCATAGATCATTTCGCCGTCATAATCTTTACCGTAATAGGGATCAAATACGGCCTTCTGCTCCTGTGTAAGGTCCTCATATAAGGTACCCCAGTAGTTTTTCTGCTGCTCCTCAGTAAGCTTATCCTTATATTCGACATCCACATCGTCGGGATTAAGCCAGTTTTCACGGACAAGCCAGGCACCGATATTCACGCCCTTGAGCTGAACCTCTTCGCCCCTCCGGTTATACATTTTTCTGCCCTTTACGGTAAGAAAATCCTCAGCGGTAAAAGCAACGCTTCCCTCTGCATCAGCCGCAGCTGCATCCTCGGCAGCGAGGGCCACCGTACACACGGAAAACGCCATTAAAAAAGCGAGTAAAAGACTGAACGTTCTTTTAAAAGTTTTCATAATTTTATTCCTTTCAAAAATATATTTACGGCGTACATAAGCCGTACATCTTTTTCATTATACCTTATGATTTTCAAAAGTCAATAGAAGCAGTTTTTCCCTTTTTCAACTTCGTTCTTTTTCACAAAATCAAGTGTCTTTTTTTGTGCATAACAGAAAGCGTTTTTTCATCGCTCAAAACCCTTAAAAGCTGCTTAATTCCTATTAAAAACAGGGGAAATAAATAGTTTAATTGTTTAATTTAACAAAAAATAAAAGGCGTTTTTTGTTGAAAATAGAAAAACCGAAAAATGCCCTATTAAAATTGAAAATTCAGTAGATTTTTCGTGCAGAATATGTTATCATTTAACAGTATGGATTATTGTGACTTTTTCTGTTCGTAAGAAAAAAGCCGCATCTTACAAAAATTAACGGAAAATCCGTTTAAAGGAGGACAAAAGTCAATGCTTAAGAAAATCAGCACAATCCCGTTCAAGGACACACCTGAACAGGCTGCGAAGCTCGATGCAGTTATCGCTGAATGCACGGGAGACAATAGCATGCTTATGCACGTTATGCAGGTAGCACAGGAAATTTACGGCTATCTTCCCTTTGAAGTTCAGCAGAAGATTGCAGACGGCATGAACGTACCCCTCGAAAAGGTTTACGGCGTTGCTACATTCTACGCTCAGTTTGCTCTTTCTCCCAAGGGTGAATACGCTATCTCCGTTTGTCTCGGTACTGCCTGCTACGTTAAAGCTGCTCAGGAAATTTTTGATGAGCTTTCCGCCCAGCTCGGCATCGGCGCAGACGAATGCACCGCCGACGGAAAATTCTCCCTTACAGCCTGCCGCTGCATCGGTGCATGCGGTCTCGCTCCCGTTCTTACGGTCAATGACGACGTTTACGGTAAAATCACCGCCAAGGACGTTAAGGGCATTCTCGACAAATATATGAACTGATGCGGGAGCTTTCTCTCAATGTACTCGACATAGCTCAGAATTCAGTCAGGGCTGAGGCCTCACTGATAAAGATAGAGCTTATCGAAGATACGAGGACAAATACGCTGGAAATTTCGGTAAGTGACGACGGCAAGGGTATGACACCCGAGCAGCTCGCAAGTGTAAGAGATCCCTTTTTCACCACCAGAACCACGAGAAAGGTAGGAATGGGCATTCCTCTTTTCAGAATGGCGGCGGAAATGACCGGAGGCTCCTTTGACATCGAAAGCACCCTCGGCAAGGGCACGAAGACCACTGCCCGTTTCTGCACCGACCATCTGGACTTCACCCCCATAGGTGATATGTGCTCCACGGTGCTGACGCTGGTGACGATGAATCTTCATATCGATTTCGTTTATACCAGACAGATCGACGGGCGTTCCTTTACTCTTGACACACGGCAGCTTAAAGAAATTTTAGGCGATGTTCCCCTTAATGAACCGAGCATCACCGCTTGGCTCAAAGACTATATAACTGAAAACACGAAACAACTTACGGAGGTGTAAATTAATGAAAACTCTCGAAGAACTTATGGCATTAAGAGATGCTGCCAAGGCTAACCTTACCGCACGTGACGATTCTACCGAACTCACCAGAGTTGTCGTCGGTATGGCTACCTGCGGTATCGCAGCAGGTGCAAGACCTGTAATGAATAAATTCGTAGAAGAAACCGCAAAGCGTAACCTTACAAATGTTACCGTAGCTCAGACAGGCTGCATCGGTATGTGCCAGTATGAGCCCATCGCCGAGGTTATGGTTCCCGGCAAGGAAAAGGTAACCTATGTTCAGCTTACTGAAGAAAAGGTCGCCCGAATCGTTGTAGACCATCTCGTAAACGGTAATCCCGTAGCGGAATACACCGTTGGCGCTATCGCTAAATAAGGAGGAAGTATAAATGTATCGTTCACATGTGCTTGTTTGCGGCGGTACCGGCTGTACCTCTTCAAATTCACAGAAAATCATCGAAACAATGGAAGCCGAGCTTAAAGCAAAAGGCCTCGAAAACGAAGTACAGGTTATCCGTACCGGCTGCTTCGGTCTCTGTGCTCTCGGTCCCATTATGATCGTTTATCCCGAAGGCTGCTTCTACTCAGAGGTTAAGGTAGAGGACGTTCCCGAAATCGTAGAGGAACACCTTCTCAAAGGCCGTATGGTTACCCGTCTTCTTTACAAGGAAACAGTAACCCCCGACGAAATCAAAGGCCTTAACGACACCAACTTCTACAAAAAGCAGAAGAGAGTTGCTCTGGGCAACTGCGGTGTTATCAACCCCGAAGACATCAACGAATACATCGCTTACGACGGCTATCAGGCTCTCGGTAAATGTCTCACTCAGCTCACTCCCGAGCAGGTTATCCAGATAGTAAAGGATTCCGGCCTGCGAGGCAGAGGCGGCGGCGGCTTCCCCACCGGTCTCAAATGGAGCTTCACGGCTGCTAACAAGGCTGATCAGAAATATGTAGTATGTAACGCCGACGAGGGTGACCCGGGTGCATTCATGGACCGTTCCGTGCTCGAGGGCGATCCCCACTGCATCATCGAGGCTATGGCCATCTGCGGCTATGCCACAGGTGCTACCGAAGGCTACATCTATGTCCGTGCCGAATATCCCATCGCCGTAGCACGCTTACAGATCGCTATCAATCAGGCCAGAGAAATGGGACTTCTCGGTAAGAATATCTTCGGCTCAGGCTTTGACTTCGACCTTTTCGTAAAGCTCGGTGCAGGTGCCTTCGTATGCGGTGAGGAAACCGCTCTTATGACCTCCATCGAGGGTAACAGAGGCGAGCCCAGACCCCGTCCTCCCTATCCCGCAGTAAAAGGTCTCTTCGGTAAGCCCACCACCGAAAACAACGTAGAAACCTTCGCAAACATTCCCGCTATCATCCGTAACGGTGCTGACTGGTTTGCTTCAATGGGTACCGAAAGATCAAAGGGTACCAAGGTTTTCGCTCTCGGCGGTAAAATTACAAACACAGGTCTCGTAGAGGTTCCCATGGGCACCACTCTCCGTGACGTTATCTATGAAATCGGCGGCGGCATTCCTAACGGTAAGGCATTCAAGGCTGCTCAGACAGGCGGCCCCTCCGGCGGATGTATTCCCGCTCACCTTATAGACACTCCCATCGACTACGATAACCTCACCGCTATCGGCTGCATGATGGGCTCCGGCGGTCTCATCGTAATGGACGAGGACAACTGTATGGTTGACATCGCCAAGTTCTTCCTCGACTTCACAGTTGACGAATCCTGCGGTAAATGTACTCCCTGCCGTGTAGGTACCAGAAGACTTCTCGAAATCCTCGATAAGATCACATCCGGCAAGGGTACTCTTGAGGACATCGACAAGCTCGAAGAGCTCTGCTACTACATCAAGGAAAACTCTCTCTGCGGTCTCGGCCAGACTGCTCCCAACCCGGTTCTTTCCACTCTCAAATTCTTCCGTGACGAATATGTAGCTCACGTAGTGGATAAGAAATGTCCTGCCGGCGTATGTAAGGATCTCCTTTCATTCTCCATCGAGGCTGACAAGTGTAAGGGCTGTACCCTCTGCGCTAAGAAGTGTCCCGTAGGTGCTATCTCCGGTGCAGTAAAGGAAGCTCACACCATCGATACATCAAAGTGCATCAAGTGCGGCGTATGTATGGATTCCTGTAAATTCAAAGCTATCATTAAGAAATAAGGAGGTACGCAAAAATGGAAAATATGCTTAATATCAAAATTAACGGTATGCCTTGCAGCGTACCTTACGGTACTACAATCCTCGAAGCAGCAAGACAGGTAGGTATCGAAATCCCCACCCTCTGCTTCCTCAAGGAAATCAACGAAATCGGTGCCTGCCGCTTCTGCGTAGTAGAAGTGAAGGGTGCCAGAAGCCTCGTTGCCGCCTGTGTATTCCCCATCGAAAGAGACGGCACAGAAATTTTCACAAACAGTGAAAAGGTACGTAAGGCCAGAAAAACCACTTTAGAGCTCATTCTTTCCACTCACGAAAGAAAATGTCTCAGCTGTATCAGAAGCGGTAACTGCGAGCTTCAGAAGCTTTGCAAGGAATACGGCGTAGAAACAGAGGACAAATACGACGGCTTCAAGCCCGTTTACGAGCTCGACTACTCAGCTGCTCACATGGTAAGAGATAACAATAAATGTATCCTCTGCCGTCGCTGCGTAGCTGCATGTAACAACCAGAGCATCGGCGTTATCGGCGCTAATGCCCGCGGTATCGACACTCACATCGGCTCACCCTTTGAGCTCGGTCTTGACACCACATCATGTATCTCCTGCGGTCAGTGTATCGTTAACTGTCCTGTAGGTGCTATCTATGAAAAGGATGACACCGCTAAGGTATTCGAGGCTATCAATGACGAAAGCAAGTATGTAGTAGTTCAGGCTGCTCCCGCTATCCGTGCTACTCTCGGTGAATGCTTCGGTATGCCCGTAGGCACCGATGTTACCGGTAAAATGTTTGCTGCTCTTCGCCGTCTCGGCTTCGACAAGGTATTCGACACCAACTTCGGTGCTGACCTTACCATTATGGAAGAGGCTACAGAGCTTCTCGACAGAGTTAAGAACGGCGGCGTTCTTCCTATGATTACTTCCTGCTCACCCGGCTGGATCAAATACTGTGAACACTACTTCCCCACAGAGCTCGACCATCTTTCCACCTGTAAATCTCCCATGCAGATGCAGGGCGCAGTTATCAAAACCTACTACGCTGAAAAGAACGGCATCGATCCCAAGGATATCGTTTCAGTAGCTATTATGCCCTGTACTGCTAAAAAGTTCGAATGCGGCAGAGACACTATGGATGCCAGCGGCTACGCTGACGTGGACTATGTACTCACCACCAGAGAGCTCGGCAGAATGATAAATTCAGCAGGCATCAACTTCGCACTTCTTCCCGACGAAGGCTGCGATGCTCCTCTCGGTCAGGGTACAGGTGCTGCCGTTATCTTCGGCGCTACCGGCGGTGTTATGGAAGCTGCTCTCCGTACTGCTGCTGAGGTTATCACAGGTGAAAGCCTCGAAAATCCCGAGTTCCACGATGTACGTGGTATGGAAGGCATCAAGGAAGCCTCCTACAAGCTCGGTGACCTTGATGTCAAGGTAGCTATCGCCAGCGGCACAAAGAATGCCAAGGCTCTCATGGAAAAGGTTAAGGACGGCACTGCTGACTATACCTTCATCGAAATCATGGGTTGTCCCGGCGGATGCATCAACGGCGGCGGTCAGCCCGTACAGGATGCTACCACCCGTAACTTCACAGACCTTAAGGCTCTTCGTGCTGCTGCTCTTTATCAGAACGACGTAAACCGTCCCTCCAGAAAGAGCCACGAAAACGAAGACGTTAAGACCATCTATGCTGAATTCCTCGGCGAGCCCAACAGCCATAAGGCTCATAAGCTTCTCCACACATCATACAAGGCAAGACCTATGTATAACAAATAATTCAGCAAAGCAAAAGGGCTTGTCGCACTAAGCGCAGGCCAAAAAGCAAAGCAAAAAAACAGATGTGTTTAAGTTTTTTTAGACTTTAACACATCTGTTTTAATTATTATATGGAATAATATGGCGTTACATATAACAAACATTTGCTTTCTCAGACGTTTTTTTGCCCTCTTGAAGTATAAGCATACTTCTTCTGCATCTTACTGCGATAGCCCCTTATTTTTTTGTGGCGGTAACTGGTAAGGCGGGGCGAAGCACGGCATTTATGCCGTCCCCCGTGCCCTCGGGGGCACGGGGCGCCGTATACGGCGGCTTCGCCCCTCACCTTATTTCATACTCAGCGTTCAGAGTAAATGTATCATCCTTACCTTCATCAGAGAAAAGCCTTCTTTCATAGGTTATCCCCTCTTTTTCCATGCAAAGCTCCATAAAGCACATAAATATTCCTATGTCTATTCTGTTATAAAAGCTTACCTTGTCGGCAGGCATAATTCCTCTTTTGCCCTCTTTTTTATAGCGGTAAACCCTGAGTGTTCCGCCATCGTTTACCACCTTCCACGGCTGACTGTTACAGGCACTGGGTGCAAATCTTACAATATCCGTAACTCTATTCAAATATTCGCCCGACCATATTTCATCGACATCTTTTCTTTTACTTTTGAACATATCCTTACGGTATTTCTTCGGATCAGATACCTTTTTAACGGCAAACATAATCACATAATCGAGTCCGTCACAGATTTCTTCGGTTTTTCCTATACCGAACCAGAGTGTCCCTATATTCTTAGATACGAGATAAAGGTCTAACTGCTGACCGAGGTAACCTATATTCTGCAGATAACCATCCTTCTTTTCACTGTAAAGAAGGATGCACATTTCCTGTCCTCTTTTGGTTGTGACCTTATCGTTAGGAACTATTTTAATCTTTGTTTTTATTTCGGGGTTAAGTGAAGAAAATCCCTCGTAAGCCTCATAAACATCTTTTATTTCCTCTTCGTTTATCTTTTCGTTTCCTACATTACGAAAAATGTGAAAGGACTTCCTTTTAAATATCATATTGTATAAATCTTTATTAAGCATAATATCACCTCTTTCATAAGAATACTTTATTTTAAAAATTAAGTCAATAAAATATAAAAAGGGACTGTTTTCAGCCCCTTACATTTCATCTTTTCGAAAGTCCCACTTTCTGCTTTTCGATTCTCTTTATTACCGAGCCTAAAGCTCCGCCGACCAGCGCACTTGCTACTGCCTCGACGATACCGTTTACACCCACGAAGGCTGCAAAGAAAGCGACTACACCCGTAGTGGCAAACTGCGTTTCAAGCCCTGAATAAAAGTCAGAATTTCCGAAAAAGGCTATAAACAGGCCTACGAAAAGAACGGTATTTACTACTGCCGCAGTGAGAAAAGAGATAAGTGAGGATACATTAGGCTGAACGTTTTTATTTTTCAGCGCCTTATAAACCAGAGCAGAAGCCATACCTACGAGAACACGGGGAACGATACAAAGGATAACTGTAAGAGCGGGATTTATACCCATAAGCGCCGTACCGAAGGCACTCATACCGAAGCACTGTATAAGACTCGTCACACCGAAGGCTAAGCCTAAAAATGCACCGCCTCCCACATCTAAAAGTGCTGCGCCCATAGCCACGGGAATGGCTAAAAGTGAGATTTCTACGGCACCCATTTTCAGATATCCGACGGGAGTAAAGCTCATTACGATAATGATAGCAAGGAAAACAGCCGTAAGAGTAAGATTCAGCAGCGACGACATATTCATTCCTTTATTTGCGCCATTCATTTCACCATCTCCTTTTAAATATTCTGCAACCATTATATAAAAAGCTACTACCTTTGTCAATTCACACAAATGACAAATCATTTTTTAAAATAATAATTCTTAATATACAAATTGTTGATTTGAATGCCGAAGAGGTGTAAAATAAAAATCAAACAAACACCGTAAAAGGGGTGACCGTTATGAAAAAAAGAAACTCAAGTCCCTTCGTTTTCGTTCACGGTATGTTCGGATGGGGCGACCTGACAGGAATAAACAGGACTGTCCCCTACTGGGGCGCCACTACGGGAAGTCTTCTCAGCTTTCTCCGTGAGTGCGACTACGAATGCTATGCCGCCTCTGTCGGTCCCATATCCAGCGCCTGGGACAATGCCTGCGAGCTTTATGCCCAGCTGACGGGCACGAGAGTGGATTACGGAAAGGCACACTCTGAAAAGAGAAATCACGACCGCTTCGGCAGAAAATACGAAGAGCCTCTTTTCTACGGCTTCGGCGATAGAAGCATTCATCTCATCGGTCATAGCCACGGCGGTCAGGTAGTGAGGCTTCTGGCCCATCTGCTGACCTACGGTGACGAGGAGGAAAGACAGGCAACAGACGAAAACGACATTTCACCCCTTTTCGTCGGCGGTAATGAAAGGCTTATCGTCAGCGTTACCACTCTTTGCTCACCGAATAACGGTACTCTCCTTTTCAAATTAGCCGAGGAAAAAAACCTCATTCACACTATGGGAAGAGGCACGAATCTGGCAGTAAGTCTATTCGGAAGAACACCGATGTACGGCAGGCTGGTCGATGCTCAGATGGAGCAGTTCGGGCTGACTCCTCTCAAGGGAGAAAAAAAGCCTGATAAAATCTTTACTGCCGTAAACAGAGTCCGTGACAGTGATGATCATATTCTCCGTGACCTTTCCTTCAGCGGTGCTATGGAGCTTAACGAGAAGATAGAAATCAGTAAAAACATCTACTATTTCTGCTACTATGCCAGCGGTGCTCCGGGAGAAGAATTTTCCACTAAATATATGAAATTCCCCCTGCTGAAGCTTTTCGGCAGACTTATCGCCACCATCAGCTTCCCGTCAGAGGATGAATACGGCATCGCCTTCAGCGAGGAATGGCACGAAAATGACGGACTGGTAAATGTTCCCTCAGCCAAAAACCCCTTCGACGAGCCCGGAAAGGATTTCGACGGAAGCCCCGAAAAGGGAGTATGGAACATTATGCCGGCCATAAAGGGTGACCACGGACAGACAGTAGGCCTTCTGGCAGACAAAAATAAAACAAGAGGCTTTTTCCTTAATTTACTGAGTATGCTTACGCAGACGGAGAAATAAAACTCTCACACTTTGTGCTCGGGAACCTGATATACAATAAAAAACAAGGGGGCTGTTGCAGTAAGATGCAGAAGGCGTTTTCTTCGCTCCGAAGATGTATGATTATACCTCGAGAGGGCGAAAAAACGTCTAAAAAAGCAAATATTTATTATATGCAACACCATATTATTCCGTA
>SVPD01000059.1 GCA_015066045.1 Oscillospiraceae bacterium
TTTCATCATAGGTAAGCTCCTTGTTTATGTTTCTGCGGATATTCTGAAACAGCCACATACCCATAATGTTTTTAAGGAAACGGAAGCGATATTCAATTCCTCCCTCATTGGTAAAGTTAGCTTCAAAAGCCTTTTCACTGAGTACGGGGACAGGATTCTCTGTGCCGATAAGACTCCACGTACCCGAAGAAATATATACACTTTCACTGTCAACGGGACAAGCCGCAACGGCAGAAGCCGTATCGTGAGAAGGACAGAGAATGACCGTACTGTCAAAGCCGACTTCATTTTTAACCCGCTCTGTGAAGCTACCCACAACTGTACCCGGAAGTGAGAGAGAGCAAAATATTTCATACGGTATGCCGAGAGTATCGAGTATTTCTTTATCCCACTGCTTATTTTCAGCATTAACGAGGTTAGTAGTGGTTGCATTTGTGTATTCGTTTCGAATTTCACCCGTAAGCTTGAAAGAAAGATATTCAGGCATCATCATAAAATGCTTTGCATTACTCAGCTTTCCGCTTTTCTTGTCACAGTAAAGCTGATAGATTGTGTTGAAGCTTTGCTTCTGTATGCCCGTTCGTGAATAAAGCTCTGCCTGAGAGATTATTTCATTTACCTCTTTTATAGCTTCGGTTGTTCTCCCGTCACGGTAGGACACCGCAGGAAGAATTTCATTTTTGCTTTCGTCAAGAAGCACATAATCTACGCCCCATGTATCAATGGCGATTGTTTTCGGGATTTTTCCGATTTCCCTGCACTTTTTTATACCTGCTTTCACTCGGGCAAAAAGGCTATCTGTATCCCATATGAGAGTACCGTTTTCATTTTTTATGTTGTTGTCAAACCGGTATATTTCTTCAAGGCTCAGTTTGCCTTTTTCAATATATCCGAGAATATGTCTGCCTGAGGATGCTCCGATGTCAATAGCTAAATAATAAGTGTTCATCCGTCTGTTCCCCTTAATCTTGATACAAAAATACTCCTCACAATAATTCATTATAATAATATCACTAAGTATCTGTGTTTTAAAGGTCCTTATTTGCTTAAAAAAGTATCCTTATTTGTATTGATTTTCACACCGTAAAAATGTATAATCTCACAGAGGTGATTATATGATAAACCGTGAAATTCTGAAAGAGCTTATTCCCGTAACCGATGAAGAGCAGGCAATACTCGACGGCAGAAGCACAGTAGACAGCAGTATTTATACAGAAAATGACGATAATATTATTTCTTCGAGAAAGCTTCTCAAGGACGGAAAGCTCATTACAATCAGAACCCACACAAGATTCATTCACTTTCCCGAGCACACCCACAATTTTGTTGAAGTGGTTTATATGTGCACAGGCAAGACTACTCATATCATAAACGGTAAAACCATTGACCTTTCAGAAGGAGAGCTTCTTTTCCTCGGCCAGAATGCAAAGCAGGAAATTCTACCTGCATCAGGCAATGATATAGCCGTAAATTTTATCATTCTTCCTCAGTTTTTCGACAAAACACTTGAAATGTTAGGTGCCGAAGAGACGCCTTTAAAAAAGTTCCTTATTGAGTCGCTTTTCAAAGAAGAAAACCCGGGTTATCTGCACTTTAAGGTTTCCGATGTTCTCCCCGTGCAGAATCTTATTGAAAATCTTTTGTGGACATTTACAAGCAATGCATCCAACAAAAGAAATATCAACCAGACGACTATGGGACTTCTTTTTATGCAGCTGCTCAATCATACGGACAAGCTTACTTATCAGTCAAAAGAAGAAGCAGCTATACTTCAGATTTTCAAATACATAGAAGAAAACTACAAAAACAGCAGCCTTACCGAGGCGGCAAAGCTGCTGCATTATGATTTTTATTGGCTCAGCCACGAAATAAAAAATCAGACGGGCAAGACATACACCGAGCTTTTGCAGGATAAAAGACTGTCTCAGGCAGCATATCTGTTAAAAAACACAAAAATAGGAGTTGACGAGATTTCAAAGGCTGTGGGCTATGAAAACAAAAGCTATTTCCACAGGATATTCGCAAGGCAGTTCGGTATGAGCCCGAAGAAATATAGGGATATTGAATAGCAATAAAAAAAGACCGATATTTTCAGTCTTTAATCTTGAAAAAATCGATCTTAAAATTATGTTTATATTAAATTATTGGATATGTACGAGTTCATATCCCCACAGGCCTCAAAAACAGCTATTTTGTTGTCATAAAACGAAACACTATTTTTGAGTCATAAAAAACACCGAAACCCCTTGTAAAATCAAGGGGTTTCAAGGTTTGTTGCCTTTTTAGGCGTTAATTTTGGCTGCGGAACTAGGATTCGAACCCAGACAAACAGAGTCAGAGTCTGCTGTGCTACCCTTACACAATTCCGCAACGAACAAGTGATATTATACACATCGGAGCATAAAATGTCAAGTGTTTTTCCGAAGTTTTTTCATTTTTTTATTCAGTCGGCTTTATTTCCGTATAGCCAATATTACCTATACTTATTCAACAAAACCTTATAGTAATTTTTGTTATGTTTGTATAGTTTTATTCTTGTCTTTTTTCGGTACAGATGATAAAATAATCGAGGTAAAAAAACGATATACCGTACTAAAATAATAATAAAATATCGGAGGTCTCAATTATGAGTTTCTTAGGCGGAGTTATCTCTATCAGTAACATCTCAACCCTGCTTTTAGTTGTCTTTGCCGTTCTCTTCGGCGGTTATGCACTGGGCAGAATCACAGTCAAGGGTGTGTCTCTGGGTGATGCCGGCGTATTCATTGTTGCGCTTATACTCGGTGCACTTGCTTTCAGCGTAAACGCAGACGGACAGTTAGTTTTTGCTCTTTCCTCTAAGCCCTACGATTTCAGCGCAGGCCTTTCACTTATCGAATCTCTCGGCCTCGTTCTTTTCGTAACATCTGTAGGCTTCATCGCAGGCCCCAAATTCTTCGGCAATTTCAAAAGAAACTTCAAATCCTATGTTCTTTTAGGTCTCATCATCATTCTCGCCGGCGGTCTCTCTGCAGCAGGCTGTATCGCTATGGGTGAGGTAATAGGCTATGGCGGCTCCATCACTGATCAGGACGGCTTCGTAGCTATGATAGTAGGTCTTCTTTCAGGCTCACTTACCTCCACTCCTGCATTCTCTGCCGCTAAAGCTACCGTAGCAGAGGAATATCAGGCTCTCGTTTCCGTAGGCCACGGTATCGCTTACATCTTCGGTGTTATCGGCGTGGTTCTCTTCGTTCAGATTATCCCCAAGCTCACAAAGGCAAACATGGACGAGGAGCGTGCGAAGCTCGTAGTCAAGGCAGACTCTGAAAAGAAGGCCTATACAGGTAAGCTTTTCCACATCGACCACATGGGTATCGCCGCCTTCTCTCTTGCCGCTATTATCGGCTCACTTCTCGGTCAGATTAAAATTCCTCTGTCCTCCGCAGGTCTTGACGGCACCTGCTTCTCCCTCACCACTACAGGCGGTTGCCTTTTATCGAGTCTGGTGCTCGGACACTTCGGCCGTGTCGGAAAAATCAGCATTATGCCCGAGCAGAGCACTCTCAAGCTTTTCCGTGAGCTCGGTCTCGTTCTCTTCCTCGTCGGTGCAGGTATCCCCGGCGGTGCTGAATTTGTGGAAAACTTCGATGCTATGTACTTCGTTTACGGTATCGTGATGACACTCCTTCCCCTCATCATCGGCTATCTTTTCGCCAAGTATGTGCTCAAGCTCAGCCTTCTCAACAACCTTGGCTCCATCACCGGCGGTATGACCTCCACTCCCGCTCTCGGTACTCTCATCGGCACGGCAGGCACAGAGGATGTGGCAGCGGCTTATGCCTCCACCTATCCCATCGCACTTATCGCAGTAGTGCTTGTGTCACAGTTCCTTATCATTCTTTTCTGATTAGGGCAAGATAAAATTTTACACCGCAGATTCAGTCTGCGGTGTTTTTTTGTCATATTGTCTGTGGGGAGCGTTGGTCTATTACCCACATTTTGACTATGGCGAGCATTTCTCTCATATAGTTCATCGGCACCGTGTACCATATTATATCTGTTCCCAGATGTGACGCTTCAAGGAAGCCTTCGTTCTTTGCATACCGGGAGGAACGGTAAACGTGATAGCCGTTAGTGACGAAAACCACAGAGGAGGTTGACATACCCTTTTCTGTCATAATCGCATAAGAGTTTCTGAAATTCGTTATGGTGGAGGTTGATTTGTCCTCCATTATTATCTTCTCCTCGGGCACTCCCTTTTCGACAAGATAACGCTTCATGGCGAGCGCCTCCGGTATATCCTCCTGCGGGCCCTGACCGCCCGAACAGATAATAACCGCATCGGGGTTTTTCGTGTGATATTCATAAGCCTTATCGAGTCTTTTGGCGAGACCTACGCTCACTCTCTCCCCTCTTATGCCGCAGCCGAGAACGATAACCGTCTCTTCCGTGTAATCCGCCGTGTCGTTGCCGCCGAAAATACCCAGAAAGCTACCGAATACTATCAGGACAGACAGCCCCACACTAATAAGCACATCAAGAACAACCCTCTTTTTTATCCTGTAAAAGAAAACACCGTAGGCCGTCAGCACCGCTCCGAGTCCGTACACGGGCAGAAGACCGATATTGAAATTTGCGATAAGAGACATCAGAAGTCCGTTACCTAAAAGAAGCACACCGCATACGGTGGCAGCGGTTTTTACTGCTTTTTTCATAGTGTCACCATCCTTTTTCCTTCTTAAGTTTATCACTTAAAAAGACCGCAAGGCAATAGTCTTACGGTCAAATTAAGGAAATCTTAAGAATTAACCTCTCCGTCTTTGCCTACGGCAAATCCACCTCTCCTTTCAGGAGAGACAAGCATCATTTTAAGAGAGATTTACGGCAGCTTATATCCTGCGGCAAGATAAATCCTGTACCAATCCTCACGGGAAAGAGTCACGTCAGCCGCCTCGGCTACTGCCCTTATACGGTCGGGATTAGTGGATCCGACTATAGGCTGCATTTTTTCGGGAAGACGTAAAAGCCACGCTATGGCTACGCCCGTGTCGGTAATGCCGTACTTTTCAGCCACCTCGTCTATAACCTTATGCAAATCCTTGTACTTTTTATTTTTAAGGAAGCTGCCCTCGATAAAGCCGTACTGCAGGGGCGACCAGGGCTGAACGGTTATATTATTAAGTCGGCAATAGTCACGGAGATAGCCGTCATAGTTCACACCGTCAGCATTAGGAAGGTTTACATTGGCACCGCTGGCTACCATAGCGGCATTGGTTACGGAAAGCTGCATCTGATTAAAGAGAAGCGGCTGCTTCACGCTCTTTTTCAGAAGCTCAATCTGCATAGGACTGTGATTTGACACACCGAAGTATTTTACCTTGCCTGCCTTTTCCAGCTCGTCAAAGGCTTCTGCCACCTCATCGGGCTCCATAAGCAGGTCGGGACGGTGTAAAAGAAGCGTTTCCACTCTCTCGAGGCCGAGCCTTTTCAGCGAGCCGTCAACGGATGAAATTATATGCTCCTTCGAAAAGTCGTACATTTTTCCCGGTACAATTGAGCATTTGGTCTGAAGGAAGATTTTATCCTTAAGGTCGGGATTTCTTTTAAGTGCCGCACCGAAAACCTCTTCGCACCTTCCTCTGCCGTAAATGTCTGCGTGGTCGAAATAATTGAAGCCGAGCTCCACGGCATTATTAAGGTAGAAATCCATTTCCTTATCGCTTTTGTCGCCTATTCGCATACAACCAAGTGCGACCTGTGAGATTTTTTCTTGTGTGTTAAAGGGGGTTATGTATTTCATAGCGTTCTCCTTTTTGTTGTTTTTTCCTTTATGAAATTATAGCATAAAAATCAGAATAGTCAAATAATCACATTTTATCTTCTATCATAATTACAATATCGCTCATTTTCATATCAAGTGCTAAGGAAATTCTGTAAAGCGTTTCAAGCGTAGGCTTTCTTTCTCCTCTTTCAATAGCACTCAAATGAGTTCTGCCAATCCCTGCAAGACCGCTTAAAACATCCTGACTTATTCCTTTTCTTTTTCGTGCTACCGCAATGGTTTCACCAACAATTTTTGAATCAAGCATCGGTTCAAACATATCATCACCTCAGCTATAGTGTATGATAGAATTCGTCGATTAAGTATCACATATGTGTTCATTTGAATACATATGTGATAATTTTTCTTGACTTCCGAATACATATGTGTTAATATTAATCTAATAAAGTTAAGGAGGTTTTCAAATATGGAAAACGAAAAAAAGAAAAGCAACAAAAAGAAATGGATAATCATAGCTATTGTAATTGTACTGTTTATTGCAATAGCATCAGCCGGCTCATCCGAGCCTACTGTAGAAACACCAACCGACGAAGCGGGAGTTAGCGAATCGGTAAACGAAACAAACGATTCCAAAGAAGCTGAAACAACAGCTGCCGCAACCGACAAAATCGAAGTAGGCTCAACAGTCACAAATAGTGAGGTCAAAATCATTTACAAAAGCTGTAATACGGATTTCAAAAAATATTCCCAATATGCAGATATCAAAAGTGGTCACAAGATAGTTCAGGCAGTTTTTGATTTCGAAAACATATCAGAAACAGATATATCGCTCAACGGCTTTGATTGCTACGCTGACGGCGTTAAATGTGAAAGCTTCTACTATGTTGACGACTATTCTGATCCTGTTCTCACATCAATTTCAGCAGGCAGAAAATTAACTGATGCCACTGTATATTATGAGGTCCCCACCGATGCTGAATTAATCGAGCTTGAATACGAAGCCGATTTTTGGTCAGGAGACAAATATATTTTCATTATAAAATAAACATACGGGGCTATTGCACTAAGCACAGACCAAAAAGCAAAACAAAAACAGATGTGTTTAAGTTACTTCTGACTTATAAAACACATCTGTTTTAATTGTTTTACGGAATAATATGGTGTTGCATATAATAAATATTTGCTTTTTTAGACGTTTTTTCGCCCTCTCGAGGTATAATCATACATCTTCGGAGCG
>SVPD01000015.1 GCA_015066045.1 Oscillospiraceae bacterium
AGTGAATTCAGCGAACTGAGTGAAGATTATTGCGTCAGCAACAAGGTTCCCGGGTACCCGTTCCAAATCTTTGATTTGGTTAACGGGTGGGGTTCTTATTTCCTGCCATCGGCAATAGCTGCCTGTGTCGCAATTACTCCCACATAAAAACAGCCCGTCGGAATCGACGGGCTGAAACTGTTTCAACTAACAGATTACTTATTTGCAATAGCTGCCTGAGCTGCAGCAAGTCTTGCGATGGGCACACGGAAGGGTGAGCAGGATACATAGTCGAGGCCAATCTTGTGGCAGAACTCAACGGATGTGGGATCACCGCCGTGTTCACCGCAGATACCGCAGTGAAGCTTAGCGTTTACGGGCTTACCAAGCTTGATGGACATTTCCATAAGCTTGCCGACACCTGTCTGGTCGAGCTTTGCGAAGGGATCGTTTTCGAAGATCTTTGCATCGTAGTATGCATCGAGGAACTTACCTGCGTCGTCACGGCTGAAGCCGAAGGTCATCTGGGTAAGGTCGTTTGTACCGAAGCAGAAGAAGTCAGCTTCCTTAGCGATTTCGTCAGCAGTAAGAGCTGCTCTGGGAATTTCGATCATGGTACCAACCTCGTATTTGAGGTCTGCGCCTGCTGCTGCGATTTCAGCGTCAGCAGTCTCTACTACAAACTTCTTAACGAACTTAAGCTCCTTAACGTCGCCTGCAAGGGGAATCATGATTTCGGGAACGATGTTCCAGTCAGGATGTGCCTTGTTTACATTGATAGCTGCACGGATAACTGCTGCAGTCTGCATCTTAGCGATTTCGGGATAGGTTACTGCGAGACGGCAACCACGGTGGCCCATCATGGGGTTGAATTCGTGGAGAGAAGCGATGATGTTCTTGATGTCTTCTACAGTTTTGCCCTGTGCTGCTGCGAGTGCTGCGATGTCAGCTTCCTCTGTGGGAACGAACTCGTGGAGAGGAGGATCGAGGAAACGGATGGTAACGGGGTTACCCTCAAGTGCTTCGTAAAGTGCTTCGAAGTCGCCCTGCTGCATGGGAAGAATCTTAGCAAGAGCTGCTTCTCTTTCTTCTACTGTGTCGGAGCAGATCATTTCACGGAATGCTGCGATTCTGTCTGCTTCGAAGAACATATGCTCTGTACGGCAGAGACCGATACCTTCAGCACCGAGCTCAACTGCCTTCTTAGCATCAGCGGGTGTATCTGCGTTTGTTCTTACCTTAAGGGTTCTGAATTCGTCAGCCCAACCCATGATGGTTCCGAAGTTACCGGAAATTTCAGCATCTACTGTGGGGATGATACCGTCGTAGATGTTACCTGTTGAACCGTCGATAGAAATTTCTGAGCCTTCAGTGAAGGTCTTGCCTGCAAGAACGAACTTTTTGTTCTCTTCGTCCATAGCGATTTCCTGACAGCCGGATACGCAGCAGGTACCCATACCACGTGCAACAACGGCTGCGTGAGAGGTCATACCGCCACGAACTGTAAGAATACCCTGAGAAGCCTTCATACCGGTGATATCCTCAGGAGAGGTCTCAAGACGTACAAGGATAACCTTTTCGCCCTTTGCGTTCCATGCTTCAGCATCTTCAGCAGTGAATACTACCTTACCGCATGCAGCACCGGGAGAAGCGCCGAGGCCCTTACCGATGGGAGTAGCAGCCTTGAGTGCCTTGGCATCGAACTGAGGATGAAGGAGTGTGTCAAGGTTTCTGGGATCGATCATAGCAACTGCTTCTTCCTTTGTCTTGTGACCTTCAGCTACGAGGTCAACTGCGATCTGGAGAGCAGCCTGAGCAGTTCTCTTACCGTTACGAGTCTGGAGCATATAGAGCTTTTCGTTTTCAACGGTGAACTCCATATCCTGCATATCGTGATAGTGGTTTTCGAGAAGTGCGCAAACTTCTGTGAACTGCTTGAAAGCTGCGGGGAACTTTTCTTCCATTTCAGCGATGGGCATCGGAGTTCTTACGCCGGCAACAACGTCTTCACCCTGTGCGTTTGTAAGGAATTCACCCATAAGCTTCTTTTCACCTGTAGCGGGATCACGTGTGAAAGCAACACCTGTACCGCAGTCCTCACCCATGTTACCGAATGCCATTGCCTGAACGTTAACGGCAGTACCCCATGAGTAAGGAATATCGTTGTCACGGCGATAAACGTTTGCACGGGGGTTGTCCCATGAACGGAAAACTGCCTTAACAGCACCCATAAGCTGCTCTTTGGGATCTGTGGGGAAGTCTTCGCCGATCTTTGATTTGTATTCAGCCTTGAACTGCTCTGCGAGCTCTTTGAGGTCAGCAGCGGTAAGCTCAGTATCCTGAGTAACGCCTCTGTCTTCCTTCATTTTGTCGATGAGCTCTTCGAAGTATTTCTTACCTACTTCCATAACAACGTCAGAGTACATCTGAATGAATCTTCTGTAGCAGTCATATGCCCATCTTTCGTTGCCTGACTTTTCAGCCATAACCTTAACAACATCTTCGTTAAGGCCGAGGTTAAGAATTGTATCCATCATACCGGGCATGGATGCACGTGCACCTGAACGAACGGAAACGAGAAGGGGCTTCTCGAGGTCGCCGAACTTTTTGCCGGTGATTTCTTCCATCTTTGCGATGTTTTCCATAATCTCAGCAACGATTTCGTCGTTGATCTTACGGCCGTCTTCATAATACTGTGTGCAGGCTTCTGTGGTGATAGTGAAGCCCTGAGGAACGGGAAGGCCAAGATTGGTCATTTCAGCGAGGTTAGCACCCTTACCGCCGAGAAGCTCTCTCATTGTGCCGTTGCCTTCTTTAAAAAGGTATACCCATTTTTTGCTCATTGGAATCTCCTCCTAAAAAAATAATTTATTGGTTTAGGTTACAGTCAAATGGCTATAGAAATACCCACCTACTGTTTCATCCTTTAGTTTAACAGATTTTTCGTCCCTTGTCTATTGTTTTTTTACATATAGATTGTACTTTTTTATCGTCAATTTTGTCAAATTTTACAGAGATTTATCACTGCCCTGTTTTCCCCTTAAAAATTGTGTTAATTTTTTTCTGTATATATAGAATTTAAGGTTTGTTTGTGTTAAAATGGTAAATTGATAAATAATCATTTGTTTTAATTCACAGATTAAAGCATAAATATATCCCCGAAGCCAAAGGAGCTGTAACTATGAATAAAAAGCTTATCGCACTCATCGCCGTCATCGCAGCGGCAGTGGCAGCCGTCTGCATCATTTCTTTTACAGGCAAGGATAAAAACGAAGATACGACCGCAGCCGAAGGTCAGCCCGTAACCGTAGATTTCGACTCGGTAACCACCGAAAGGTCCAAGGACAACCTTTCCTATGACACCGAAATAACCGTAACTCTTCCTATCGATTTCATCGATGAGGAATACAGAGATAATCTCGAGGCCTTCGCAGAAGCCAAGGGATATTTCTCCATACAGAAAAAAGGCGATGACAAGGTTAAAATCCGTATGCGCGAATACTCCTATAAGCTCATCCTTACCTCAATCGGCATCCAGACCGTAAGCGGTATCGGCTATGCTATGGACTCGGGTGATTACGGCTTTATAGACAAGCTCGCCGAATACAACAGTGATTTCAGCGAGGTAATCTTTACCGCAGACAAGGGAAAGTTCGAAGCGGCAGAAAACAAGGATGACTTCTTCGTCGTAGCAGCCGCCTACTGCCTCTACTATCAGAGCTACAACGTGGACAGTAAAAACAAATGTAAAATCATTGTCTGCGAAAAAGGCACCAACGAGGTGCTGGAAACCAAGGTTATTACTGAAAGAGGCCTGAAATAATCCGACTGCCGAACCGAGGCAGCGAGCGTGATTATGCCTTACGGCTCTGCTGCAGTACACCACTTCATCAAAGGAGACGCAAAATGAGTTTTATCGAATTTGAAAATGTTTACAGAAGATACCAGACGGGAGAAATAGTCATTCCTGCCGTGGACGGTGTCAGCTTTTCCATAGAAAAGGGCGAATTCTGCCTCATCGTGGGCACCAGCGGTGCCGGTAAATCCACCGTGCTTAACATCCTCGGCGGTATGGACAGCTGCGACGACGGTAAGGTAAGAGTAGCGGGCAGACCGATTACCGACCTTTCCAAAAGCGAGCTGGTGGACTACCGCCGCTATGAGGTAGGCTTCATCTTCCAGTTTTATAATCTCGTGCCTAACCTTACTGCTCTGGAAAACGTAGAGCTGGCCACACAGATGTGTAAAAAGCCTGTCAAGCCCGAGGAAATTCTGGCAAGAGTAGGCCTCAAGGAGCGTCTGGATAATTTCCCGTCCCAGCTTTCCGGCGGTGAGCAGCAGAGAGTTTCCATAGCACGTGCTCTGGCTAAAAACCCGAAGATTCTGCTCTGCGACGAGCCTACCGGTGCTCTTGACTACCGCACCAGCAAGCAGATTCTCTCCCTGCTGCACAGGCAGTGCAGAGAAACAGGCACCACAGTAGTGGTTATCACCCATAATCAGGCACTGGCCGCCATGGCAGACAGAATCATTACCATGCGCTCGGGCAGAGTGGTGCAGATAGCAGTCAATGACCGCCCCATCCCCGTAGAAAAGTTAGAATGGTAAACGGATAAGGAATAAATAACAATGAAGAAGAAAATCAATCCAATTCTCATAACCGATACCAGACGTACCGTCGAAAGGTCCTTTTCGAGATTTATCTCCATAATCTCCATCGTTGCTCTGGGTGTCAGCTTTTTTGCGGGCATGAATGCCATAGCCCCGAATATGTATGACACAGCAGCGAAATATGTGGACGACAGTAACGCCATGGATATTCAGGTTATTTCCACTGCAGGTCTTACCGAAAACGATCTGGCAGTTATCGGCTCGGTTACAGGTGTGGAAAGCATCAGCGGTGAAAAGTTCGTAGACGGCGTAGTAAAGGTAAACGGCGAGCCCGTAAACGATATCGATGGCTCGGAAATGACCGTACGTGCCTACAGTCTCGACATAAATAAGGTCTATGCTGCCGCCAACGGTGCAGACGATCCCTATTATATGAACCGTCCTCAGCTTATAGACGGCTCCTGGCCCACCTCCTCAAACCAGTGTCTGGTGGATGCGAGCACCCTCTCCACTCCCGAGGAGTTCAAAATCGGCTCGGTTATCACTCTCGAGGGTGACGGCACCGACCTTTCCTCCTCTCTTCAGGGCAAGGACTACACCATAGTGGGTATCATCCGTACCCCTCTTTATATCTCCTATGACCGAGGAAACACCACCGTAGGTACAGGTAAGCTGGGCACCTTCGTTTATCTTCCCTCGGAAAATTTCCTGAGCGATTATTACTCGGCTATCTCCGTAAAGATAGCAGGCTCAGACAGCTACGATCCCTTCTCCGAGGAATATCAGAGCTTCATCACCCCCTACAGAGACTATATAGAGCAGATTTCCACGGAGCTTCTCGCCCCCAGAATAGCCTCACTTAAGGCTGAATACACAGAGCTCGTGGCAAAGAGTGAAACCGAATATGCCGAAGCCAAGGCTGACATAGAGCAGCAGCTGGCCAATGCCGAGGAGCAGGTAAAGCAGATTCTCGATATGGCGGAAAACGGCGATGCTCTCCTTTTACAGTACAAGCAGGAATACAACGCCAAGGCCACGGAGGCGAAAAACGCTCTCGATTCGGGTAAAAACGAGCATTCGGCACAGTATACTCTCTGGGAAGCAAAAAGAGAGGAATACAATCAGGCCAAAGACACCATAGGTAAATTTGCCAATGCAGACGTAAATTTAGCCACGGCGAAAACAGAATACAATACTGCAAAAATGCAGGTTGACTCCATGCTTACCACCGTAACCTATCTGGAGGAGCTGGTGGTTACCACACGCTCAGCCATGGACCAGTTCGATGCCACACAGGATGACACCGTCGGTCAGCTCATTTCCCGCTTCGAGCAGTCGGGACTCGTAGGTCAGGAGGTAGACAATATTCTCGCCTCCATCAATTCCCTTACTGCCGTAGGCACTGCCGAGGAAATGATGGCATATATGGAGCCTCAGCTTCAGTCCTTTGAGGCCAAGCTCTCCGCTTCCAAGCAGGAGCTTTCAGCCGCTCAGACCACTCTGGCGGAAAAGAAGGCTCAGCTGGACAAGGCCGAGGAGCTGGTGGCAAAGCTTCAGCAGGCTCAGGTAAAATTAGACGAGGCGCAGACTCAGCTTCAGGAGGCGGAAAATCAGCTTACCGCTGCCGGCTACGACATTCAGCTGGGCGAGCTGGAGGTTCTCTCTCAGCTCAGCGACATGAAAAATCAGATAAACACCTATGAAACCAATCTTATCATAGCAAAGGATAAGGCTCCCACCGTGGAGGCCGACTTCGAGCAGGCAAAGCTACAGGCTAACGAGGAGCTGGAAAATGCACGTAATCAGCTCGATGCAGCCAAGGATTTCCTTTTAGGTCTTGATAATGCCAAATGGTATGTAAACGACAGAAACGCTGCTCTTTTAGGCTTTGAGGAATACGGCCAGACGGCAAACCGTACCGCCGCCATAGCCTTCCTTTTCCCCTGGTTCTTTTTCATAGTAGCCGCTCTGATGTGCCTTAACACCATGGCACGAATGATAGAAGAGGAAAGAACGAGACTCGGCACCTTCAAGGCACTGGGCTTTACAGATGCGGAAATCATCGCCAAATATCTCGTTTATGCAGGTCTTGCCTCAACCATAGGCAGTGTGGCGGGCTCCTTTATGGGCTTCGCGCTTTTCCCCACGCTGGCACACTCCGCCTTCGGCATCCTTTACGACCTGCCCGAAATGGTCATAAAGTATCGCTTCTCCTTCGCCGTGCCCGCCATCCTTATCTCCATAGCATCCACCGTGGGCGTAACCTGGTACACCTGCTATAACAATCTGAAGGTGGTTCCCTCCACTCTTATGAGGCCCAAGGCTCCCAAGGGCGGAAAGAGAGTCCTTCTGGAAAGGATTCCTCAGATATGGACCAGACTCAGCTTCATCTGGAAGGTTACCTTCCGTAATGTTTTCCGTAACCTTAAGCGCTTCCTTATGGCTACAGGCGGTGTCTTAGGCTGTACGGCACTTTTACTTGCCGCCTTCGGTCTGAACGATTCCATACATCAGATTATGGACCGTCAGTTCACCGACGAAAATAAAATCTGGCGCTACGATATGCAGATAGTGCTCAACGGCTCCTACGATACCACAGTAGCAGCCTGCGAGGGCTATGAATTCATTAAAAATCAGGCAAGCATCGGCTCGGCTATGCTGGAATATATGGAGGTTTTCGAGGCCACCAATGAAAAGGGCGACAAGCCTCTGGAGATTTATATGCTCGTGCCCGAGGATGCCTCGGCAGTAAGCAATTACATCGCACTGAACGACGCAAAAACCGGTGAGCCGCTACCCATCACCTCCTCCGGTGCCATCATCACCGATAAGCTGGCCAAGGAGCTGGATATCTCTCCCGGTGACACCATAGACATCATTATCAATGACGGCTACAGTATGAAGGTTCCCGTTTCCGGCATAGCGGAAAACTACTGCTTCCATTATGTCTATATGACCAAGGACCTTTACAAGGCAGTCTTCGGCATAAATCCCCTTTACAACTATGTTTCGGCAAACTTAGCCATACCCGATATGGAGCAGGAGCAGAAAACACTGCTGGCCAAAGACCTTATGAGCGAATACAGCATCAGTGCCGTGGCCTTTACCAGTCAGATTCAGAACTCCTTCCAGAACATTATGAACTCCATAAATTACATCGTAATTATTCTCATCGTGTGTGCGGGACTTCTGGCTTTCATAGTGCTTTATAACCTTTCGGTAATAAACATCACCGAAAGAATCAGAGAAATCGCCACCATAAAGGTTTTGGGCTTCGACGATACGGAGGTTTCCTCCTACATTTTCCGTGAAAACGTCATTCTGACGGTCATCGGTACTTTAGAGGGACTTTTCTGGGGCGTTATAGTACACAGACTCGTGCTGAATGTGGCCGAGGTAGACATCATCACCTTCGTAAGGGACATCTCATTTATGAGCTTCCTTTACTCGGTGGCTTTATCCTTCGCCTTCTCTATGACGGTAAATATGGTTCTTCACTTCAAGCTGAAGAAAATAGATATGGTAGAATCTCTCAAATCAATCGAATAAGGGGAAAAAATTTATGCTCGTAAATATGAAAGAGCTGCTGAAAAAGGCTCAGGACGGCGGCTATGCCGTAGGCTCCTTTTCGGTAGCGAATATGGAAATGATCTTAGGCGTAATCAAAGCCGCCGAGGAAATGCACTCACCGATTATCCTGCAGATAGCAGAGGTAAGACTCAATCACTCGCCTCTTAAAATAATCGGTCCCTGTATGCTCGCCGCAGCTGAAAACGCATCCGTTCCCGTCGCCGTGCATCTGGACCACGGCACCACCGCAGAATGCATTAAGGAGGCTCTCGCTCTCGGCTTTACCTCGGTTATGTTTGACGGCTCCCATCTCCCCTTTGAGGAGAATGTAGCCAGAACCAAAGAGGTAGTCGCCTTAGCCAAAGAGTACGGGGCAGCCACCGAGGCTGAAATCGGCTGCGTAGGCGGAAGTGAGGACGGAAGCGAGGACATCGCCATGCGCTGCACCTCACCGTCTCAGGCCAAAGAGTTTTACGAAAAGACAGGCGTGGATGCTCTGGCTATCGCCATAGGCAATGCCCACGGCTTTTACAAGGATGCACCCGAGCTCCGCTTTGATATACTCGAGGATGTGGCCGCCGCAGTGCCCATACCTCTCGTGCTTCACGGAGGCACAGGCATCGAGCCCGAGGATTTCATAAAATGCCATCAGAAGGGCATAAAGAAAATCAATATCGCCACCGCTACCTTTGCCGCCTGCGAAAGCAAGGTAAGAGACGGCTATGAAAAGGGTGAAATAAAGGGCTACTACAACCTTCACTGCAAGGAAATCGAGGGAGCCTATGAGAATGCGAAAAGACACATAGAAATCTTTTGGTCGCAGGACAAGGCCTGAGAGTCCATTCTGTAAAAAATTTAATTAACATAAAATTCTGAAAGGAAGTAAGCATTATGAAATACGTAGAATTTGACCAAAGCAAGCCCCTCGATGTAATCCCCATCGGCAGAGTAGCCATCGACTTCAACCCCACAGATATGAACAGACCTTTGGCTGAAAGCTGCAATTTCAACAAGTATGTGGGCGGCTCACCTGCAAACATCGCAGTAGGTCTTGCCCGTCTGGGTAAAAAGGTAGGCTTCATCGGTAAGGTTTCCGATGACCAGCACGGCGATTTCGTTATCGACTATTTCAAAAAGGACGGCATCGACACCTCAAACATCTACCGTGCAAAGAACGGCGAAAAATTAGGCCTCACCTTTACCGAAATCAAAAGCCCCACGGAAAGCTCCATCCTTATGTACCGTGATGCCATCGCTGACCTTATGCTCGAGCCCGAGGAGGTAAAGGAGGACTACATAGCCTCCGCCAAGGCAATCGTTATTTCCGGCACCGCTCTTTCAAAAAGCCCCTCCAGAGATGCCGCTCTTAAGGCTATGATGCTCGCCAAGAAAAACGGTGTGGTAGTTATTTTCGACATCGACTACCGTGCATACACCTGGAAAAACAAGGATGAAATCTCCGTTTACTATCAGATGGTAGCCCGTAATGCAGACATCATTCTCGGCTCCAGAGAGGAATACGACCTTACAGAGGCTATCACGGGCGTTTGCTCCTCCGACGAAGAAAGCGCTAAGCTTTGGCACTCCTACGGCGCCAAGATAGTCATTATCAAGCACGGCAAGGACGGCTCCACCGCCTACACAAACGACGGCAAAAGCTACTCCATCAAGCCCTTCCCCGTAAAGGCTATGAAGGGCTTCGGCGGCGGCGACGGCTATGCCAGCGCATTTATCCGCTGCCTTCTCGACGGCTACGAGATGATCGACGCTCTCGAATTCGGCACCGCATCGGCCTCTATGCTCATTTCCGCTCACTCCTGCAGTGCGGCTATGCCCTCAGTAGAAGCCATCGAAAAGTTCATCAAGGAAGAAAAAGAGCTTTACGGTGAAATGGTAGCTAGAGCGTAAGTAAATGCAAAATTGGCGATAAGGCTTCGCGAATGAAGAAGTGATGTGCCGCCACTTAAGTGCTAAACGATAAACGCTAAACGGGCGGAATATGCTTCGAATAAAAAGAAGCGATTCACCGCCGAAATTATCTCATAATATGACGAAACTCCCCATCATACGGTGGGGAGTTAAAATTTTATCCGAAAATTAAACCGAAAAATTTAAAGAATATTCTTCTAATATATTATTGATTTCTTCTTCATTCTCGTAGAAAGCATTATCACATTTTTCTAAAATTTCTGCCGCTTTTTCGTCCTCTTCATTTTCTTCCAAGGCTATATATGCCTCGTATGCTTTTCTTAAATTTTCTTTCAGTTCAGGTGATAAGAGCTGTCCGAGAGCGGACATTTCTTTCTGCAAATTACCTGTATTACCGATATTCAGAAAATATTGGTCGTGTCCGCCGTTATTTATTTCACTCTGATAGGTCATAAGCTCTGTGTAGGGTGACTGGGTTTCACCTTCCGTCCATAAATCCCACATTTTATTCCACCGGAGCTGTTCATCTGTCAGCTCGGTTTTCTTTTTTCTTAATATGTCAAATAAACCCATATAATCACCCTCCTGCAAGCTTTAATTTTCTCTGTCTATAACCTGCATATTTTGCATTCTGCACCCTGCATTTACTGAAACGCCGGTTTACCGCACTTGAACTCTAACTTCTGAACATAGGTAAGTCTGGGAGTGTTATCGAACTCAAGCTCACGGGTGGCATGGAATACGGTGTAGATGTCACCGTTCTCTCTGTAAAGAAAGCTGCAGTGACCTGCGTTATAGATTTCCTTCAGAGGTCTGTGATAGGAAACACGGAACGGACTTTTTTTCCAGCTGTTTTTGTCCATAACATCGTCACCCTTAAGAGTTAGCATACCCATACAGTAATGGTCAGATGAGAAGCCGCTGGCGGAATAAACGATGAAGGTATCCTCGCCGTGATAAAGAACTGCCGGGCCTTCATTTACGGGCCAGCCACGCTTTTCCCAGCTGTATTTCGGGTAAGAAATCTCCACAGCCTCGCCCTTGAGAGTGTATGGATTTTCCATCTCGCAGATGTAAAGAGCCTGATTACCCACATCTCTGTAGGCGGAGCATACGTAGTAAAGCTTACCGTCCTTCTGCAGATAGGTGCCGTCGATGTTATTGAGTCCGTTCGGAGCAAGAATACCCTTGAAGGTATAGTCACTCATAATGTCCTCGCTCCCGCTCTCTAAAACGAAGGCGTAGCGGTAATAGTCGTTATCGTCCTTGTCGGGGCCGCCGATGGGCATAGCTCCCTTAGGCACTGCATTTTTATCGAAAAGTGCGGCGGCGATAATGTACCATCTGTCGCCTATTTTATGGATTTCAGGTGCCCAGACGTCACCGACGGTGCCGTTTTCGCCGCTCCACATAACTACCTTACGGTCGAGCTCCGTGGCATCATTGAAGGCTTCGATTTTTACTATATCGACGCCTCCGCCCGTGGTGTAGGTGTAGTAGGCTTCACCCTCATATTCCACGATAAATGGATCGCCTCCGTTTTTCTCATCGATGGGAAGGTCCTCATCGGTGGTAAGAGTGATTCCGAAAAATGCGATAACAGTGGCAATAACCGCAGCTATAGTCTTAATAAAACCTGACATACTCAGCCTCCTAACATTTCCTCCAATATCTCAGCCGCATCCTCTACGAACTTAAGACAAGGCCTTTCTTTGTAATACTGTGCCGTTCTTTCGTCGGGCTTTGCGGTTTTTTCCATTTTTATTCCGAGCTTCAGCAGCTCACGGCAGACCACCGAGGGGTGTCTTTCGAGAAAACGCTCTGAAAACTCTCTTACCAGCTCGTAGTTTTTCTTTTTACTTTCCGTGTCGCTTCCGTCGATGGGTGCGCATACACTGCCTAAAACCATAGCTGAGGCAGTTACGGCACCGCAGACCTCTCTCATTCTGCCCACACCTCCGCCGAGTCCTGCGGAGATTTTTTTCGCCGTGTCCTCATCCAGACCGAAGCGGTCAGCGAAAGCACAGAAAACGGACTGTGAACAGTTGAAGCCTTCGAGAAAGTAGTTTCTCGCTTTTTCTTTGGGTGTCAATTTGATATCTCCTTTTTTGTGGTGTAACATTTGTCACTTTTCCGAGAGGAATTTGATAAGTGCCTCTGCGCTGTTCTCAGGAAGATCTAAGGTAAACTCGGCCTCTCTCATATTCTGCAGATAGTGTGCATCTGAGGAGCGGATAAGTATTTTGCCGTCCAGTGCGGGGTAGCTGTCTCTCCACCGACTCTCCTCTGCCTTCGGTGTAAGCTCAAAGGCATTCACTCCGAGAGTGTCGGGGAAGTCACCGAGAGCACTGATAATACTGTAGGATTCACGGTCGATATGGGCGGGATAGCATACTCCCCCGTATTCTCTCACGAGGTCAGGCAGCTCATCTATACTCACCGCTGATGCCACGGTAAGCAATGTTTCCTCTTTGCCGAGGATGCCGTCCTCTGTATCCATAAGCAGCTGCTCGCCGAAAATCTCCTCTTTATTTTTCACGGGAGGCATAGTCGTTTTTATGTAGCGGCTGAAGCTCTCCGCTCTTTCTACATTCGGAAAAAGACAGACATTATGTATTTCCTCAGCCGTACACAGCTCCATTCCCGGCACTACGGTAAGACCGATTTCCCTGCCGATTTTCACGGCACTTGCGCAGTTTCCGGCACTGTTATGGTCGGTGAGAGCGATTATATCGTAGCCTAAAAGCTTCGCCATATTGACAAGATTATAGGGTGACATATCATTATCACCGCAGGGAGACAGACAGGAATGAAGGTGTAAATCGTAAAAAAGCTTCATATCAGCTCTGATATTTTCACGGAAAGCTCATAGGCGTTTTTATCCGACGAAAGAAAGGTTACGCCCTGCTGGGCAGCCTTTTCCTTGGCCGCATCATCCAGCGGAGAATTTTCCGTGAGCACTATGCAGGCACAGTCGGAAAGCACTGCCACGGCCACGGCATTCACATTACCCATAACCGTAAGCCAAGCATCCCCCTCCTTCGCTCTGGACATAACCCATGAAAGCAGGTCGCCGCAGTAGCAGCCCGTCACCTCTCTGGAAAGGTCGCCCTCCGTGAGTATTTTCAAACTCAGCTTTTCGCTGAACTCTTTAACCGTCATTTTTCTTCACCTGTATCTTCCGTTATAATCTTATCTCTGAAGGGTAAAGGAAGCCAATCCTCACCCTCGGTGTGATGCTCGCTTTTAAATCTTTTTATCAGACAGTCATTTTCACTGGCATAGCCTCTGACTATGTCATCTGCCAGAGCACGGCAGGAGGGAGCACCGCATATACCGCAGTCAAGCCCCGGCAGGGATGCCTCTATTTCACGCAGCTTCGACATCATTCTCATAGCCTTGATAACATTATCTGCCAGCTTCATAGCCGGAGAGGGTGTCAGCTCTTTGGTCCACGCCAGCGAGTCAAGGTCAAAATCACTCTCGATACTGTTACGGGAAACAGGCATAAATTTGCGCAGTCTCTGTATTCTGGCCTTGGCTACATAGGGATTTTCCACAGTGAGCACACCGCCCACACAGCCTCCCGTGCAGCAGTTAAGCTCGATAAAGTCAAGGTCATTGAGCTTTTCATCCTCCAGCTCCTCTAAAACCTTGATAACATTTTCTATTCCGTCGGCGGCAAGATAGCGCTCCTTAAGAAGACCTGCCGCTTCACCGCCGCTGCTGGCCCAGCCTACACCGATGATACCGGAATCGTTCAGCGGCTCTATCTCCTCAGGCTGCAGCTTTTCCATGGTCTGCAGGAGCACGGGGTAAATATCCTTTATGGCGAAGGCTCCGTTTATGCCCGAGCCCTCATAGCACAGAGGCGAACGGATAGCCGTTCTTTTCGCAGGACAGGGAGAAATAAAAAATACTCCTATGTCCTCATCGGGAAGACCTGTTTCAGCTCTTGCCTCCTCACGTGCAGTTTTCGCCGCTATGTCGATGGGCGCACACAGAGGCAGCAGATTAGGAATAAGATTAGGAAAACGGGTTCTGATAAGCCTTACCACGGCGGGACAGGCCACGGAAATAGCCGGCTTTTTCAGCTCGCCAGTGTCAAACATCATTCTGGTGGCACTGCTGATAAATTCGGCGCCCTTGCTGACCTCCGTAACCTTGTCAAAGCCCATTTTTTTCAGCCCTGTCAGCACATAATCCACATTTTCCAGATTATTGAACTGCCCGTAGAGTGCAGGTGCTGCCAGAGCTATTCTGTATTTATACTCCAATATTTCATTGAAATGCTCGGTAACCGCATATTTGGCGTGATGGGGACACACTCTGATGCATTCACCGCAGTCAATGCAGCGGTCCGAGATTATGTAAGCCTTTTTGTTTCTGACTCTTATTGCCTCAGTGGGGCAACGCTTTATACAGTTGGTACAGCCCTGACATTTGTCCGCATCAAGCCGTACCGAATGGAATGTTATAGCCATAAGAGCTCTCCTTTATATCAGTCAGCAAAGCATAAAAGCCTCGCCCTTACTGAATTTTAACCTTAAGGTTCAGCGTGGTTCCCACACCGACCTCTGTGTCGATGGAAAATTCGTCAGTATATTTTTTAATATTCGGAAGTCCCATACCTGCACCGAAGCCGAGTGTACGTATGTTATCGGGGGCCGTAGAATAGCCCTCCTTCATCGCCAGCTCCACATTTTCGATGCCGGGGCCCTCGTCCTTTAAGGTCATAATGATATCCTCTTCCGTGATTTCCACGTCGATTACTCCGCCGTTTGCATGAATAACCATATTTATTTCGCCCTCATACATAGCGATGGAAACATTTCTGATAACTGAAGGTGATACACCCAGCTCCTTCAGAGTACGCTTCACATCACCCGAGGCGGCACCGGCACGGGTGAAATCGTCACCGGGAACCGTGTAATGGAGTTTTATGCTTTCCATTATTTTCCGCTGCCCCCTCTCAGTCCCGCCGAATAAAGCTTGCCGCAGGCGGTAAACATTTCCAGCTCAGTGCAGATCATAACCATATCTCTGTCCTCAGCCATTTCTATCATCTGGAGAGTAGGTCTTTTTCCTCTGACGAAGATAATGCAGTGCATATCCATCATCTCAGCAGTACGCACCACCTGCGGGTTGACCAGACCGGTCAGCAGAGTAGCCTGCTCCTTTACGAAGGCAAGCACGTCGCTCATCATATCACTTCCGCAGGCAGCGTAAACATCTGTGTCCGTAAGGTCACTGCGGCAGATGATTTCTCCCTCTAAAATGTCACAAATTTCTTTGATTTTCATATTTTTTCCTCCGTTTATAAAACATACAGGCATAGGTATACCCTCTGCCTGCAAAAAGTTTAGATATTTTCGAAATCAGCCTTTTCTATTTCCTTTGAAATAATATCCACCGCCAGATTCCATACGGTTTTACCCGCTTCGACGAAGCCCTCTTTGTTTTTTACCGAGCAGAGCATAGCAAAGGCCTCACCGATATGCGCACTCAGGTCTCCGCCCTTCTGGATGGCAAGATAATAGAAGGTAAAGGCGGCTCCGTTTGAAATGTTTGAATAAAAGCCGGGTGAATTTTTCTGAATTACCTCGTACATAGAGGCGATAGCCGTGGTGGAAACCACCTCACAGGGGCATTCTATCTGCAGGAGCGTTTCACAGGCGAAAACCAGAAGCACCTTTATCTGATAAAGGATGTCCGGAGCGAAATATTTGGGTGCAAGATGCTCCTTCACGGCCACGACAAGCCCCTCATCCCCCGTAGGAGTGACGGTGCCGAGTATGCTGCCCAGAGCCTTTGCCTTGTCTATATTACCGTTTGCACGGTGAGCAATAACATTATTAAAGGCGTTTGAGAGGTCAGCCGCTTTATTCAGCTCCTTTTTGCTCACATAAATCTTTACATCGCTTTCGCTCATAGTGTTCTCCGTTTCTGCGAAGGTTATTTGGCGGCCTCCGCTTCTAATTTCTTTTGTTTTCTTCTTTTCTTTGCCTTATAGGAAAGCAGAGCATTTACCGCATCCTCGTCGGGACCGTATTCGCCGAGCTTTATGGGATATGCATTGAAGGCACCGTGGAAATCGCTGCCGCCGGTCATAACCAGTCCGTGCTTTACGGCGATTTCTCTGAGAAGCTCCTGCTGCTCGGGAGTGTTTTCGGGGTGCCATACCTCCACACCGTCGAGTCCCAGAGGAATAAGCTCCTCCAAAAGCTCGAAATTATCGTAAAAGCCGGGGTGAGCCAGCACGGCGATACCGCCTGCCTCGTGGATAGCCTCGATTATTTCGGCGGGCTCGGGATATTTGGACTCCATCAGGACATTCATTCTGGACTCACGGGTAAAGAGCATTTTATAAAGGTCACCGAAAATGGAGGTGGTGTAGCCGCACTCCATAAGAGCCTGCATAATGTGCTGTTTGTAGATGTTTGTGGAGCCCTGACAGCATTTAGCGATAAAATCCGGAGTAAGGGGGAATTTATTGCAGACCTTCATAACCATCAGCTGAGCCGCTCTTCTTCTCTTAAGAGAGTTACTCTTACAAAGTCCCTCGAGTCTTTCAGGTCTGTCGGGAAGATAGCAAAGGATATGCGCTTTGGCATCTCTTTTGGAGTCGGTAGCCGAAAACTCCACGGCAGGAATGACATTTATACCGTGTCTTTTTCCGATAAGCTCCGCTCTGACGGTGCCCGCCAGACAGTCGTGATCTGTGATAGCGAGAGTAGTAATGCCACTGTTTTTAGCTAAGACGATAAGATCGTCGATACCCATGGTGCCGTCGGACAGTTTCGTGTGACAGTGTAAATCTGCTTTCATTTTTTACGCCCCGTTTCTTTTTCTGTGCCTCGGTATTTCCCTCTCCGTAGGCAAATACACTGAAAAAAGGTAAAAGTACCTCTATGTTACAATATATTTATAATTATACTACCCCGAAAAATCTTTTTCAAGACCTTCGGGGTAATTTTTTAAACATATTTGCATTATTTCTGCGGAAAAATATACCTTACCACTGACTGTCATCCCCGAGCAGACGGAGCATTATGCTTTCCAGCAGCTCTGTAAGGCAGCTCTCCTGTCGGTCGTTCATCTCACGGTAGTCCTCTACGGAGCAATCGTCGGCGTCGTCGCTGATTTTTCTGACCGAAAGCATAGGCACTCCGCACTTTTCGCACACGGAGGCGATGGCGGCAGTTTCCATATCGAAGGCACCGATGCCGAAGGTGTCAAGATAAAGCTTTTTTCTCACTGAGTCGGTGAGAAAGATGTCGCCTGTACCCACCTTTGCCTTGATTATTCCCTTGCTCTGCATAGCATAGGAAAGAAGCCTTTCGTCTGCCTTCAGTATATATTCCTGTCCGTCGGGCTTCACACCGAGGCCGTAGCCGATGGCCGTAAGGTCATAATCGCACTCCACATAGCTTTCCGCAGCTACCATATCCTCTCTTTTAAGTCCGCTGACCGCACCGGAAAGGCCTGCATTGAGGATATATTCAGCCGATCTGTCGCTGATAAGAAAGGAGGTAGCCGAGGCGGCATTCACCTTGCCTATGCCGCACTTTACGCCCGTGACGACCAGTCTTCTGTCTCCCTTGTCAAGAGTGAAGGTCACCGCATCGTTACCTCTGAGCTTAAATTCCTCGCCGCCCTTTTCCCCTGCATAAGCCAGAAAAGGACTGTACTCCATACTGTCAGCGAAAACCAAGCCTATATTTTTAACCATTTTTATAACATCCTTTCGGTAATTTTTAAACTATTATACAGTAAATTCACCGTTTATGTCAATGGAACGGCGAAAGCATAAAATGAAAGTGCGGAATATATTTTTTCAGGAGTGAAGGGGCGTTTTTCCGTCGGCCTCCTTCAGTAAAGCCTCGCTTATGCAAAGACGGTCGTCGGTGGCATCAGCCCGAAGAACAGCCGACGGTGCAGTATACTGCCCGTCTTTGCTTTTTTACGCCTTACCACTTGCATATTATTTCCTTTTCTGCTATAATCTCATCAAGGAAAGATTATCCGAGGAGGTAATTTCAATGAAAAACAAACATCTCGCCTTATTTATGGCTCTTATTATGTGCTTTTCTCTCGTTTTCGGGGCTTCGGCCGCTACCGAGGGCACACAGATTATGCCCTCCACCTCTGCCGTGTCTCCCACTGAAGAGGAGGACATCGCAGACAAGGTAGGCGATATTCTCGGCGATGTGGCGGGTGATGAGCTCAGTCAGGCCGGACAGGAGATTATGAACGGAGCAGAGGAGGCTCACGGCTTTCTCGCATCCTTTATGAAGATAATCGAAAATATGAAGGTTTTCTTCGCAAATCTCATAAACACCATTTTCCCGTTTTTCGGCATCGGAACAGGCGACTCTCTTTTAGGCTGACAGACACATAAAAAAATATTTCGGTAATACTCGGGTGTATTACCGAATTTTTTTGGCAAATGATATAAATATATGTTTTTCTGAAAGGAAAAAGCTTATGATAAAATTTATAAGGTCCGGCCTGCCCTACTTCCGACGTATGCTGGTGGTGGCGGTGCCGATAATGATACAGTCGGGTGTCACTAACTTCGTAAGCATGCTCGACAACATTATGGTCGGTCAGGTGGGCACGCTCGAAATGTCGGGTGTTTCCATAGTAAACCAGCTTATGATAGTTTTTAACCTCTGCATTTTCGGTGCTATGAGCGGTGCAGGCATTTTCACTGCTCAGTTTTACGGCAAAAAGGACGACGAGGGTGTAAAAAACACCATGCAGTATAAGCTTATGTTTGCTCTGCTGCTGACTGCGGTGGGTATAGCGGCCTTCGTCACTATGGGCGACAGGCTCATCGGTGCCTATCTGCAGGGCGAGGCGGCAGAGGGTGAAAGAGAGCTGGTGGCTGCCTATGCGGCGGAATATCTGGAGATTATGCTCATCGGACTTTTACCCTTCGCACTCTCTCAGGCCTACGCCGGCACTCTGCGTGAAACGAGCGACAGAATCATACCGATGATATCCACCGTAGCGGCGGTCCTTACCAATCTCGCCCTCAATTACATTCTCATTTTCGGTCATTTCGGAGCTCCGGAGCTGGGCATAAACGGTGCCGCCATAGCCACGGTCATTTCCCGCTTCGCAGAGCTGCTTATCCTCGTGGTGTGGACTCATACCCATAAAAGAAAATACCCCTTTATGAAAAGGCTTTTCACCTCCGGCACCCTCACCAGAGAGCTGCTCGGAAAAATCACTCTTATCTCCTTACCGCTGCTGGTCAATGAGGCTCTCTGGTCGGCAGGCATGGCGATGCTCAATCAGTGCTACTCCGTCAGAGGACTCGACGTGGTAGCGGCGGTCAATATCCTTTCCACCATCAGTAATGTTTTCAATGTAGCCTTCGTTTCCTTCGGCTCTGCCATCGGCATTATTTTAAGCCAGATGCTCGGTGCAGGTGAAAAGACAGAGGCGAAAAAAGCCAGCACCAGACTGCTGTTTTTCGCAGTAATCACCACTGTAATAATCGCCGTGGCTATGATTATCTTCGCCCCGTATTTCCCGAGAATTTACAAAACGAGCGACGGAATACGTACTCTTGCCGCCACGCTGATAGTGGTTGCGGCGGTCTTTATGCCCGTAAATTCCTTTACCAATGCCTGCTATTTCACTCTGCGCTCGGGAGGCAAAACGGTTATAACCTTCCTTTTTGACAGTGGCTTCGTGTGGACGGTGTCGGTTCCCTTAGCCTTTATTCTCAGCCGCTTCACTGCGGTCCCCATCGTACCGATGTACGCCATCATCCTTTCCGCCGACATAATAAAATGCATCCTCGGCTACGCCTTTATGAAAAAGGGCGTGTGGCTGAACACGGTGGTGGAATAATACGTCTTTTTCTGCGGCAGATATCCGTGCTTAAGTCGAACCCGATGAAGGCACCGGTGTCTGCCGTATTTTTATTCGGAGCCAAATTTGATATAATAATATAAATATTATGTAAACTGTGTTGAAATTTGCTTTTCCTTAGAGTATAATCTATAATGAATAAGATTAATCATAAGTGAAGGAGCAAAGATTATGGCAGACGTAAATTTCACTATAGAAGAAAAAGGCTACAACACCGAAGAGGTTGACAGATATATTGCGATGATTCAGCAGGAATACGCCAACGCTATAGCGTGGGGCGAGGAAAACGAAAGAAAATTTGAGCAGCTCAAAAAGGATATGCAGGAGCTGGGCATCTACTTCACCATCGAGGAAAACAACCACAGTGAGGTTATCGAAAGAGTTTTCGAGGAGCTCAGCAAAACCGTGGCAAAAATCAAAATCGACGCCGATAAAAGAGCCAATGAAATCATCGAGGCCGCCCACGAAAAATCAAAGGGCATAGTACGTCAGGCTATGGAAAAATCCGTGGAAATCAGAACGGATAACACCACCATTATGAAAAATCTGAAAAGCATAAACGATATGATTGCCGTTATACTGGAAAAGAATGCATATTAATCGCTTAGGGAATTTGAAAAAACAGGGTAAGGAAGTGATATGATGGCAGGCTACAGGCCAAAAAGCTTAGACGAGCTTAACAGTATTTTTGACAGGACAATGGAGGCTGAAAAGGCTATCAGAAAGGGCAGCTCACTGCTGGAAAAGGGTGAGGACAGCTTTTCCTCCTTTTCGGCAGACGTAAAAGCAGAGGGTGCTGCCGCACCTGCTTCGCAGGAAAAGCCCGCAGGAGAAATCAGCGACAGTGTCAGTGAATTTATAGCTAAATTTTCCGCTGCGACGGAGACCGAGACCGTAAAGGCCAAGCCGAAAATGACGGTTATTTCTCCCGAAGCACCTAAAAAGGAGTTCGAGCTCAGCGAAAACCTTTTCGCAGGAGATACGGAAGCTCCCGTCAAGGAAAAGGAGCCCGAAAAGCCCAGCAAGGACGAGCTTTTCGACGAATATATGAAAATAATGTCCGACGAGGATGACGACACCCCCTCCGAAAAAAAGCTCTCGAGAAAAGAAAAAAAGAAGCTCAGAAAAAAGGAAAAGGCAGAAAGTGCGCACACCGCACAAGAGACTCAGGCAGAGGAAGCTCCCGCTGAAAATGAGGAGCCTGCCGAGTCCGCCGAAGTGACGGCACAGACCGCAACGGCAGAGGAGACTGCAGAGGCTCAGGACTATGCCGAGGAGCCTTTTCAGTCCCAGGAGGAGACAGAAGAAAGGGACGATTTCGATTTTCCCGAAAACTACACTCCCGAATGGATAAGAGAAGAAGCCGAAGCTGAGCAGCAGGCAGAGAAGACGGAAAAGGCAGCCAAGGAAAAGAGCAACGCACCCAAGGCGATCCTCAAGGCCTTTCTCGCTCTTGTCCTCGTGGCGGTAATCAGTCTGGGAGCCTTGGCTACAGTGTTCAAAACCGTCGTAGCCGTAAACACGGGCAAGCTCATCTCTGACAGATATTATGTGTTTACCACCTACAAGGATTATGCGGAGCTCGGACTCAGCGAGGGAGCTCTCGTGGTGACAGAAAAGAAATACGCCGAAAACGGTGAGATTTTCGCCTATGTGGATTACAGCAGCAAAACCTTTGAATTCGGCAGACGCACCGACAGTATAACCAAGGATGACGGAGAGATGCTCTATGTCACCGAAAAGGACGGAGGCAGAACCCTCGTTTCCCGTGATGACTGTAAGGGTGTGGTTCATCTCACCTATGAGGGCAGAGGCAAGGCAGTAAGCTTCCTGACGGATAATTACATCGTTATCGCGGCCTTATCCGCCGTAACCTCCCTCATTATCGTGCTTTTATTCGTTTTGGTGCTCAGAACGAAGAAAGAAAAGAAATCAGACGAAAGCGAAGCCTCCGAAGAAACCGCAGAGGAAGCCGAGGATGAGTTCGAGAATATCTTTTCGACTATAGAATAAAATTCGGTTTTCTTAATCGGTACACGTAACAACATAAAAACAGATGTATTTCAGTTGAAGCCAACTTTAACACATCTGTTTTTTCTTTTATGCCTTAAATGTGATCCTCGTATCTTTCCGCAGTGATGATGCCGTCCTCTACGTGGAGCCTGCATATTCTCGCATTACGGGCATCGAAGGCACTAATTCCCTCATAGCCGTAGTCTCTGGCGTGATACACCGCATACCAGCAGCCGTCCTCTTTTATCATAGAGTGGTGTCCCGTACCCTCCTCAAATTCATTTGCCTTTAACACGGGATGATAGGTGTCCTTGTCGGGATATTTCTCAAATTTAATTTTGGTAAGGTCGCTTTCGTCCGTTCTGGCTCTGGCATAGCCTATATAATAGGTAGGCTGCTCGAAGCAGTTTCCCGAATACATCAGATAGTGCCAGTCACCCTCTCTGAAATAAAAGGCTCCCTCTATGGTGTGCCAGTGCTGACCTTTTTTATATCTGTCTCTGCGGTAAATGTCCTCATCCAGCGAGGGCTCCAGCACGAGCACCGGCTTACCCTCGGGCGTGAAGGGATCGAGCATCCTGTCCACATAAATGCAGGTACCTATTCTCTCTCCCTCAAACCTGTTTGACGAATAAAACAGAAACAGTCCCGCCTCATTTTTTACGATGTGCGAATCGATGGAGAAGGGGTGCAGAATCTGTCTTGTCTCACCGAAGGGGCCGAAAGGACTGTCAGCCACGGAAACGTGCATAGCACCTCTGTGACCTCCGAGGTCGGGAGTGTCGTCATAAATTTCTATGGAGTTATACATATAAAATCTGCCGTCCAGCTCGATTACGCTGGGCGCCCAGAAGGAGTCGTGTCCCGCCTTCGTCATAACGGGGCCGTAATATTTCCACCCGTCAAAAAGCCTGTCAGACTCATAAAGATAAACCGCATCGTGCCCCGTGACATAGATATAATATCTGCCGCCGCTTTTCAGAATAAAGGGATCTGCCTGTCCCTGATAATGCTCTTTGTCCGCTTTAAGTAAATGCATACGCTTTCTCCTTTTTTCTTTATAGGTTGATTATATAACAGACGTGAGGAGAATGCAAGGAATGAGGAGAAAAAACAGCGGCTGAGCCGCAGGATATGCGGATTTATTTTTTAAACACTTATTGAAATCTCCACCCATCTGTTATATAATCAGTTTATAAATAAAAGGAGAAAAGAGGAAAACATTATGCTTATTTCAGAACGTGACGGAATATTTATTCTCGAAACAGAAAATACCCATTACGTAATGGGCGTAAACTGCGAGGGTGAGCTTAATCATCTTCACTGGGGCAAAAAATGTCCCGTCGAGGACTATTTCTGCACCTACAAGCCTTGGGAAAGAAGCTCAAACCATTCGGCCAGAGATTTCGGTAAAACCGAATATCTCTCCTACGGCGGTGCCGTCTACAGGCCTGTGGCCCTTACCTGCACCTACGCTGACCGCTGCAGAGAGACTATGCTGACCTATAAGGATTTCAATATCAGCGAGCAGGACGGTGCATTTCTGCTGGAAATCATCCTCGAGGACAAGCCCTACCGCTTAGAGGCTTCCCTTTTTTACAGACTGCGTGAGGGCACCGACATCATCGAAAGATGGTCCGTTATCAGAAACTGCTCCGACTCCACTGTGGTTTTAGGCAAGATAGCCTCGGGCGAATTCAATTTCCCGTCAAAGCGTCCCTACACCTCCACCAATTTCAACGGCACATGGCTGGCCGAGTTCAGAAAAGAGGAAACAGTAGTAAAAAACGGCAGTCTTGTCTACGAAAGCCGTAAGGGCGGCAGCGACCATACCGTCAGCCCCTTCTTCGTCCTCTCGCAGAATGCGGACGAAAGGCAGGGAGATGTTTTCTTCGGTGCGCTGGCCTGGTCAGGTAATTTCAAGGTAGAGGTTTCCCGCGACTGCGTGGGTGTTACCCGAGCCGTTATCGGCATAAACGATTTCGATTTCTCCTATAACCTTCATCCGACAGAGGAGTTCGTCACTCCCTCGGTTTACTGCGGCTATGTGCAGGGCTACGGAAAAATGAGTAACCTTATGAACGATTATGCCGTAGAATACATCCTCCCCCGCTCCTTCGCAAAGGAGCCGCTTCCCGTGCTTTATAACAGCTGGGAGGCCACGTGGTTCAATGTAAACAGTCTCGGTCAGCAGAAGCTGGCAGAGATAGCAGCTGAGCTGGGCGTAGAGCTTTTCGTTATGGACGACGGCTGGTTCGGAAAAAGAAAGGACGACCACGCAGGTCTCGGTGACTGGTATGTGAACAGGCTGAAATTCCCCCGAGGTCTCAAGCCGCTTATCGACAAGGTAACCAAGCTCGGTATGAAGTTCGGTCTCTGGTTCGAGCCCGAAATGGTAAACCCCGACTCCGACCTTTACCGTTCGCATCCCGAATGGACCTACCATTACGACACCCGTACACCTACCCGTATGCGTGACCAGCTGGTTCTTAATCTCACCCGTGAGGATGTGCAGGAGTTCGTATTCTCCTGTATGGATGATATGCTCAATGAATACGATATCAGCTACATCAAATGGGATATGAACCGCTCCTACTCGGAAACGGGTGCAGAGAACCTCGAAAATCCGCAGGAGCTTTGGTACAGACACACCAAGGCAGTTTATGAAATCGCCGACAGACTGAAGGAAAAGCACCCCGGACTTCAGATAGAATGCTGCGCCTCGGGTGGCGGCAGAGCAGATCTGGGTGCCCTTTCCCATTTCGATATGGTGTGGACCAGCGACGACACCGATCCCATCGACCGTCTGCAGATTCAGGACGGCTTCTCTCTCATTTATCCCACCAAATCCATGCGTGCCTGGGTAACGGACACAAACAGAGGCTCCCGTCCCAACGACTGGGATTTCCGCTTTAACGTAACCATGCAGGGCTCCCTTTCCATCGGCGGCAATCTGCTCAAATACGACAAGAGAGAGCTTAAAATCCATAAGGACTACATCGCTCTTTACAAAAGAATACGTAACACCGTTCAGTTCGGTGCCCTTCACAGACTGGCAAATTTCGCCAAGGACAGCATCTATGCCAACGAATACGTTTACGGCAATCAGTGTGTTCTTTTCCTGTGCACCGACGTGACCTCCTTCTTTAACGATAAGTTCTATCACATAAAGCTGGCAGGACTCGAGGAGGATGCGGTTTATAAATTCGAGCACGAGGGCAAGGAATTAACCCTCAGCGGTGCCTATCTTATGAATGTAGGTCTTGACTACGAAATGGGCGGCACCTTAGAGTCGAAGATAGTGATTTTCGAAAAGGTGCAGTAATGGCTAAAAAAGAAGAAAAAACCAATGTGATGCGCATTTTAGAGCAGAAAAAAATCCCCTACACCGCTCATTCCTACGCCTGCACCGGAGCCATAAGCGGCACCGAGGTAGCCGAGGCTCTGGGACAGAATCCCGCTCAGGTTTTTAAAACTCTCGTCACACGGGGAGCATCGGGAGCCTACTACGTTTTTATGATTCCCGTGGCCGAAGAGCTTGATCTGAAAAAAGCGGCGAAGGCCGTAGGCGAAAAAAGCATCGCTATGATAAAATCAAAGGAGCTGCTGCCTCTGACGGGCTACATCCACGGCGGCTGCTCCCCCATCGGTATGAAAAAGCAGTTCGTCACCACGGCTCATTTCACTGCAGCCGACCTTTCCACGGTGATTTTCAGTGCGGGAAAAATAGGCTATCAGGTGGAGCTTTCCTTCGGGGATTTATGTAAGGCCGTACCTGTGGGCACTGCAGATGTGACGGTTCAGTGAAAAGAAATATATTTTTCAGAAAGCACAGGAGGAATAAAATATGAGAAATTTCGATAAGGTTATCGACCGCAGAAACACAAACAGTCTTAAGCACGATTTCGCCGTAGAAAACGGTCTGCCTGCCGATGTATTGCCTATGTGGGTGGCAGATATGGATTTCAAGGCTCCCGAATGTGTGCTTGAAGCACTGCAGAATTCCGTAAACCACGGAATTTTCGGCTACAGTAATCTTAAAGAGGATTATTACGAGGCAGTGGCAGGCTGGTTCACCCGCCATTTCGGCTGGACTCCGGAAAGAGAATGGCTCGTGCAGACTCCCGGTGTGGTTTATGCTCTGGCTATGGCGGTAAGAGCCTTTACGAAAAAGGGTGAAAGCGTTATCATTCAGCCCCCCGTTTACTATCCGTTCTATAACGTAATCAGAAACAATCAGAGAAAAATCATCGAAAGCCCTCTGGTTTATCTTGACGGAAAATACACCATCGACTTCGCAGATTTCGAAAAGAAAATCATGGACAATGAGGTTAAGCTTTTCATCCTCTGCAGTCCTCATAACCCTATATGCAGAGTCTGGACCGAGGAAGAGCTGCAGAAGCTCGGTGCTATATGTAAAAAGCACGGTGTCATCATCGTCGCCGACGAAATACACTGCGATTTCACCTACGAGGGACACCCTCACCGCATTTTTTATAAGGCAGTGCCCGAAATGGCAGACAGAGCCATCATCTGCACCGCTCCCAGCAAAACCTTTAACATAGCCGGTCTGCAGTGCTCAAACATCTGGATAAAGAGCGAGGAGCTTCGCCAGAGATATAACGAGGAGCTCGCTGCCAGCGGCTACACCGTACCGAATAATCTCGGTGTGGTCGGCTGCAAGGCTGCCTATGCAGGCGGTGATGACTGGTACGAGGAGTGCTGGTCCTACATAAAGGCTAATCTGGCTTACGTGAGAGATTTCGTCAGGGAAAATCTTCCCGACATCAGACTGGTCGAGCCGGAGGGCACCTATTTTGCATGGCTTGACTGCTCAGGTCTCGGTCTGAGCGTAAAGGAGCTGAACGACCTCATCATAAACAAGGCAGGCCTCTGGCTGGATGCGGGTGATATCTTCGGTGCCATAGCCGAGCAGTTCCAGAGAGTAGTTCTGGCCTGTCCGAGAGAAACCGTGGTAAAGGCTATGGAAAGCCTAAAAAAAGCAGTGGAGGAAATGAAAAAATGACCATGCTCGCTTATTATTTCAAAAACATAATCATCTCTGTGGTAGCCTTTCTTCTCTGCGGAATTACGTGGATAATACCCTTTAACCTTATGAAAATAACAGTAGCCCCCGCCGTTTTCGAGACAGGCGGAGACTACTATAACATCGTGTGGGAAACCTCCTTCAAGGGCAGCGGCTGTGTTAAGTACACCTACAACGGTGAAGAAAAGATTATCTGGGACTCAAACAACGGCATCATCACCTCTGACGACACGGTACACAGTGTACGGGTGCCCAAAGAGGAGCTCAGAGGCAATACCTACACCGTAGAGTCTCAGTTCATCCCCTTTAAGTTCGCTTACCACTGTCTTAAGGGAAGAAAAGCAGAAAGTGAGCCTATAGCCTTTAACGGCGAGGAAAAAGAGGACGATATCACCGTTCTTTGCATATCCGACGTGCACGAAATGGAAAAGAAGATGAAAAAGGCTCTCTCCCACATCACGGAAAAGCCTGACCTTATCTGTATGATAGGCGACATTACCTCGGAAATGCGTACCAAGGACCAGTTCACCAAATTTCTGCTCAAGGATGCCTCCGAGCTGAGCGGCGGTGCCGTTCCCGTGGTTTACACCCGTGGCAACCACGAAACCAGAGGCGAATATGCAGGTGTGCTCGCAGACTATCTCGGTGACGAAAAGGGAAACTTTTATTACACCTTTGATTTCGGTGCCCTTTCCGCAGTGGTTATCGATTCGGGTGAGGATAAAGAGGACGACCACAAGGAATATAGTGGTCTGGTAAACTTCGAGGCTCTGCGCAGCGAAGAATATGAATGGCTCTGCTCTCTGGACAAAAAGGATTTCGACGGCAGATACAAGATAGTTTTCAGCCACGAGCCGGTTCTTGACGACCATTTCGGTCAGAGCTGGTCAGAGCCTCTCCGTAAGCTCGGTATGGAGCTTATAGTGGGCGGCCACCGGCATCAGGTAAAATATCTGGAGGGTGAGCTTCCCTCCTTCATCGTCGGAGGAAACCTCGGAGACGGACAGTGGGCAGCATCGGTGATGACGCTGAAGGACGGAAAAATCACCCTTAAGACCGTAGACACAGAGGGTAATATACTCTTTGAAAAATAAGACAAAATAAGCAACGGACAGCTCAAAGAAGCTGCTGAAGAAAAAAAAACAGATGTGTTTAAGTCAGTTCTGACTTTTAAAGCACATCTGTTTTGGTTATTATACGGAATAATACGGTGCGGCAACCCTTGGCCTTTTATCCGTTTTATACCGGCGTCAGCTTATTTTACCTCGTAAACATACACATTCTCATAATCCATATCAGAGCAAAGGCTCAGTGAAGGATTGGTAAGGTCGTAAACAGAGGACCACTGAGTAGAATAAACTCTGCCCTTTTCGTCAGGCTCGGTGCCGGTTATTCTCACGTCGTGCAGAAGCTCCATACCCTCCTCAGCAGTGAGCACCGATTTCTTTTCCGTCAGAGTCTTTTCGAGGATTTCATAGCGGTCAAGCCCCTGCTTTTCATAATCGAAGGGTACATCGTGGAGATAAAAGTTAGTGGCGGCCATAAAGCCCTTTTCCTCCTGACCGGTGATAATCATTTCATTATCCGCATAGGAAACCACCACGCTCTTACCCGTGGCATCGGCTATCTGGAAATGGAAGCAGCCCTTTGCTGCGGCAAACATATCCACTGTTTCGAGGAAGGCTATCGCCTCATCCACTGTGGCACATTTGTCGAGCATAGCTCTGATGGCTACGGTGGTGCCCACATCGGGCTTTCCGTTATCCTGAGCGGTGACGGGAGCCTGCAGCTGGAGAACACCGACTGCGAGACCTTTTTCGTTAACTCCGTCCAGAGGGAAATATGCGGTGGCAAGAGTGTTTATTCTGTCGAGCAGCTTATCGGGCGTGTAGCTTTCATTGTAGCCTAAAAAGCTCAGATTTACTACGGAAACGGAGCTGTACGCACCCTTCGGGTTGGTTCTTATTACGGCTAAGTCCGTGGTCTGGTTGTCGAGATTTCTGCCGAAGATATAGCCGTTTTCAGGTGTTTCGGCATAAAAGGTCGAGCAGGCAAGATTCGGAATTTCGTAGGGCACCTCGATGGGAAGTCCCTTGAGCATAATTTTCAGTATGTACTGCACCAGCTCCTCCTCGGTGGCGGCACCGCCCGATGCCAGCAGCTCGTCCAGCTTGTAGTCGGCGGCGTAGCTGATGTCGTAAATGCCTGTGTCACCCTTTTCCTTTACGGAAAGAAGTGTTCTTGCCTCACCCTGAAATACCGCCAAGGCACCGAGCACGGCCACCAGAATGACTGCAAGGACTGCGATAAGAATTTTTTTGCTTTTCTTCATAATAAAACTCCTTTACAGATTTATTTCTATAAAGTAATTATAAATCTTTTTCTCTTTTACTGTCAAGAAAATCGACAGATATTTAAACTTTGTTTATAAACGAAACAATTCGTAAAAAATTTCTTCTTGAAAAGTGCCTATTCGGGTGATATACTTTCCTCGGAAGTTATGAGGTGAGATTTATTATGGACAGTGACCTTTTAATCAAAGAAGCGGTAAAGGAAGGGCTCGGACTTACCGTCAGCAGTGTTTCCCGTCTCGGAAAGGGTGCCAGCGGCTCCGTTTACCGTGTCATCTGCGGTAAAGAAAACAGAGCTATAGCAGTGAAAATCAGTGAGCATCCCCTGCTTATGCGGCAGGAATACGAAATGCTCTCCTTTCTCAGAGAGAAAACGGAAAGCAAAATTCCCGAGGCTTACTTTTTCGGTGAAAGAGACGGCAAGGGCATCATCGTTATGGAGTTCATCGACGGAGTAAGCGGTGCCGACCGCTCTCTGAGATTCAGAGCAGGGAAAAAGCATCTGGCAGAAAGCATAGTGAATAATCTGATTACCCTGCAGAGGACCAAGGGTGAGAAATTCGGTCCCTATGATAATCCCGTCTATGACACCTGGCAGGCTTATTACAGAGAATTTGCAGAGGAAATCTACACCTTTTCCCTTTCGAAAAATGAAAAGGGAGCTCTTGACAGCAGAGTGATGCGAGCCGTGGAAGCCTCCTTCAAGTGCTTTGACCGTATTTTCTGCGAGGAAATCTACCCTCCCACTCTCATTCACGGTGACTACTGGATGCCGAATTTTATCATAGATAAAAGAAAAATGGAGCTTCTTTCAGTGGTGGACCCCTTTAATGTTATGTGGGCTGATCCCGAATACGAGCTTTTTGCCATGACAGTGGGCTACGGTGAAAAGCTTCACCTTTACGAGCTTTATAAAAGCAAGGTGAGGGTGTCGGTGCACTGCGATATGAAGCTGGAGCTATACGCTCTTTATTCGGAGCTTTTATGGTATAAAAGGCTCGGCACTATAGAGCATTCCTACCTTCTGCTGAGAGCGAAAAGGCTGATGAAGGAAATGAAAAAGGCAGGAATAGCCGTCGGGGAAAGCCTTGACTGAAATAAGAAAAAACCGTATGAACGACCTCTAAAATAGAGGTGATGCTCATACGGTTATTTTTATTTATGCTTTAACGGCCTTAACGTCCGACCATTCGGAATAATAGGTTTTGCCGTCGGTTTCGTTCACTGCCGAAACACGTACATACCATTTCGTGTTTTCAGCCAGATCCCTGATTGCCTTGGCGGTCTTTTTCACACCGTCCACAAAAACCGTGGTGGTAGACTTTTCTGAAAATTTTCTGCTGGTACTGTACTGAATGGCATAGCCGGTGGTTTTTTCTGTCTGCTTTTCGTATTTTACGGTAAGCTTTCCGTTCTTAAAGGACAGCCCGGTAATGCTGGTGCTTTCGGGAACCACGGTAAAATAAAGCTTATCCTTGCCGCTGAATTTACCCTTATAGGTTACGGTCACCTTATATCTGCCCACATTCTTTCTGCCCTTCGAGTAGCTGAGAGTGTAGTCGGTGCCCTCTCGCAGAGTGTTTCCGTTAGTGTCTGTAACGGTAACTGCAGGAGTTTTCACCTGACCGTCATAGGTATAAACCCTACGTGAAAGCTCAGCCTTGTCTATTTTATACTTTTTGTTTTTCTTCCATACGGCATAAAGAGTGGTGTGGCCGTCGGGGCTGATAAGACTGCCGGAAAGCAGAGATGCCTTTTTAGCATTTTTGGTTTCGGACCAGCCGAGAAATTTATATCCGATTCTGTCGGGTGTTTCCGAAGAAACCTTGTGCTTGTCGCCCTGCTCTATCTTGGAGGAGGAGGGATTGTTCCAGCCTCCGTTGGCGTCATAGGAAACGGTGGATACGGACTCGGCCTTCCACTTCTGGTTTTTATTGCCCTTGTAGACCTCTACGGTGAGCTTGCCGCCCTTGCCCGCAGTAAGACAGAGTGTGGGGTTATAGACATTTCTTATAACATAACCGCCCGAAGCCTTCTGAAATCTCCAGCTGCAGTCGTCTCCGTCCTTCTCTTTGTAAAGATTTACCTTGACACCGCCGAGTGCCTTGCCCTCCTCGAAGGCTGCACCTACCACCTTTGAGGTGGAAAGAGGAGAAATGGTGTAGCCGAACTCAGCCTCGCCGAGAGAAAAAAGCTGCTGCTTTGAGCTCAGAGTAATGAGCTTATTTGCCGAAAGCCCCGAGGAGCTTTTACCCGTAAGATAGCTGCCGGTTCCCATATTTTTCAGGCGGTAGTTACTGTCGGTCATTTCCGTAAAGATCGATTCACTGCGGAAGGAGGGACGTATAACGCCCCAGTAGCGTGCATAGGAGCCAGAGCGTCGGATGGGAAAGCCGTTCAGATAGGCCTTATCTATGATTTCCACATACATACCCGTCCATTTCTGATGGTAGTATTTTCCGTCTCCGCCGTAAATGGCTGCGTGTCCGTTTCCGCCTGTGCCGCCCGTCCAGATGAGGATATCTCCTGCCTTCAGATTTTTCTCGCCCTTGATTCTTCTCCAGCCGAAGCCCGTGGGAAGAGCGTTATGAGCATATTCGCAGGCATTACCCACGGGAATATATCCCGTGAGCACCTGATAGTAGTCCTTGATAAAAGCGATACACTGACCGTCGCCTCTTTTGGTGCCTACCGTGGAGTCGAGCCATTCCATAGCCTCGCTGCGGGTAAGATAGGTTTCCTTCGAAGCGGCATCAGCCGTAAAAGTCGCACAGGAAGCCGCCGTAAAAAGCAGCATAAAGGTCAGTGCAGAAAGGAAAAATTTCCGAAACGATTTTTTCATTTTTACCTCCGTAAAAAGCTTCTTTATTATAAATCCTTCACTATATATTGTATACTGTTAAAAAAACCACCTAATTATAATGTAATACGGCCGAAAAGTAAAGATGTAAGATGTCTAAACTTCGTCCCCGAAAGCTGCGTAAACTGTGAAAAAAGAATAAAAAAAGCGGAAACTGCTGCACCGAGCGCAACAGTCCCGCGAAAAAACCTGCTTATTCAGTTTTTCATCAGTGTTACCAGCACCTCTGTCATTTTTTCCATAGACTGCACGGGAATAAACTCGTGAATGCCGTGGAAATTGGCGCCGCCGGTAGAAAGATTAGGACAGGGAAGCCCCATAAAGGAAAGCCTTGCCCCGTCGGTGCCGCCTCTTATGGGCACTATCATCGGCTCCACACCGGAAGCCCTCATAGCCTCGGCGGCCTTATCGATGATGTGCATAACGGGGAGGATTTTCTCCTTCATATTATAGTAGCTGTCCTTTATCTCAGCCTCGAAGGTGCTCTCACCGTAAACACCGTTAAGGTAGGAAACAAGGTCTGCCATAAACTTCTTTCTGCTGAGGAATTTCTCCATTGAGTGGTCACGGATAATAAAGCTCAGCTCAGCCAGAGTTTCGTCACCCTTCATATCGCAGAGATGATAAAAGCCCTCATAGCCCTCGGTGTGTGCGGGAGTTTCCGCTGCGGGCATCCTGCTGATAAGCTCCGCCGCTAAAAGAGAAGCGTTTTTCATTTTATTCTTCGCACTGCCGGGATGGATATTGATTCCGTGAATTTTTATCACTGCCGAGGCGGCGTTGAAGTTTTCGTATTCTATCTCGCCCAGCTCGCCTCCGTCCACTGTATATGCCCAATCACAGGCAAATCTTTCCACATCGAAGCGGTCGGCGCCTCTGCCTATCTCCTCGTCGGGAGTGATGGCTACGGCTATTCTTCCGTGGCTGATTTCGGGATGTGAGACAAGATATTCACAGGCGGTAAAAATTTCCGCTATGCCTGCCTTATCGTCCGAGCCGAGAAGTGTGGTGCCGTCGGTGGTGATAATGTCACATCCGACATACCTTCCGAGATAAGGAAAATCCTTTACTCTGATGCTCACGCTTTCACTGAGTCTGATGTCTCCGCCCTCATAGTGTACGGTCTGAGGCTTTATTCCGTCGCCCTTTACTGCCGGTGCCGTATCCATATGCGCGATAAAGCCTACAGAGGGCTCATTTTCTCTGCCCGCAGTGGCAGGCAGTACACCGTAAACATAGCCGTTTCCGTCGAGGGTTACCTCACTCAGACCGATGCTTTTCAGCTCCTCGGCCAGATATTTGCCCAGAATCAGCTGACTTTCCGTAGAGGGGCAGCTTTCACTGCTTTCGTCTGAATTGGTGCCGAAGGAAACGTATTTTAAAAATCTTTCACTTACCGTCATTTCAGTTTTCCTCACTTTTTTTCTTATGCTCCTCTATCTGAGCGGTAACCTTCTTATCGTTATAAAGCACGAAGCAGATTACGGACAGGAGGCTGAAAATACCTGCAAAAACACCGGTGAGCTTCACGCCCTGCAATCCTACGCTTTCACCCGAGGCTGCACCGATGGCAAGAATGCTGGAAACGCCCATCATGGCCACGGCTGAGCATACCTTTTCGATAAAGGTTTTAACCGCTGAAAAGATACCCTCACGGTTTACTCCGTTCACCAGACAGTCCTGCTGGATAATGTCGGAAATAACCGACTGAGGCAGAATGTTTATGGCGGCGAAGGGGAAGGAAACGATGACACCCATACCGAGACCTATGAAAAGCTCCTTACCCGGAGCAAGAGCTGCAATTTTATCTCCGAAATAGATGAGGCCGAACACGGCGGTAAACACCACCGCTGCGATAACGAGAGGAATCTTTTTGTTATACTTACGGCTGATTCTGATAATAAGCGGGAACAGGCATATAGCCACTGCTATGGCGCAGAGCATTACAAGGAAGGACTGGGACTCGGGCACATTCAGCAGCATGGTTATGTAATAAAGCATAGCCGTCTGGAAAAAGGCCATGGACACGCCTACGAAAAGATCGCCGAGGCTGAAAATAACATACTGTCTGTTTCTGAAAACCATACCGAAGGATTTAAGCATAGACTCTTTGGGCTTTACGTTTGCCTCTACATAATCCTTTTCCTCGAAGGCATAGGCACTCAGAAGCAGGCACACTATACCGATAGCGGCAAATACCGTGAACACCGCACGCCATGCCCAAAGAGGTGAAAGGCCTGCATTTTTCAGTATATCCACGAAGAGCGTGGCTGCATACATAAAGGAGCTCGAGCCCATAAAGAACACGGTGCTGATACCGTAGTAGCCTACTCTTACCTTGGCATCGGGGATGATTTCGGGAACGAGAGCATTACGGGGAATGAAAAAGAAGGTGTATGCGGCGTAATAGGTGACAAGGAAGAAGCCTACCCACACTGCATTGAGTGCAGAGCCCTGCTCAAAGGGAGCGTAGAAAATAAGTATAACGGACAGAGCATAGGGCAGAGCAGCATATCTGAGGAAGGGCATACGTCTGCCCTTTTTATGAGTGCATTTGTCGGACATAGATGCTACCAGAGGATCTGTGACCGCATCGACTATTTTACCCAATGCGGTGATAAAGGCCATAATGGTGATAAAGCCTAAAAATTTATTGTCGGGCAGTAAAGTAGGAAGACCGCTTTTCGCCGTAGGCTGAAAGAAATACAGGAGATAATTGCTTATCATACCCGTAAACAGACCTTTGGCTATATCAGCCAGGCAATAGCGGTACATTTTTCTTTTTGGTAATTGTTTAGTCATAAGGTTAGCTCCTTTCAGATAAATATAGATAATAATAGCACAATGCGACAGGTTTTGCAAGGCAAAAGACTAATCATCTTATGCCTTATTCACACCTTATTAACATTTAATTCCCAAAATATGCTATTATACAAGTGAATAAATGCAAAAGGAGAATTAACGTATGAAAAAATTACTTTCCTTGGCTCTTGCACTTCTGATAGCCTTCAGCTGCTGCGCCGTCGCATTCCCTGCCGGTGCTGCCGTGTTCGAAACAGAAAACGGTGTTCAGGTGGAAATGGCACCCTTCCTTTACAAATCCACCGCCTATCAGATGGAATTCCCCAGCCATCAGTCCTATGAAATCAAAGAGAAAAGCACTCCGGGACACTATACCATCTCCCGTGAAATCAATGATCTTGCCTACACCTTTATCTTCCCTGCCGGAACGACAAAAATAGAATGCAACGTATCCTTAGACGGTGAAACGGACTGGAGAGGCTTCCGCATCAATTCCGACGATAATGCAAACTACTGGGAAAAGGATGAGCAGGGCAATGCAGACCTTACCAAGCCCCTCACCTTCAGACGTATCGAGGAAATCGCCGAGCGTGACGAATACGGCGTTCTTTACAGAGATTATCTGAACACCGCCGATGCAGAGGGCTTCAGAGATTATGACAAGATCTACTGGAGACTCCGCTACACCTGTAACGGCGAGGAATTTGCAGAATACTTTGATGTGAAGCTTTACGATTATGACCAGGCTGAAAAGCAGTCGCTCAAGGCCGTAAACTTCAATGTATCCGGTCTCCCCTTCGCTATTCTCGGCGGTAATAATGTAGCCGCCAATCAGGCAGTAGTCGCCGGATATCTTTCAGGAAACGACTTTGATATCGCTGCCGTTCAGGAGGATTTCGGCTTCCATAAAAATCTGGCAGAAAACCTCACCGGCTTCGACTATCTCACAAATCATACAGGCACCATCCCCGGCGGTGACGGACTTAATATCTTCACCAAGGGTATGCCCATATATAACGAAACCCGAGTAGAATGGGAGGAGTCCTGCGGTATTCTCTCCGACGGCTCCGATGCGCTCACTCCCAAAGGCTTCGTCTACACGGTTATCGATGCCGGAAACGGTGTTTACATCGATTTTTATAACCTTCACGCCGACGCTTACGGCGGAGACGGCTCCAAGGCCGCCAGAACCGCTCAGTTCAGGCAGCTTGCCGAGTTTATAGAGGCACGCTCAGCCGAAACCGACAGACCTGTAATCGTAACCGGTGACTTCAACTACCATTTACACGGCCGTGAAGAAAACGATTCACTCTATAACATCCTCTGCAAGGAACTCGGCTTCAGTGATGCATGGGTAGAGTATCACAACGGCGGCGACTACTTCAATATGCACGAATGGTACGCCACAGGTCTTGCCTCATGGGGCAACTGGGACTCAGTAGAAAGATTTATGTACAGAGCAGGCGGCGGTGTGGATATCAACGTAGCTGATTTCAGATATGTGGATGTAACCGACGATAGCGGCAAGGCTGTCTCTGACCACGCTGCAGCAGAATGCGACTTCACACTTATCAAAACCGAGGACTTCACCGAAGCCTCACAGAACCTTGAGACAGTCGGTGCCGACACCTTCGGCTTCATGCGTCAGGTAATCTGGTTCTTCAAGGCTCTGATTATGGTTCTTTCAGACCTCAACAACCTCCCTGAGCTGCTTAAGGAATTATAATAAAGCGTAAAATAAACCGTCACCCTTGGGTGGCACTTCATAAGGAAGTTAAGGTTTTTTTGGCTATTTTCCGCTTTGACATTGCGAAAAACCACCGTAATACGCAAGTATTGCGGTGGTTTTGTCACTTCATCAAACCAAAAAAATATCTCAATAAAAACTGCTTTGCACCTTAAAATTCAGATAGTTTTGATGAAGAACAAGGCAAAAAGCGCAGTAATCCTTGCGGATTACGAGCATTTTTAACACAGTTATTCGCAAAAATAGCGAAATTTAAGGCTTAAATTCCTTATGATGTGTCGCCCTTAAGCTGCTATTTTCTGGTCGAGGCGACAGGGTGCGGGTGTCCGGTGGACACCTCTGTGCATAGCACAGAAGCACCGACCGAGGCGGCAGCCGAGACTTCGAACCTGCGGCCCTCTCGGTTTCGCCGCCACCTTGCGGTTCCCAAAATCCGTTACTCGCTGCTCGCTTCGTCGGATTTTGACCGCTGCGCCATCCTCACCTCGCTTTATCTCCCGCAGGGAGCGCTTCGGTGACGATGCCCAAAGCAGATGCGCTTTGCTCGCAATAAAAAAAGCAGCAACCTTTCAGCTGCTACTTTTTCTGGTCGAGCGGGTGGAGATGAATCCGAACCTTCAGTTAAAAAATTATTCTCTTTTTTAAAAGGTATTCTTTTTGTACCGTCCTTGTAATTAAGCGTAAGTTCAATACAGTCATCAAAAACAATCACACGGTTTACAAAAGAATCAATCAGCCTTCGCCTGTATTCAAGAAAATCAGTATCGTAGCTTCTCATTTTATCAAACCAATCACGCAGTTGCATTTCTGTTAATTGCGGTCTGCCGATTCTCTCACGGGCTAGCATTATTTCAACCTCTTCTTTTCTGCTCTCAAGCTCTTCAAGTCTTTGCCTTGTGGATGAAGTATAAATACCGTCCTGAATAGCATTGAGCATATTGTTGATTTGTTTTTCGATATGGGATAAATCTTTTTCCAATCTTGGTATGTTTGTGTTTTCTTTTGAATATTCTTCAAGAATTATTCTGATGAGCTTCTCTGTTTTAAGATTATCATTAAGAAATTCCTTTACTTCCGATAAAACTGTATCCTCGATCCAATCTTTCTTAACTGCCTTTTTCTTACAACCTTTATCATAGTCAGAGGTGAGACAGATATTTTCTGCAATAGTCATTGGCATAAAGGTGTAATCCTGAAATACGGGTGCAAAAAGGTCAAAGAAATCACTTTTTGAAATATCCTTACTGCTAATACCGTTAACAAGAATTTCACCCTCACTCGGGTAGTACAAGCCACAAAGAAGCTTCACGGCTGTAGTTTTACCTGCACCGTTTTCGCCGACGATAGCAATGTTTTCTCCTGCATTTACTTTAAAGGACATATTTTTTATGGTACTTTCCTCAGCGGCAGGGTACATGAAGGAAACATTTTTGAACTCGATTGATGTTACATCACTGAGCTTATGTGCTGTCTTGCCATTATCGTTTTCATCCTCAGCCTCGGTAAAGTCACGGAAAGCCTGGCAGTCATTACAGCAACGCTCTAAGTCTGAAACGCATATAACAAGGTTCATAATCCAGTTTGAAAAGCCCGTAATGATACCGAAATAGAAGATAAAATCTGAAACGCTGAGTTCATTCTTGTAAACGAGGTAAACAAGATAGGCATAGGCAACAAGTTCTCTTATCATATTGAGAAAAGCTCTTGTGCCGCTGACATTAAAGCTCTGACGCATATACTTTCCCGTTATCTTCTGAAGCTCATAAACAAACTTGGCATAGGCAGAAATGAAGTAGTCTGAAAAGCCGTAAAGTCTGATATCCTTTGCGGCGGTGTTATCCTTGCTCAACTCGTAATAGTAATCAAGCTTTACAAAAATACTGCCTCTTGCTCTTTTAACATTCTTCTCTTTTTCGTTGAGATAACGAAGCAGGAAAAACTCTCCCACACAAGTAAGAAGTATGAGCAGAATCATCATAATATTGATTTTGTAAATGAGTGTAAGAGAAGTTATTACACCGAGAACACAAACGAGAAAAGCATTGCAAAGAGTAATAAAGTACGCCGAGGAAGACCAATAGCTTCGGTAAAATTCCATGGCTATTTTATTCTTTTCTCTGCCCTCAAGGCTTTCAATGTTTATGTAGTCAGTATGTATGTTTTTCTTAAAAGCCATAACCGCATAGCGCATACGGATTACTCTTGCGCTGCCCTGTAAAAGCTCATTGAGAAACGGATCAAGCCAGGTTGTAACGGTAACAAGCACGCTTAAAAGTGCCACTATCAAGGTAAGCTTACCGACGGTAACGCCCTCATTTATGCAGTCAATCATTGCTTTAGGGATAAAGGCTGTTATGATAGGAAGAAAAACCATAGCGGGAACTCTTACAGCAAAGTACAAAAGGCTTTTCTTGTCCCACTCTATCCAGTTTTTAATCATATACTTTAAGTTGTCTTTCATTAAATCAACTCCTTGTATTAAACTTCCGTGTTAAAAAATAACGGCCACTTCCGTTTCAAGGGTGCGATAATTTTGACACGGCCAAGCAGAATCAGGTGGGTTAAGTCCTTCTTCTGCCGGCACCCATAAAACAAAAAAGTGTGTGCAAACCGAAGTTCTGCACACACGAAAAATGCAAATACAGTGCAATTTCGTGGCATTTCAAGTCCTTGAAGAATTCGCCGGAATCGGTAAAAAAGTTTTCGTGTATTACCGCTAATCTGTCAACTTCATAGTGTGCACCTGTTTCTTCAAATACTTCACGAACAACAGCGTCTTCGGCTTTTTCTCCCATATGTATACCTCCGCCAACGGAATAGAAATAATCCGCTTTTGAATTGCTTGCCAATAAGACACAATCATTTTCAACAATGATTGCAGCAGCACGGTATCTGAACCAATTGTTTTCTTTTGTAAATCCGCAATCGAACATTTTTCATTTCTCACTTTCAAATAATTTTTACAACCATTCATCAACAAATCTTTCAAACTGCCACTCCGGGCCCTCAAAAAGAAATTGCAATAACGCTTGTTTTAAATCGTCTTTAGACATACTTTGCACAGTGTTAATAACATTGTCACAAAGCTCCTCAAATTCCTGCTCTCTTTGTTCTTCTTCAGCTTCGTATTCTTCAAGCTGCCTTTTATAATCTTCTGCTTCATCAGGAAAAGCAGTAAAATATACCGCCATCATATGTTTGCATATTCTTCTGCCATTAGCAAAAGGACAGTCACAAACTGAGGTTTTAGGTTTGTTGATATTAAGATGTACTTTATACGGCTTTTCTTCACTGCCTTGTACAAAGGCTTCATATTCAGTGTCGCTGATTTTGATAAGTTGCGAAACCTTATCATTAAGAAAATAGTCATAGCCTCGATAAATTGATTTTCCGCTTGCACTTGTAAATATACTCATAGTTTTTCTCCCTTTAGACTTCTTTCTCATATATGTACAAATTGTTTTCAGGTGATTTCTCTCCACTGTTCGTAAAACCTACCGCACTCCAAAAAGGCTCACCCGTAACAGGGTCGGCGGTCAGCCAAATGTTACTGACACCTTTTGATTTGAATATATTTTCAAGATGTTTGTAATTCTCTCTGCCGTAACCATTTCTTCTATATTCAGGCTTAATATAAAACTCCATTACATAGCCCCAACCGGGGCGTACATAGCCTCGGTGCTCCTCACGGTCAATCTTGCCGTAAACAAAGCCGATTAAGTATTCACCGAGATAGCAAAGTTCAACAAATCGGTCTTTATCCTCGGCTATATCGACAATGCTTGCAATAAACTTTTTCAGCGTTTCTTCGGGTGTTTCTCTACCTACATTGCGGTCAAGTTCCTGACAATAGGGAAGCATTATGCTTTCTAGGGGTTTGTGATACTTTCTCTTGTTTTTTACCGTTACAAATTTTAATTCATTCATTACTGTACCTCTTTCATAAAATAAAAAATGCGTCTCTGACTGTGAAATCAGAAACGCATAAATCCGTATAAAAGAAGTATTATTTGCAAACGGACAAAACGGTAGCTGACTTCACTAAGTAAATTCTTTTCATCATTTTGTCCACCTGCCTTTCAAATGTTTTTATAAGTATAGCACCGACAGGGTGAAAAGTCAATATTTTACAGTGTTGTCAGGTGTAAATAATAGATTCGAACACAACCTCTTCTGCACAGTGACGATAGTTGTTCATAAGACCTACCCATTTCATTTGGTCGGTGGCTTTCAGATTCTCGTCAGTACCGTCCGCCTCTGCCATATGCGACACTATGCGGTTGAACATTTCCTCCGCTTGGTCATTGATACCGCAGAGGTAATTGTGAAGCGTGCCGTTCATAAGATAGGTGTAATAGGTGGCTTCGCAATGTTTTTTGAGGTGATTGAGGTGAAGTTGTCCCCATTCGCCGATGGAACGGTTGTCTTTTGGCTCGGGTAGTGTTAAGTCGGGCAGGTAATAATCGCCGTGAAGGGTGTAACGGATGCTGGTTTGTTCGTTGGTGATATGTTTGGGTAATGACATGGTGAAGCCTCCTTTAATTTTGTAACTTCATTGTACAAATTAAAGGATGTTATGTCGAATGTGTGGGTAGAATTATTCTATTAAAAGGATCAGTTATTTGTTTTTAGGATAAAAATAGCTTATTTCAAGATGTTGCCTACATTATATTTAGTTAATACTAATACTTGTATAATTTTTCAAAAAAGCCTTGACAAAATCGGTAATGATAATTATAATATTGGTAAGTTATTGAACGGACATATAAGGAGGACAACCATGAGTAAAGAGTTTGGAGAAAGGCTTTGGAGTCTTTTACAGAAACAAGGTATTACCCAAAAACAATTAGCTGACAGAATAAACACTACAGAAGCAACACTATCACGTTATGTTTCAGGAGATCGCGAACCTAAAGCAGAAATGCTAGCAAACATAGCTACTGCACTCAATACAACTTCAGATTATCTTCTTGGTATTGAAAAAGACGAGTTTGACTTCCCACGAGTAGAACGCTTGTTAGCAAGAAATTCATCAAATATGACAGATAAAGAAAGAAGGGCACTTATTTCGGCTCTATTCGGGGAGGAATAGTATTGGCTTTTAGATTATCTTACAATCGTTGCGAAGAAATAAAAAAAATAGTAGTTGATACTTTTGTACGACTAAATATTCGTTGTGTTCCTATCAGCGGATTTGAAATAGCAACAAAACTTAATGTGACAATTATTCCATATTCTTATTTCACAGAAGAAATCAAACGACTGATGTTATTAAAAAGCGAGGATGGGTTCTGTGGTAAAAAGAATGGAGAGTGGTTTGTTTGGTATAATGATTCAAAAAACTACGGAAGAGTAAACAATACTCTTATGCATGAAATTGGCCATATCGTGTTAGATCATTCACAAGAAAGCGATTTAGCAGAAGCCGAGGCTAACTTTTTTGCAAAATACGCACTTGCTCCACCAGTTCTAATTCATAAATTGAACCTAAAAAATGAGTACGAAGTATATGAGATGTTTGATATAAGTTTAGAAGCATCTAAATATGCATATTCGTACTACCTTAAGTGGTTGGCATATGGCGAAAAAGATTATACAGATTATGAACTTAAATTACTTCAGCTGTTTAAACCAGCTGTGTAATATATAAATTTTCAAAGGACGGTGATGTGATTTGATTGTGAATAAAAAAGAAAGCATTTCGTAAGTTGTGGCGCAACAAACAAAATGCTTTCACGATTCTGGATATGTGTAACACACATAAAAACCATCATTAGTGTACCATATCTTTCTATTGTTTGTCTATCGGCAAATGCAACAAAAAATAAGAGTAATATTAATAGAAAGGATTTTAATTATGTACGAACATTATTATGTTAATGATAATCAAACTTTTAATCCTGGACTTCATCACGAAGTTCATACCAAAGAACATGCCACAATTCTCGGTATAGTAAGTAAAACCTATGTAGGATACTTCAGTAATGAATTTGAAGCTGTCAATAGTGCAAAAAATATATACCAAGATGCTGACGGATGTGCAATTTGCTGTCACAAAGCTCATAGGGGGTGATATAATGGCAGTACATCATGGTGGAAAAGTCGGCAAAGCAGCAAAGACTCTCGCTAAAAAGAGTTCATCAAAAAAAGCAAAAAGCGCTGCAGGAAAAACTTTAGCAGAACATAAGGTGAATAAACATTAACCTAATCAAAATGAGAGGATTTCATTATATTCTCTCATTTTGATGTGTTTAAAATTTACATCCAAACAACAAATCCGAACGCTTCACCAATAAGGTAAGGGTTCGGATTTGTTCTGTATGGTCGAGGCGACAGGATTCGAACCTGCGGCCCTCTGCTCCCAAAGCAGATGCGCTACCAAGCTGCGCTACGCCTCGGAATTTCTTAGATAGTTTACCCCAAAAGCCCTTATTTGTCAACAGTTTTCACTAATTTTTTAATAGCCTTGAAAAAAGGGCGGCTTTCGTGTATAATACTTTTATGAAGTGAAAATATGAGGAATAAGCTATGAAAATACATCAGTCCGCAGAAAACTATCTTGAAACCATTTTAATGCTCACTAACCGTAACGGCTCCTGCCGAAGCATAGACATCGCCAATGAGTTAGGCTTTTCAAAGCCCAGCGTCAGCGTGGCTATGAAAAATTTACGTGAAAACGGATATATCGACGTTATGGGTAACGGAAAAATTCTTCTTTTAGAGCCCGGCAGAAAAATAGCCGAGCGTCTCTATGAAAGACATACCGTGCTTACAGGCGCTTTTATCGCTCTGGGAGTGGACAGTGAAACCGCCTCAGAGGATGCCTGTAAAATCGAGCACATCATCTCTGAAGAGACCTTCGAGGCCATCAGAAAGCATTTCGGATAAAGGAAAAACAGAAATGGAAAGCTTAATCAGTGAAGAGCTCAATGAAAATGTCAGCTCCTTTGAGGAAGCCTTCGGTGCCGCCGAGGCCTTCGCTCCCGACAGTAAAATAAGAAAAAGACTTACCAAAGAAAAGGTCAAAGAGCAGATAGACAAATTTTCGGAGAAGGCGAAAAAAATAATCGACAACCCCGAAAAGGTCAGTGCTGTTCTGGAAAAGGCCATCTCCCTGTGCGATGACCTGAGCTATCTGCGCATCATCGGTAAGCACTTCAAGCAGGCCTCTCTGGTCTGCAATATGCTTAACGATTACATCTGTAAGCGCTACACGAAGATACCCTCAGCTACGGTCATTACCCTGCTGGCGGCGGTGCTTTATTTCGTGAGCCCCATAGACATCATTCCCGATTTTATCCCTCTGATAGGCCATCTGGATGATATGATTGTCTTCGGCTTTGTAACCGATGCAGCCAAGGTTGATCTGAAAAAATACGAAAAATGGAAAAAGGAAAACGAAAACCCCGACCTGATTTCAGAAAAAGGATAAAAGAAAAGAGACTGAATGCTCAGCCTCTTTTTCTTTTTTTACTGCTCTCAGCAGCAGTTGTCGTGACAACCGCAGCCATTGTTGCAGCCACCGCAGTTGTTGCAGCTATTGCAGCCGCAGCCGTTACCGTTGCCGCCGAATACGCTGCCGCCGTCACCACAGCACACGAATAAGAGAATAAGAATGATAATCCAGGTGCAGCAGTTGCCGCCGAATAAACCGTTATTGCAGCCCATCTACCTTTACCCCCTCTCGTTTTCGGGCGTCTTTTCCGTCGCCCTACACCATCATTATATGTCGCCCAGTAAAGTGTGTTACTGTTTTTGCATAAGAAAAAATTAAAGGTCAAAAATATTTAGGGTGATGAGTTTATGCACGATATCTTTTCTTTTGACAGAGGCAAAGTCCTGATGGATAGCAGTGACCTTTATTCACGTTTTTTCTCTGAGGCAAGATTAAAAACAACCGAGCATAATATATATGAAAGGTCAAAAAATACTCTTGTCACAAAAAACGAAAAAACTCAAAAACAAGCGAAAACAGAAGAAAACTGAAGCTAATCAATGATTTCGGAGGTTTAACGGTTTGTTTTGACCTTTTTTGACCTTTGAAAAAATTTTTATTAGAGCTATAATGAAATCGTAAGGTCAAAGAAAGTCAAAGTCAAACTTTCACATATACCTGCATCCCCCGAAAAAGGAAGTGATGAAATGAACCTTTCCAATGCTATCGCAAGTATGATAAGCGAAATGTTAGAGGAAAAAAATGAAATAGAAATACGCAGAAACATTCTCGCACAGGATTTAGGCTGCGTGCCCAGCCAGATAAATTATGTCCTTGCCTCACGCTTTACTCCCGAAAGAGGCTATCTGGTCGAAAGCAGAAGAGGCGGCGGAGGCTTTATAAAAATCACACGTATAGTTTACGATAAGGACACTCTTATCCCCCGCATAATCTCCTCCGTGGGAGAAATGCTCGACACGGACACGGCTCACGCTCACACTATGAACCTTCTTTATCAGGGGGTTATTTCAGAGCCTCAGGCTAAGCTCATTCTTTCCGCAGTAAGCGAGGCGCCCTACAGAAATCTTCCCGTTCAGATAAGAGATATGGTAAGGGCAGACATATTTAAACAGATGCTTTTAGCCGTCAGCAGAGACTGCTAAAAAATTATTTGAGGAGGTATTTACTATGTTATGTCAGAACTGTAAAAAAAGCGAAGCAACCACCCACATCAAGCGTGTAATAAACGGAGAAGCCACCGAAAGTCATCTCTGCTCCTCCTGTGCTCAGAACTCAGGCTACAGAGACCTGTTCGACGATTTTTCCTTTAATCTTCCCGGAATTTTCTCTTCATTTTTCGGTGACACTGCCCTTTCTCTGGGCGAAAGCAGACTGGACCGCTGCGAAAAATGCGGCTGCTGCTTCGACGATATCATCAAAACAGGCACCGTAGGCTGCGCAGACTGCTATGAGAAATTTTACAGTAAGCTGCTCCCCTCTATCCAGAGAATCCACGGTAAAGCCAAGCACTCGGGCAAAATACCTGCCATACACGAGCAGGAGGCTGCCGTGAAGGAAAAGACTACCGAGGAAAAAATAGCCGATCTGGAGCAGGAAATGCAAAAGGCGGTAGCCGAGCAGAATTTCGAAAGAGCTGCTATAATCAGAGACGAGATAAAGAAAATGAAGGGAGAAAACTGATATGACTAACGGAAACGATAAGCAGGCAGTAGCTGACGTGGTTTTAAGCACACGCATAAGATTGGCGAGAAATCTGAAAAAATATCCCTTCCCCGCCCGTCTGGACCGTGACGAAAAAAAGGCCGTATGCAATCTCATCAAAGAAACGCTGGACGGTGAAGGTCTCACCCACATCGATATGGAGACTCTTTCTCCCGTGGAGGCAGTCTCTTTGGCTGAAAAGCATCTTATCAGTGCAGAATTCGCCTCAAACGGCACGGGCAGGTCTCTCCTGCTCTCGGAAAACGAGGATGTGAGCCTTATGCTCTGCGAGGAGGACCACATCCGCATCCAGATTATCGAGCAGGGACTCTCTCTCGATGAAGCATACAAAAAGGCAGATGCCATAGATACTGTCATTGAAAACAAGCTTACCTATGCCTTCGACGAGCGCATAGGCTATCTCACACAGTGTCCCACAGATTTAGGCACAGGAATGCGAGCCTCGGTGCTTTTACACCTTCCCGCACTTTCACGAAAGGGTGCAGTGAGAAACCTTACTGCCACCGTAGCCAAGTTAGGCCTCACACTCAGAGGCTCCTACGGTGAGGACGGTGAAATCTTAGGTGATATTTACCAGCTCAGCAATCAGGTAACCTTGGGCATTTCAGAAAAGGCTGCCCTGCAGAATCTTGACTCCATCGCCATGCAGATAGTAACTCAGGAAAAGCAGGCCAGAGCAGCTCTTATCAAGGATGAGGATTTTATGGACAAAATCTTCAGAGCCTACGGTATACTCAAAAGTGCCTATAAGCTCACCTCAAAGGAGCTTACAAACCTTATCTCTTATGTTCGCTTAGGTGCCGCAGAGGGACTTTTCGACATCCCCGCCGAAAGGCTGACCGCTCTTACCACCGAGCTGCAGCCCGCCACCATGAACACACAGAGTGATGCGCCTCTCACCCGCTCTCAGCGTGACATCAGACGTGCTGAAAGGGTAAGAGAAGCCTTGGGTTAAATCAGAAACGGGACGTTAAGAAAAGCGTTCCGTTTTTTTAAAATTAAAAGGAGGAATAACCGTGTATAAATTTACAGGCTTTACCGAAAGGGCAAACCGCGCCCTGAATTCCGCCGTGGAAATAGCGGAAAATTTCGGTCACACATACATCGGCACCGAGCATCTTTTAGCGGGAATAGTCAGAGAGGATAACGGTGCCGGCACCTCTGCCCTCATTTCAAAGGGTGTAACGGTGCAGCGGGTTCTGGAAATGATAAAAAAGAACATCGGAGTGGGCATCCCCACCGTCCTTTCCCCCGACGACTTTTCCCCTCGGTGCAAGGGTGTAATCGAGCTTTCCGTAGCTTTGGCGGGGAAGGAAAACTCCGGCTATATCGGCACGGAGCATCTTCTGTGTGCCATGCTGAAGGAAAACGATAACAGTGCCTGCTTTCTTCTGTCCCAGATGGGGCTTTCACCTCACATTCTCTTAAGTCAGGTCCGTTCAGGCACCGCAAACAGCTTTCAGGGCAGATTTTCCGACAAAAAAAGCAGCGAAAAGGAAAGCACCCCTAACCTCGATAAATACGGACAGGACCTTACGGAGAAGGCAAGAAAGGGAGGCATCGATCCCGTCATAGGCAGAGAAAAGGAAATAGAAAGAGTGATACAGATTCTCTGCCGCAGAAATAAAAATAACCCCTGCCTTATCGGTGAGCCCGGAGTGGGCAAAACCGCCATAGCAGAAGGTCTTGCGCTGAAAATAGCGGGCGGTGAGGTGCCCGAGCTTCTCAGTGATAAAAGAATAGTCAGTCTGGACCTGACGGGTATGGTGGCAGGCACCAAATACAGAGGAGATTTCGAGGAAAGAATCAAGCACTGCATAGACGAGGTGACGAAAAGCAAAAGCGTCATCCTTTTCATCGACGAGGTGCATAATCTCATCGGCACCGGCTCAGCCGAGGGTGCCGTGGATGCGGCAAACATCCTCAAGCCCTCCTTAGCCAGAAGTGAGCTGCAGGTCATCGGTGCCACCACCTTAGAGGAATACAGGAAATATATCGAAAAGGATTCCGCTCTCGAAAGACGCTTTCAGCCCGTCAGAGTAGGCGAGCCCACCGAGGAGGAGACCGTGGCAATACTGAAAGGTCTGCGTGACAAATACGAGGCGCACCACAAGGTGAAAATCTCCGACGAGGCCATTACCGCCGCCGTAAAAATGTCCTCACGCTACATCAGCGACCGTTTTCTCCCCGACAAGGCCATAGACCTTATCGATGAGGCCGCCTCAAAGGTAAGGCTGGAGGGCTACATCGCTCCCCCCGAAATAAAGCAGGCCGAGGAAAAGCTCAGGGCACTGCAGGAGGAAAAGGCTGCCGCCATAAACAATCAGGACTTTGAGCGTGCAGCAGGTCTTCGTGACAGAGAAAAGGAGCTTATGAGTGAAATCACCGTAGGCAGAACACGCTGGAAGGAGGAAAAGAGAGGCGGCACAGGTCTCGTAACCGCCAAGGAGGTGGCGGGAATTATCGCAGGCTGGACGGGTATACCTGCCGATGAGCTGACCAAGCAGGAAAGTGAGCGGCTTTTGAAAATGGAGGACATACTCCACGAAAGGATAATAGGACAGTCCGCTGCGGTAGCTGCCGTTTCAAAGGCTCTTCGCAGAGGCAGAAGCGGTCTGAAGGATCCGAAAAGACCTATGGGCTCATTTATCTTTCTCGGCCCCACGGGTGTGGGTAAAACCGAGCTGTGTAAGGCTCTGGGCAGTGCAGTTTTCGGCGATGAAAATGCCGTAATCCGATTTGATATGAGCGAATTTATGGAAAAGCATAACGCTTCACGTCTCGTAGGCTCGCCTCCCGGCTATGTGGGCTATGAGGAGGGCGGTCAGCTGACGGAAAAGGTCAGAAGAAAGCCCTACAGTGTCATTCTTTTCGACGAAATAGAAAAGGCTCACCCCGATGTTTTCAATATGCTGCTGCAGATACTCGATGACGGTATTCTCACCGACTCGCAGGGCAGAAGAGTAGATTTCCGTAACACGGTAATCATTATGACCTCTAATCTCGGTGCCAAGCTCATCGCAGGCGAGGCAGGCTCCATCGGCTTTACGAAAAGTGCCGTTCCCGACGACGACAGAATTTCCAAGGCAGTTACGGGCGAGCTGAAAAAGGCCTTCCGCCCCGAATTTTTAAACCGTATAGATGAAATCATCATCTTTAAGCAGCTTAAAAAGGACGAAATTCACCTCATTGCCGCCAATATGCTGAAAAATCTCAGAGGCAGACTCAGAGAGCTGGAAATCGACGTTGACTTCACCGAAAGCACCGTGGCCTTCGTCAGCGAAAAGGGCTTCGATCCCCTCTACGGTGCCAGACCTTTACGCAGAGCCATTCAGACAGGAATAGAGGATCTGCTATCGGAAAAAATCCTCGACGGCTCCGTGGAAAAGGGCAAAAAATATATCTGCGACGTAAAGGACGGAGAGGTCACTGTAAAAGCGTCATAATCAATAATAAAGCGCCTGTAAAAAAGTGCAGACCTCATAAACCTAAATAAACAGAGGGTTTCTATGGATTGAAAAAATCCGTAGAAACCCTTTAAAGCATTAAAAGAATGACAAAAACCTTTTTATTTTTGACTAACGGGAGGAACTGCCTTTGTGTGCACAAAATGCACTTTCTTTCCTTTTTTTGCGGCATATTCCTTTAAAGCTGAAATTTCACTGTCGTTTT
>SVPD01000016.1 GCA_015066045.1 Oscillospiraceae bacterium
ATCACTTTGCAAAGGTGCTGATTTTGTTAAGTGCCGTGAAACCCCTTGATATATGGGCATTTGGGCATAAAACAACTCCACTCTCATTGTATCAAAATAAGAGTGGAGTTATGGTGCCGGTGACCGGACTTGAACCGGTACGGTGTTGCCACCGAGGGATTTTAAGTCCCTTGCGTCTGCCTATTCCGCCACACCGGCGTGTCTTGCGACTTTAACAATTATACTGTTACGAACGGCTTTTGTCAAGGGTTTTCGGCTAATTTTTTACTCTTGCCCACGGAGGCTCTGCTTCATCTGTTTACTCTCTGTTTTCCCTCTCGTCTCTTTTTATCTTTTTGGTAGAGGTGCGAATAAAATCTTTGGTTCTCAGGGTAACCTTCTTAACGCTTTTATAGGAGGGCAGCTTCCTGTTCGTGCTTCTGACGACCTCGATAACCGCCCTGTGGATTTCCTGCTCGGTAAGGTCGGTCTTTTTCAGCTTGCGCTCAATCTCACCTGTGTCAGGAATAATCTGTGCGCTTAAAATACCGTCCTCCTCTGCATAAACCAGCACATCGGATATCACCGGATTTCGGGCAAGATAATACTCTATCTCCTCAGGATAGATGTTTTTACCGTTTTTCGTTACTATAACGTTTTTCTTTCTGCCTGTGATGTGGTAGTTTCCGGTCTTGTCTCTGTAGCCAAGATCACCTGTGTGCAGAAAGCCCTCCTTCAGCACCCCGTCAGTGGCTACCTGATTTTTATAATAGCCTAACATCACCATAGGGCCTTTGACACAAATTTCACCTATCCCCTTTTCATCGGGATTTTCGATTTTTACCTCCACACCCTCTAAAGGTCTGCCGATCGAATCCGACAGAGGATTTTCACTGCTGTTACAGATGACTATGGGAGAGCATTCCGTAAGTCCGTAGCCGATTATGACAGGAATACCGAACATTATGAAATCCTCGGCAACCTCCTTCTGCAAGGCCGCTGCACCTACTACTATCTTACTGAGCCTTCCGCCGAAAAATGCGTGTACATCCGAAAAAATCTTTCGTCTTTTTTCCTCACTGACGGCAGAGGAGATTACAGAGAAAAACTGAACCTTTTTCCTTTTCCCCTGCTTTTCGATGGAGCTCATTATTTTTTTATGGAGATTTTCCAGAAGCAACGGAACCGTAACGAAAACCGTAGGCCTGTAAAAAGCGAAATCCTCTTTAAGCGTACGTACCGAATCACAGAAGGCAATGGAGCCTCCGAAAAGCATTATCATCAGAAAAGCAATAGCCTCATAAGTGTGATGAAGAGGCAGAAAAGAAAGAGTCCTCTCGTTTTCATTTATTTTTACCCTTTCGGACACACATAAAATATCGGAAATCAGATTTCTGTGAGAAAGCATAACACCCTTTGCCATACCTGTAGTGCCCGAGGTGAAAAGGAGCACCGCCATTCTGTCGCCCTCGGTCACGGCAGTAAAATACTCTCTTTTTCCCTCGTCGATAAGACTTTCTCCTTTTCTGACAAGATCATCAAAAAACACTGTGCCCTTCAGGTTTTCCGTGCATACTATCTTAAGCCCGCGCTCCGAAAGGTAAGCATCTCTGAGAATTTTTTCAGCAGCTTTTCCGTCACATATTATGCATTCGAGCCCCGCAAAGGAGACTATGTTCCGCAGCTCCTCTGCAGGCAGCTCCTTATCCAGCGGCACCGCCACTCCGACGCCGCCCGTCACGGCCAGATAAGACAGACACCAGCAGTAAGAGTTTTCGCCCATTATGGCTATCTTTTTTCCCTTTAAGCCCAGCTCATATATCAGTGCCGTACCGAGACCTTCCGCATCACTTTTCAGCTTACTGTAGGTTACAGTTTTTTCTCTGCCCTGCTCATCCTTCAGAATAAAGGCAGATCTGTTACCGTATCTTCTCTCACTTTCTGTAAGCAGCTCTCTGAGATTTTCCGGAGTGTTCATATAACCACCGCTTTCCGATTTGTTTGCGTATAATATTTTTACACGGTAGGATATTTTTATTCCCTCAAAGAACAAATAAATACCGCAGATATTAAGTTTTTCTGATAAAATAATGGAAAGCCTTGTGTTTTTTACTGTTTTGAGGTACAATATGACAGACATAGCTTTTATAAGGAGGATATTATGGACGATATATATTTTTCCGATAAAAAGAAACGAAATCCGGATAACGACAAAAATACCAGACGCTACTCTCATAATGAGTTTACAGATACAGATTACTTTAACGAAAGCTTTGACCTTGATTTGAGAAAAAAAGGAAGCTCACAGGCCTTTTCGGACAAGAGCTCCTTCCGTGTTCAGCTTCCCGACGAAGACAGTATAAGCGAGGGACCTGCAGACAGAACACCGAAGGGCAGACCTGTCTCCTCCCACGCAGCTCACGGAGATCAGGAGGTCACCGGCAGAGCCGCTCCCACCGAGAGAAGACCGTCCTCCGGACATGCCGCTGCACCGAAGGCACCCTCACAAAGGCCGCCCCAGAGCAGTACGCAGAGAAGCAGAACGCCTCAGGGACAGAGAGTAAATCAGCCTCAGCACTATAAGCCTGTAAGGATGAGCAGAGAGGGCTCACATAAAAACACACCTCCCCCGAAGCCTCCCGTTTCAAAAAAGAAAATCATCGCTCTTTCGGTTTTAGGCGTTATTACCGCTCTGTTTATTTCACTTGCGGTCTACGGTCTGGTGGCTCTTCAGGGGCTGGATTATGACGACAGCATCGTCCCTAATGCCTATGTGGACGAAAGCACTCTTACCTCGAGCGACGATGTTATAAATATCCTTTTCATCGGCAGTGATGCCAGAAGTGAGGTAGAGGGGCAGCGCTCAGATACCATGCTGCTTTTTTCCATCGATAAGCAGAATAAAAAGCTCAAGCTCACCTCCTTCCTCAGAGACAGTTATGTATATATCCCCTCTAAAAAGTACAATACAAAGCTGAATGCAGCCTTTTCCTACGGCGGTACACAGTTAGTGCTGGACACTCTGGAATATAACTTCGGAGTGAAAATCGACCATTATATTATGGTCAATTTCAAGGTCTTTCGTCAGCTCGTAAATCTGCTGGGCGGCATCACAGTAGACGGTGTCACCGAGGCAGAAGCCAAATATATGCGTGAAGAAGTAAAAATCAAGGATATAAAGGAAGGCACAAACCATATGACTGGCAAGGCTGCCCTCTGGTACTGCCGCATAAGATATGTGGATAATGACTTCCGCAGAACCGAAAGGCAGAGAAAGGTTATCGGTGCCATAGTGGACAAGGCTCTTAAAACCAATCCCGTAAAGCTGATGAGTATTGTCAAGCAGGTGCTGCCGAACATCTCCACGGATATCAGCAGCAGTGAGCTCGTGGGACTGGCCGCAGGTGCTGCGCTTCGCTTCCTTTATTATGACATCGAGCAGCAGCAGATTCCTGCCGAGGATACCTGGACCGATGCCAGAATCTCCGGTCAGCTGGTGCTTAAAATGGATTTGGAAAAGAACAGAGAAATTCTCAAATCGTTCCTTTACGATAAAGACAAATAAAAAGTGGGCCGTCGCACTAAGCGCAGACCAAAAAGCAAAACAAAAACAGATGTGTTTAAGTCGCTTCTGACTTATAAAACACATCTGTTTTAACTTTTATATGGAATAATATGGTTTTGCATATAATAAGCATTTACTTTTTCAGCCGTTTTTTCGCCCTCTTGAAGTATAATCATACATCTGGCGAAGAAAACGCCTTCTGCATCTTACTGCAACAACCCCTTTATCATATATCCGCAAAGGTAATCTGTCTCTTTGAGACTCTCTTTTTGACCACATCTGCCATAACCGCTATAAACTCAGCGTTTGTAGGCTTGACCTTGTCTTTATAAAGACTGTGGGGGAAATAATAGTAAAGTGCCTGTGTGTCACCTCTGGTGCAGCCGCTTTCTATGGCGTGCCTTATCACCCGCTCCACACGGGCGGCGGTAGTGTCGTAATGCTCCGCAATATCGGGATAAAGGCATTTCGTTATACCGTCTACCAGAATAGGGTTCTGTGCTACCGAAATCAGAGCAGCCCTCAGATATCTGTAGCCCTTGGTGTGAGCAGGAATTCCGAATTCACTCAGAACGAAGGTGGCAGCCTCCTCATAATCGTTCAGTGACGGATTATCTGAAATGATATCCTTCTCCCCCGCTATAATTCTCACTATGTTCTCCGCCAGCTCCTTATGTATATCCTCGTCCGCATCCTTCAGCATTTCTTTTATGCGATAGGTTTTTTCACCCGAAAGCGACAGATAAAGGCTTATTTCCGGAACCTCCTCTCCCTTTTCTTTCGGGTTGCTCACTGCTAAATTAATGCTTTCTGACATATCCTCTCTCCTAAAACGTGAAAAATATTAACATATCCTATTCGACATACTACCACAGTTCAGTGGTAAAATCAAGTGTTTCTGATAAATTTGTTGATTTTTTTCACATTTTATAATAAAGTAACGGAGCATTTGCAGTAAGCTTAAGAAGACGTGTGCTTATAGCATAAACTGCAAAACGCAGTGTTTTATGTTCTTTTAATGCATTAAAGGGCTTCTGCGGATTTTAATTTCCGCAGAAGCCCTCTGTTTGTCTTGATTATGCGGTCCCCGCTTAAAATCATTCGAGTATCCCGCTAAGAGAGGTATCCTCGAGGAAGGTGTCGAGATTATAAAGAAAAAGGATGTGTGAAAAGGTGTTCTCCTCTGTAACCGACGATAGCCTTTCCGAGGTATATCTGGCATCAATCACCACTATTTTCGCAAAATAGGGAGTGAACATCGGAAGCATACAGTTTGCATAGGAATCCTTTACGATAAGCAGAGTGTCCTTAGACGGTGAGGTAGTGCTGACAGTGATTTTACCGTAATTGCCGCCGGTAAATACCTCATATTTATTTTTCGTTTCCAGCTTATCCCTGTCAAAGAGAGTGGCCGTTTTCTTTTCGCCGTTTTCATAATCTGCCACATAAGTCTGTGCCGAATTATGCGGCACACAGATGTCGATTACATCATCGGAGGATGTTACTCCCGACTTTGAGCTGAGAGTGCCCTGAAAGCCGTCAGCCACCGTGAAGAAATCAAAATCCTTGGCGTCAACGGCTATTTCCCAGCTTTTCATAAGCTCCGTAAAAGCGATAAAAGCGGCTCCCGTGGTCCAGTGATGGTCAGTTTTATAAAAAAGCTGAGTTTTATCCTTTTCCGAAACGAATGCTTCGGAAAGATTTATGAAGCTGATGCTTTTGCTCTGAGTGTAATTTGCTATGTCCTCAATAAGATAGCTCTGGTCGGGCAGAGAAAGTCCGTCGGGCAGCTTTTCTTTATAAACATAGCTACTGTTCGGAGAAAGCATAAAGGTAAGCCTTGAGTCCTTGTTTCTGTCGGCAAAGGCACTGATTTTACCCGTAATATCCTCTACCTTCTTTTCGTCAAAGGCAGTGGGCGCAGAGAAAAGATAGCCCTCCTTGCCTATATAAACTCCTCCTGTTTTCGTTTTTCCCATCAGACGGTCGGCTACGGTTTTAAGACGTATTACCTCATCTCTGAAAACGAACTGATCCGTAAGATAGGTCTCGAAATCCTTCATAAAGGTTCCTTCCCTCAGAGAATGCAAGGTCAGAGAGGGAGCGGATGCCAGCACTCTGTTTTCCGTCTCGGAAAAGGACTTATCCTCACTCATCGGAAAGGAGATGCCTATGGCGAAAATAACGAGACAGAAGGCCGCTATAAGCAAAGAAAAAAGCAGCTTTCCTTTTCTTGGCTTCGGCATATTGTCTGTTTTCTGTTCTTTTTCGTAAAATTCACTGTTTTCCATTTAATTCCTCTTTCGGTAAAATAACCCTTATGCTTAAAATCTGAAATAAAGGAAGGGATTATAGGTTTCACTGATAAGATAAATAATGCAGAGAATAAATATGGCCATATATCCTACGCTCATTACTGCGATATTGAAGCGGAAATTCTTTATTCTCGGTAAAGCGGCGAAAACACCTGTAGCGCAGAGCGTCATCAGGATGAGGGAAAAGGCGTTTTCGGAGAGAAGATACTCGGAAGTGCTGTCTGTAAAGGCGTTACCGCACAGACCGAACATACTCTTCAAATAAGTGAGAGCGGCACCGAGATTTTCCGCTGAGAAAAACACCCAACCTATCATAACCGTAGCCATAGTCATAATGTACCTTATAAAGACGGGGATTTTTTCCAGCACACGGGCAAAAACATATTTTTCGGCGATAAGAAGCACACCGTAAAAAGCACCCCAGGCTATGAAATTCCACGCTGCACCGTGCCACAGTCCCGTAAGTGACCATACCACCAATATATTGAATACAGTCCTCAATGTGCCTTTTCTGTTACCGCCCAAGGGAATGTAGACATAATCTCTGAACCAGCTGCTGAGGCTTATGTGCCATCTTCTCCAGAAGTCGGTAATGCTTGTGGCCTTGTAAGGGAAATTAAAGTTCTGCAAGAAATCGAAGCCCAGCATTTTACCCAGACCTATAGCCATATCCGAATAACCGCTGAAATCGAAGTAAATCTGGAGAGTGTAGCAGATTATACCTATCCACGAGGTCATAACGGAAAGAGAAGAAATATCCGTGCCGAGAATTTCGGTATACACTGCACCGACAGTATTGGCGAAAATAACCTTTTTTCCCAGACCTTTTATGAAAAACATTATACCTGCAGAAAACTTTTCCGCAGTAATCTCTCTGTCCGTAAGCTGCTTCTCCACATCGTAATACTGAACGATAGGTCCTGCGATAAGCTGCGGGAACATAGAAATATAGGTAGCGAAGGGAATTATGCTTTTCTGCGCCCTTACGTCTCCCCGATAAACATCTATCACATAAGAGAGCACCTGAAAGGTATAAAAGGATATACCCACCGGCAGCGGTATCTCTCTGACGGGCAGAGAAAGGGAAAAAATACTGTTTATGCTCTCCACTGCGAAGCCGTAATATTTAAAAAAGCCTAAAATAAAAATATTGAATACAAGAGCACCCGCAAAGACGAGCTTCTTTTTTTTCGGACTTCCTATGTAGCGGTCGATATCGATGGCCGCATTATAGTTATAAAAGATACTGAGGAGCATCAGTACAATATACACGGGCTCTCCCCATGCATAGAATATGAGGCTCATTACCAATAAAACTATATTCTTTTTTACCGTTTCTCTATCCCTGTCCCTGAATAATCTGAAATTATAAAGGACAAGGGTAACAGGTAAAAACAAAAACAAAAAAGTGGCACTGCTGAATACCATTTTTACACCTCAAATAATTTTCTGAAGGAGGTCTTATTCCTCCACACACCTTAAGAATGCATCCAAGCCCACAGAGGCATCATCGTGAACCATGTATATTATGGCTCCTTTGCTGACCTGTATTACTCTCTTTTCCAAAAGAGCCGAGGCCACCGGATCGTAATCCTTATAGGTATTATACTTTTCCTCTGCCTTCTTTACGAGAAGTGACGTTACCGAGTCGGTGTCGCAGTCCTCTCCGGCCTTGATTACGAGAATTTCACGCACATCCATTATATCCTCGCTGCCGTAATAAACGAAGGACTCGAAATTCTCACCGCTGACACCCAGCTGAGAAAGAAGTCTTTCACTGTCAAAGCGCTCAAGCCCGTCAAGGTTCATCCCTTCGGTAACCTCTGCGGCTATTTCGTCAGCGGTTTTTACAGTGTTTTCTTCGCCGAAAAAGGAAAAGCCGATAAAAGCAGCCAGCAGAATTATGCACACCAGCTGACACAAGCCCGCCTTACTCATCATACTATCTCCATTTCTTCGATAAGATATCTAAGCCAATAATCCCTGTAAAAATATTCGGGAAGGTGGATACCGTCTCTGCCGTAGCAGTAGTCTATCTCTTTAAAAAGAGGACCGTTATTCAGATATTCCGCACCGAGGTCCTTACACATTTTTTTCATGGCCTTATTGTAAACCTTGATTCTGCCGAAAAGCTTATCCTTAGCTATCTTTCTGTCCACGGGGAAAATCGACGAAACGATAATGCGTGTGTCAGGGAGCTTCTTTTTAATCTTCTTTATGCACTTGGAGTACATTTTCACATAGCCGTCGAGAGCCTCATCCGTGTAGCCTAAAGCATTCAGGCCGTAATGAAGAACGATGACCTCCGGCTCTTTTTTTATAACCTTTTTATAGTTATCCTCCAAATGGTAAAGAGAGGCGCTGATCTGACTGTATATCTTTTTATCGTTCAGTATGCCGAAGGACTCCAGACCGTTTATCAGAGAGTCGCCCATAAAATAAACATCCTTGAGCACCTTTTTATAGGTCGTTTTACCCTTATCCAGCTTGTAAAGGATTTCAGCCACACGCTCGGATTTGCTTTCGGGGATATAGTTTCTTATCTCCTCGGCTGTTTTTACTGACTTTTCGGCCTCACTTACGTCTATCAGTGCCATTTTTTCTATATAGGAAACGCCCTCTCCCGTATCCGCCTGTGCAGTGTGGTTTTCCTTTATCAAGGCAGAAAAATTACTCAGCGGATAGCTGATGAGAAGTGCGCAGACTATTAACATAATTACCGTCTTTTTCAATCTGTTCACCTTTATTTTCAAAATAAGACATAATACTTCATTTTACTCTTATAGTTTACATCTTTTACGCTTTTAAATCAATAGTAACGGGCTTTAATTAATGGAAAATTTTCTGAATAAAACTGCAAAAAAATTGGGCAGATTTTTCATCTGCCCGAAAAGATAAATTATTTATGCTTTTTTAAATCTGATAACATTGAAGGAAAGAGGCTTCAGAAGCGCCGTAGCATTTTTTCCGTCAAGAACGGGCAGAGCGTTAGAGTGCATTCTTACCTTTTCGTCACCGAAGGTGTTTTCGTCGAGGACATTATATCCGTCCATGGACTCGAAGGCACACGGCTTATAGCCGTCGAAATCAAGAAGAGAAATATCCAGCTCCATATTTTCGTCGAGTGAGCGGTTTACACAGAAAAGCGCCACCTCACCCTTTTCCTCGTCAAAGGAAGCCACTGCCTCCAGGAAGGGAACATCGGTGTAATCCTTACAGTCATATTTACCGCAGGTGATGATAGGCTTAAGTGCAGAGCCCGTGCAGTGCTCAGACATCTCTTTAAAGGGATAGAAGATAGTCTGACGGAAGGCTCCGCCGCCTGTTTTCGTAAAGATGGGAGCGATAACGTTTACCAGCTGGGCAAGACAGGCTATCTTCACTCTGTCTGCATGGCGCATAAGAGTTATGAGCATACAGGCTACCACGAGAGCATCCTCGAAATTATAAATATCCTCCAGCTGAGCGGGTGCGGTAGACCATTTCTCGAAGGGTGCACCGTTTGAATGATACCATACATTCCATTCGTCGAAGGAAAGGTTAATCTTTTTCTTAGACCTTTTCTTGGCCTTTACGAAATCGCAGATGCAGATAACACTGTAAATGAATTCGTCGAGCTCGAGGCTTTTAGCGAGGAATGAGGCAGTGTCACCTCTGCGGTTATCGTAATACTGATGCAGAGAAACATAATCCACATTATCGTAGGCCAGCTCAAGAGTTTTCTGCTCCCAGTCACCGAAGGTATTCATATATCGGCTGGAGGAGCCGCAAAGAACGGTTTCAATGGAATCATCCACCCATTTCATCAGCTTTGCCGCCTCATTGGCGGTCCTGCCGTATTCCTGAGCGGTTTTGGCACCCATCTGCCAGGGGCCGTCCATTTCGTTTCCGAGGCACCAGAGCTTTACTCCCCAGGGCTCCTTATAGCCGTTATTTATTCGCATATCGGCATATTTCGAGCCGCCCTTATGATTGCAGTATTCGACCAGTGCTCTCGCCTCTTCGGGGCCTCTCGTGCCGAGGTTTACCGCCATCATGGGTGATGTACCTGCCTTTCTGCACCATTTCATAAATTCATCGGTACCGAATCTGTTAGGCTCGGTAACACCCCATGCGAGATCGAGACGTGGCGGTCTTTTCTCCACGGGGCCTACCCCGTCCTCCCAGTTATATCCGGACACGAAGTTTCCTCCCGGATAACGCACTATGGGTACATTCAGCTCATTTATCATAGCTATGACATCCTTACGGAAGCCGTCCTCATCTGCGGCAGGGTGGCCCGGCTCGTAAATACCGCCGTAGACGGCTCTGCCTAAATGCTCGATAAAGGAGCCGTAAATTCTTCTGTCGATTTCGCCGATTTTGAACTCGGGGGCGACTGTAATTTTAGCTTTCATCAGTTTTTCTCCTGTTTTCAAATTAAAAATATCATAAATATTTTCTAAAGTTTACCATAAAAAAGCGGCTCTTGTAAAGATGTTGCGGCTTATTTGTATTGCCAAAGAGAATATATTTTGATATAATCAGAAAAACGGGGTGAATATATGTTTAATTTTTTTGTCAGTGAAGAAAACAGACAGGGCGACACCTTTCAGCTTACGGGTGCGGACTGTAACCACATAAAAAATGTTCTCAGAATGAAAAAGGGTGACACTATTCTCGTTTCCTGTCAGGGTAAAAGCCATCTCTGCACCCTCACGGAATGCGAAAACGGCTTCGCCTCGGCTCAGATAATCGAGGAGGACTTTCAGGACACGGAGCTGCCTGTGAAGCTTTATCTTTTTCAGGGGCTTCCAAAGGGTGACAAAATGGAGCTTATCATCCAGAAGGCAGTGGAGCTGGGAGTGCATAAGATAATACCCGTGGAAATGAACCGCTGCGTGGTAAAGCTGGACGGAAAGAAAAAGGTCTCCAAGACTGCACGCTGGCAGGCTATCGCCGAAAGTGCAGCCAAACAGAGTAAAAGAACGCTCATCCCCCACGTAGAAACGCCTCTTTCCTACGGTGAGGCTATGAAAAGAGCTGAGGAGCTGGACCTTTTTCTGGTTCCCTATGAGAATAAAAGGGGTATGGAGGCCACGGAAGAGGCTCTTGACCTTATTAAGCAGGGCTTCTCTGTGGGTATTCTCATCGGCCCCGAGGGCGGCTTTGAGGAGACGGAGATAGAAAAGGCTCTTGTCTTGGGAGGCAGGGTTATTTCTCTCGGTCAGAGGATTCTGCGCACGGAAACGGCAGCCATTACGGCTCTGGGAATGTGTATGCTTTACACGGAAATGAAACTTAAGGATGAAAGCAATGATTAACTTACCCGAAAAATACAAAGAAAGAATGAAGGCACTGCTCGGCGACGGGTATGAAGCCTATGAAAATGCACTGAGTGAGCCGCCCGTGAGAGCCTTCAGAGTGAATACGGATAAAATAAGCGTGGCGGATTTCGAAAAAATCTGCCCATTCCCCCACGAAAAAATACCGTACACCGATAACGGCTTTTACTTTACCTACGATAAAATCGGTAACCATCCCTTCCATCACGCAGGTATGATTTACGTTCAGGAGCCGGGAGCTATGGCACCGGCTGAATGTGTGGACATAAAGCCCGAATGGCATGTCCTCGATATGTGTGCCGCACCGGGCGGAAAAAGCACACAGATAAAAAATAAGCTCGGAGAAAAGGGTGTTCTTGTTTCAAACGAGATAATTCCCTCACGGTGTAAAATCCTCACGGGCAACATCGAAAGGCTCGGTCTGAAAAATGTTATCACCACCTGCTCTGACTCAGAGCATCTGACACGCTTTTTTCATAAGGATTTCGACCTTATTATGGTGGATGCTCCCTGCAGCGGTGAGGGTATGTTCCGTAAAGAGGAGGCAGCCGTCACCGAATGGAGTGAAGAAAATGTCCGTCTCTGTGCTGAAAGGCAGCTCGGCATTCTCGATAACGCCATCCGTCTTCTTAAGGACGGTGGATATATAATCTATGCCACCTGTACCTTCTCTCTGGAGGAAAACGAAATGGTTATCGACAGCTTTCTGAAAAAATATCCCGAGTTCGAATTAACCGAAGTGACACCGAGAGTAAGTGAGAGCACCTGTGACGGAATAGAATTCGAGGGCTGCGAAGCAAAGAATATACGCTACTGCCGCAGATTTTATCCCCATAAAAGCAGAGGTGAGGGGCAGTTTATGGCGGTGCTTAAAAGCACGGCTGAGCCTTCACTGAGAAAAACTGCGGTTAAAAAAGCCAAGGAAAAGGAAAACCGTCTCGTGACGGATTTTCTCGGCAGTGTTCTTACCGAGTACGATAAAAGCAACGTTATTTCAAACGGTTACAGGGTTAACTATTTCACGCCTGACTTTCCCGTACCCGTCGCCCACTTTTCCTGCGGTGTGACTGTGGGTGAAATAAAGAAAGGCTACATTCAGCCCCACCATCAGTTCTTTATGGCGATGGGAAAGGATTTCAAAAGAAAAATCGCTCTGGAGGCCGATTCGCCCGAGCTTATGAAATATCTTCACGGCGAGGAAATACCTGCAGACACGGAAAACGGCTGGGCAGTGGTTACCGTAAACGGCTGCAGCATCGGCGGCATAAAGGTCGTGTCGGGCAGAGGTAAAAACCACTATCCCAAGGGCTTAAGACTAAAAGGATAAAACTTTAAAGGAGTGTTATATATGATTAAAATGTTAGGCGGTAACCTTTTCGGAAAGCTTCTGACTATGCTTTTCACGGCATTTTTCGGTGTTCTTTCCCTCGGCACGGGCACAGGCAAAACACCTCCCGAGGTACCCGAAGATTTCGAGCCCGTTTTACGCTTCGCCGTGTGCAGTGACGTACATCTCAGCGGTGAGGCAAACGATGTGAATGCCAAAGAGTTCCGTGAGTTTTTCACTCAGAGCTATGCTTACAGTAAGGACAGTGACTCTTATAAAAGCCTTGATGCAGTGATGATATGCGGTGATTTTACCAATTGGGGCAGAGAAAGCGAATACAGAATGTATCAGAAAATCGTCTCTGAGGAGCTTAAGGGCGACACGAAACATTTAGTCTGTATGGGCAACCACGAATTCATCGAGGAAAGAGAAACCGAGGGCATAAACGCTTTCGACAACTACAAAAAATATGTCTATGAGAATGTGGACACTCACGAAATAATAAACGGCTACCATTTTATCGGTCTTTCCTATTCGGACAAGGATGAAAACTACAGTGACGAAAAAATTCAGTGGCTTAAATCTGAGCTGGACAAGGCAGTAGCCGACACGGGCGACAAGCCCATTTTCGTTTATCAGCATCCCCATCCCACTCTCACCGTTTACGGCAGCATAAACTGGAGTGAAATAAAAATCAGTCTTGCCCTGAAGGACTATCCTCAGGTTATTAACTTCTCGGGACACTCCCATTATAACGCATCCGATCCCCGCTCCATCCATCAGGGTAAATTCACAGCTATGGGCACGGGCGGCATCACAGGACTCGAGGGTAACGTTAATTACATAGACGGCAACGCAGGCTCCCAGATGGCCTCCTCGAGCTATGAAATAGTCGAGGCTGATGCTGCAGGCAATGTAAGAATCAGAGTTTTCGACGGATACAACGATATGTTCTATCCCGAAAACGACTATTATCTTCCCACGGGTGAGAAAATCTATACCTGGGGCAACCTCAGATCCTTCGATACCAAGCCTCTTTTTGCTGAGGGTGAAATCAAAGCAGAGGTCAATGCAGAGGGTGAAGCAGTTATCTCCTTCCCCGATGCCAAGGGATACTATGATGCGGCAAGCTACAATGTCACGGTTAAAGACAGTAGCGGCAAGACAGTTTTCTGCTCGTCGGTTATTTCCGAATATGTGAGTGCCGTAGATGACGGTGCCTCCGTGAACATCGGAAAGCAGGAAAAGGGCGAATACAGTGTGGAAATCAAGGGTGTAAGCCCCTATGCGAAAATCGGTAAGGCTATTAAAGGAACGGTTGAGGTAAAGGCAGAGGTTGAATAATTCAGAATGCGGAATTCGGAATGCGGAATCGCGGATAAAAGAGATATATAAATGAAATACTACCCGCCGAGATGGTGGGTAGTATCTCTTTTATTCATCTATATGCGAGAAGAAGAATTCTTTTCTTTCCTCGTTGTTAATCACGGTGACGGGCTTAATCTGATTTAATACCTTGCCCTGATTTTTAAGCATTTCCCTGTAATCGGCGTAGGTATTCTTTTTAAGGAAAAGCACCTTCGGTGCACCGAGCATACCCCAGCGACGGTATTTGAAATACTTTTCGTTGCTTTCGCAGAGGTAGTGGTCGAGCTTTTCTTCGATAAGAGGAAGCATACTCCTGTCTGCATCACCCTCGGGCTCTGCCAGCAGCATATAACGGACAGGATCACTGTCGTGGTCATCGCAGAAGCTATAGCCCTTAAAGGAAATGCCCAGCTCCTTCTGTGTTTCGCCTGCCGCCCAGTCAACCATCTGAGTGGTGGTCTTTTCGTTGGCGATGTTCATAGCAAGATTATTTCTGTAAAGGAACTCCACCTTCGGAGTGTTTTTATATTTACCTGTGACACGCACCACGTCCTCGATTCTGTAGCGGCAGAGTCCCGAGCGGTTAGTTACCACCAGCTCGTAGGCTTTGCCCTCCTCGATTTCGTCGATAGTGAGCGGTCTTTCGCATTCGGGCTCATCCACGGGAATAAACTCAAAGAAAACGGACTGAGGCAGCAGCACATAGTCCATAGCATTCAGCTCCACGGGAATAGCCATATAGCCCTCTGCCGCAGCGTATCCCATATTATGGATGGGAGCATCACCTATATGCTTACGCAGCTTATCCACATAAAATTTAAGATTAGAGCCGACCATTCCGTAGGACCAGAGGAATTTCGGCCAGACACGGGGCACGATGGGTGTGTCGAAGCCCTTTTCACATTCACGGCGGATTTCTGCCGCTCTTTCGGGCATTGGCTTCAGCTTCTTTTCCCATTTTCTTCGAAGGTCATCGGGGCATTTTACCGATGGATCTATGGTTCCCTTTTCGATGTCATCGCATAACATCTCCCAGTTCTGCTCGAAATAGTCGAACATAGTGGTCAGCAGTGTGATAACCATAGCACCGAGATAGGTAAGGTCACGTCTTTGCAGTGCGAAGCGCAGATGGAAATAAGAGGTATTCACCGAAGCCTCATCCACGGGATACATAAAGTCATTGGGCGTGGTGAGAAAGAAGCGTGAAATGGGCTTAAGATAAGCGATGGGAATCTGTCCCGCACCGTTACACATTTTACCGTCAGCGAGTCTGTGACCGGTTAGAACCACCGCCACATTTCCCACCTGCTTGGGAAATTTCACTCCCCTTTTACGGAACCATTTCGCTGCACAGCCCGTGGTTCCCGAAAAGCCCATGCACTGCATAATCCACAGGTCTTCGCCGCATTTGGGCATAATTTTAGGCTTACCTACAGAGCCCGAGGAGGAGCAGTAACGGACAGGTCTTCTCTTTATAATGAGATTTTTTTCGCCCTTCTGCATTCTTTCCACATATTCATCATAATCCTCATAGGTGGTAAAGGGCATATTTTTCTGAAAATCCTCTACGGATTTCACCGTACCGAGACCTATTTTTTTACCGAATTCGGTGTTTTTATTTCTTTTGACTATCCCTTTTAAAACGCTTTCCTGCATTCTGCGGGGGCGAGAGGTGTAAAAATCAACCTTCAGCCACTCGAGATAGCCGAGGAATACACCTATATCAGAAAATCCGGCCATAATCAATCACCTTTCTTATTTCCACTGAATATCCCATACCTCATCTATGTAGCCTTCCATACTGCCGCTGCCGCTGATGCCAATAGCCTTACCTTCGCCGACACCCTTCATTTCGAGTCTTTCACGGTACCGGATTGTCTTGCCTGAAGCATCTACTAAAACACTCACGGTAGCACCGGGATATTCGAAGTCAACCTTCGTCAGCTCACCGAGAGGAAGAGAGAAGGTAGAAAAGTCGAGAGTGTCACAGGCGGCATTATGGTGGGGAGGACGGGGATTCTGCAGAGTGCTGGTTTCGGGAACTACCTTTACGGTGTAAAGGGTACCCCCGTCTGTTTCCTCTGCTGTAGCCTCTGCCACACCGTCCACTGTCAGCGTAAAGGGCTTATCTGTAGGCGGGATTTCGTGATTTATGACAGTCTCCTCACCCTTCTTTTCGGGATTGGGACCTTTGCCGTTTGTGATGTCAAATTCGAGAATTTCTTCGCCCTCGAAAAAGTCAATAACAGTGTTTATGGCTCCCGTAAGGGCAGGCACGGAGCAGTCAATGAGGTCGATGCTGATAATCTGCTTTTTGACGGCAGTAAAGGAAGCGGTGTCTGCTTTGATAGAGTTAACGCCCTCGTTGACCTTGGCTAAAATCTCCGCCTTGGTCAGTTCACGCTTTGCGGTGGTGGCGGGAGCCGTGGTCTGAACGGGTGATGTGGTCTTTTCGGGCTCGGTATTAACGGCCGATGTAACTGTGGGCGCAAGAGTAGCTGACGGCGCAACGGTAGGTGCCGCAGTGGTCGGTGCCGCAGTAACGACTGTGGTCGGAGCGGTAGCAGTGGGCTGAGCCTCGACAGGCTTTCCGGTGTCACTGCCCGTAAGCTTAAAAATGAAAACGACCACTACCAGTGCAAGAGCAATTACCAGCAAAATGCCTTTTTTATCGGAAGAGGAAAAGCTGCCGCCTTCCTCCGTCGTTTCCTCTACGGGGTATTCATTGAAATTATCCATAGTATATTCCTCCTGTATACAAATTACCGTATACTATTATAGCAATCTGTGCAGCGTTTTTCAAGTTAAAGTCAAATAAAAAAAGCGGAGAAGAAAATCTTCTCCGCTCAAGGTCTGATTTTTATGCTACTGTTTCGGAGATAAAGTCATAATCTCCCTCTAATGATGCGCAGGAAACATAGTTTACTCTGTCATCAGCGTTCTTAAGCTTTTTCTTTTCGATAATTTTAGTTACTGCCACATAAATGCCTGCGATAGCAGCGGCGATAGCGACGATAACTGCGACAACTTTAAGCACTTTTTTAAAGGTTTCCATCTTATATTCCTCCAAGTAATTATTACCCTTAGATTATAACACCATTTATCGGTAAAGTCAACCGATTTATTCATTTTAATAGCTGAAAGTGTAATTACTGGTAAAATCACCGTGAACTATAACCTCTACAGGGAAGCCGAGGAAGCTTACATTTGACACGGCCTCATCCACCTTAAGATAATGAACCATAGAAAGGATTTTTCCGTCCTTGTCAAAGGTGGCCTCGATTTTCGTGTCCGTGTAGCTCATATCGAGAGTATTCACCGTCAGTCCCGAGGGGATATAGGGTGTGATGTCCACGACCTCAACCATAGTAGAATGGTTTTTAGCGGGAGTGGTGTAGGTCTGAAGCTCGGGAATCAGAAGAAGAGTAATCTTGTAGCCTCCGTCACCGGTTTCCGACACCACTGCCGATGATACGGCACTTTCCTCTACATAGGCATTCACATTCAGAGGTGCGATGGCAGCGTTAGGTGTAAGACCTGTGGCTGAATCGGTACCGCCTGTGAAATTATAGGTGATGGGCTTTTTCTGTACCTGCTGCATAAGACTTTCCGCCATAGTTTTAGCGATGCTTTCGGCAGGCATCTTATCGATGGTAAGATTAAGCTTATCATCCTTATAAAGAGAAAAGTCCGTCGATGCCTTCAGCTTGTTTATGCCGTCCACATAAGCCTTTATGATTTCCGTTTTGCCCTCGGGCACATTTGATTTGGGCTTAGTGGTTTTGGGCGGTTTGGTGGTGGTATTATTTTTATTTACCTCGTCGATAACCTGTGAAATCTTTATGGATTCCTGCTCCTCCACGTACCATTCGGGGTCCTCTACGGACACATCGGCCATAACGATGTTACCGCCGACAGGCAGTCGGGTGGTGGGTGCCGTGGTGGTAGGCTCAGTGGTAGAGGGCGCAGTGGTGGAAAAAACCGTGGGGGGAACGGTGGGCGCAGTGGTCTGAGCGGCAAGCATCCTGTTTCCGAGCTTTACGGAAAGGACGGTGCTCAGGCAGAACACCCATACACCTACTACAGTGATTACGGCTATCTGGATTGTTTTCTTCTGTTTCATGTTAATTCATCCTGACAATTCAAGGGATACACGAGGTACCCCTTGAGGTTGGTTTTAGATTAGATTATTTGGAGCGGGTGAAGGTAGCAGAGATTTTCTGTGTGACTGCCATTTTGGTAACGATTTCGAGGTTAATGGTTCCTAATCCGCTGCCTTCACCTGACAGATCCATGGGAGTAACGACACTCATATCCATATTATAGGGCATATTTACATCGTAGCTTACGAGTCTGCACTGGTCATCCACTACCACTGTAACAGTAGTTTTACCTATTTTATTAGAGGTTATTACAGTTTTTGCACCGTTTTTATCTTCCTCGGTTTCACCAATGAGGTCAAACAGGCCGCTATGATAGGGAGCAGAGGTATTATTTGCCTCCTGCTTCAGAACTGCAGTTATCTTATAGCCGGCAGAAACTTTGGTGATATTAACGGAATCAAAACCATTTTTCCATGCGGTGGGATTTTCGATGTTATAAATGGATGCATTCTTATAGTTTGTGGGCTGAATGACATTCTTAAGATATGCATTTGTTTCCTTTCCGGTGGTAAGGTTTTTGATTTTACCGTTTACGCTGCCATCAAAGGTAGCAGTGGTCTTTTCCGTCACATTAGTGACGGTGGCACCCTCTTCCTCTACGAAGGCCATAAGCGCCTCTACAGATGCCTTATCCTCACAGATAATGTAGCCGTCCTTGATTTCATAGTTTGTTCCCTTGAGTGAATCACCGAATATCGAAAACATTCCGTTAAAGAATTGTTTTGTAGCCCAACTGGCATCCTTTGCACCGAACTTCATATAATTGATGTTGCTATTTGTATTTATCGTGGTATTGATTACAAGCTTACCGTCGACAATATTCTTCGTTCTGTTTATAGCCTCAGCCATATATGCGAGATAAGAAGCCTTGGCTGCATCGGAATTATCGTTAAGATTAATTTTTGGAGTTTCAATTACAAATCTTATTGTATTAACACCAATTTTGACTGTAAAGTTGTGTGAAAGAGCTGGAGCAAGGGTATATTTAGCATAAGTATTACTAAAATCCTGAGATTCACTGTAAGACTTGCCAGATTCACTGTAAGTACGTCTAGTTACCTTGTAAGAAGATGTGCCAGACTGAGCAGGCCAGCTAAAGGCAACCTGACAACCACTCTGTTCAACAGAATATCCTGTATCAGTAAAATAAACAGGAGCAGAAGTACAAATAACCTTTCCGTTCTTATCATAAGCTGCTACCTTATATGTCTCAACCGGATATTCGCAGGGAGCTACAACAGAGGTAGAATTCTTACAGTCAAGAAAATCTTCGTCCCACTGATTGGCAACTGTATTAAAATGGATAAGCATATAGCCTGCCGCACCATCAATTTTATCCCATACAATAGTTTTAGTAGAATAATTTACACTCTCGAAAAATTCTGAAGTGAAATCATTTACAACATTAGAATAAGCGCCGTTCTGGTTTTTACCGCTATTCTGATTTACTGCACTTACTCTGAAATAATATTTGGTGTTTGCATTAAGATTAGAAACTGTAGCTGATGCTGCAGTAGTAGTAATGCTTGACCATGTCTTATTATCCTTACTGTACTGTATCTGATAGCTTTTCGCACCTGTAGTCTTGGTCCATGAAAGAGCGACAGTTGAACCTGTAACTTTACCTACCTTAAGTCCTGTAATCTGAGCACAGGGAGAGGTGAAGCTGATGGCTGAGGTTGCCTTACCTACAGTGGAGCCCGCATAGGGTACGACAGTGATTTTATAGGTGGTACCTGCCTTAATGGGAAGAGTAACAGATGTAGTCTTTACATCAGCGATCTGACTGCCGTTATTAAGTACACGGTATGCGGTAGCACCGGGAGCTGCCTTCCATGTTACCTTTACGGATGTAGCGGAGAGAGAGGAATAGCTTACGGAGCTTACATTACCGATAGCGGTCTTTGCCTTGATTGTCTTCCAGCTGTTATAGTAGGTCTTTTTGCCGGATTTCTGGAAGGCTCTTACACGGAACTCATAGTTAGTGAGAGCTGAAAGCTTTTTAACTGTGTAAGAGGTAGTCTTTGCCTTTTTGATGGTGGTTACGGTCTTCCAGCTTTTACCTGATTTCTGCTGGATTTCGTAGCCGTTTGCATCGCTGATTTTAGACCATGTGAGAGTTACTGAGGAATCAGTTACGGATTTTACGGAAGCGGTAGACAGAGCAGGTACTGCCGTTTTACCCTTTACCTCAGTATAAGAGCCGTAGTAGGTTTTGGCGCTGCCGGAAACATAGCCTCTGATGCGGAAGGTTACGCTTTTACCTGCTGAAAGCTTTTTAACGGTGTAGGATGTGGTCTTGGCTTTTTTGATTTTGGTGACGGTCTTCCATTTTTTGCCGTCCTTACGCTGAATTTCGTAGCCTGTTACGTTAGCTTTATCCCATGTAAGCTTTACGGAAGTGAGGCTGACTGAGGTGGCCTTTACACCTGTAATTTTCTGAACACCCGTCTTTACCTTGGCGGTAACATAGGCACCCTTTTTCTTGCCGTTTACGGCACGGATACGGAACTGATAGGTAGTACCGTTCTTAAGCTTTTTAACTGTGTAGGATGTGGTTTTCTGCTTTTTGATGGTTGCCACAGTCTTCCATTTTTTGCCCGACTTCTGCTGAACCTCGTAGCCTTTGGCACCTGAGGTCTTTTTCCACGTGAGGGTAACCTCTGTGGGCTTGGCCGAAGCGGTAAAGCCTGTTACCTTTTTAACCGATGCGGCTGAGACCGAAGCCACCGTAGCGATAATAAGGCACATGCTGAAAATGAAAGTCACTATGGCCGTCAATACTTTTTTCATAGTTTTTCCTCCGTTCTTGATTTTATAATCATTTTGCCGTGCAAATAATTATACGATGAAATACTGCTGAGAGAGTGTGAAGCTCACTTCGTGCTTTTCTCCCTCCAGCCGGAATGTTAATTTCACGGGAACCTCTATAATAAGCTGTCCCAAAGCTCCGCCGACTATTTTGGACCGAACCTCAGCCTCTCCCGTCTTACAGGAGGTAAGCACGAAGCCGTCTGTATTGTCTCTGAGCTCATATATGGCGGTAAGGTCTGCGATATCCTTTACCTCATCAGCCGAAACGGTGAAGTCCACGGTGTAGCCGCTTCCGCTCTCTCTGAAGGTGACGGAGCCCCTTTCCATATCCGCATAGGCAAGACTGCTCTCTTTGCCGTAGGGATGGATAAGGTCGCTTACGGTGAGTCCGTCCTCGCCCGTCAGACCGTCTTCAAAGGTGTAGAAAAGAGTTTCGCTGCAGCAGAGAGCATCTGTCACGCTCTGAGGTATCTCGCCCTCAGACTCGAAACCGGAAGCACTGAAGCGGGTTATAAGCTGAAAATCACCCGTGAGCCTTTTCGTAGAGGAAAGAGCACTGATAAAGTCCTCAGCCGCCTGCTGAGCGGTGGCGGGAATATACTCGGTGGTAAAGGTAAAGGTCTTACTGAAGGAGCCTTCCCTCTTATCCGAGTCAAAGGTCTTTATTCTGAAGCGGTAGGCAGTGTCGGGGCTGAGTCCCGTTACCTCAGCGGAAAGCTCTGAGGTGCTTTCGCAGAGAACATAGTCCTTTTTCTCTTTACTGTAAATGTAGAGATTGTAGCCTGCTGCCCCGTCAACCTTGTCCCATAAAAGAGTAAGGGAGTCGGGATAAATATCCTCTGCATCTGCAGTAATGACCGACACGGTGCCGGGAAGAGTTTTTCCCTTTACCTGCGCAGAGTATGCGGCACTGTCTGTGCTGCCGTATTTGTTTTTCGTGTAGGCCTTCAGTGCGAAGATGTACTCTCTGTCCGGTGAAAGTCCGGTGATGTCGGCCTTCAGAGCCGAGGTAGCCCATTTATATGTATAGACCTTTTTCGCCGTGTCGTAAAGATAGATTTTATAGCCCGAGGCATTGCTTACCTTGCTCCACGAAAGAGTAAGAGAGCCGTCTGTGGCGGAAATGACCTTAAGCCCCGTAACCGCTGAGGGTGCGGCAGGAAGTGCAGACACCGCTTTTTTGGCTTTTTTCTTTTTTACCGTAACGGTGCAGACTGCCTTTTTTCCGCTGCCGTCTTTGGCCTTACAGGTGATTACGGCAGTGCCCTTTGCTTTGGCGGTGATAACACCCTTACTGCTTACGGTGGCCACCTTTTCGTTGCTGGATGAGAAGGTAACCTTACTGTTATAAAGCTTTGCAGGCTTTTTGGTCACGCTGAGCTTCAGAGTGTCGCCCTGAGTGAGGACGGTTTCCTCCTCGTCGAGCTTAAGGCTCGTCATATAACGGTAGCCGAGCTTTATGTTCTTCTGCTTTTTTATGTACTTTTCTCCCTTGGAGCCCTTTACCACATAAACGGTCAGCTTATCGCAGCCCTCAAAGATATTCTTTCCGAATTTGGTGACACCGGCAGGAATTACCGCCTTTTCCAGATTCGTGCAGTACCAGAAAGCCGAGGAAGAGATTTTAGTAACCTTGGAGGGAATGACTATCTTTTTAAGAGAGGTGCATTCATTGAAAGCCGCCTCACCGATTTTGGTGACTGTTTTCGGAAGCTCAACGCTCTGCAGCTTCTTTCTGCCCGAAAAAGCCCATTCACCGATAGCCGTAACCTTATATTTTCCGACCTTGGAGGGTACCTTTATTTTTTTCGCATTGCTTTTACATTCGACAAGAGTAGCCGTTTTCTTTGTTACCTCATAAACAAGCTTATTTTCAGTGACTGTTTTGGCACTTACGGAAAAGACCGTCAGAACAGTCAGTGCAATTACGGTAAAAGCAAACAGAAGTGATTTTTTAAATCTGTTGTTCATTACACACTCCTCCATTATATATGTATACACATATTACCATAAAAAAAGGAAAATTACAATAATTAAGCCGCATTTTTTCATCAAAAGAGCAAAGTTAACTTTATATTAATATCCCCTTAAAAATTATGCAAAGGGAGTGCAAAATAAAAAAAGAGGTCGTAAAAAAAGTGCGTCGTAAAAGCCTTTGATTTTTACGACGCCTTTTTGATAGTTTTATTCAGTTGACTCTCAGAAAGCTCATAGCCTCCACGGTTACACCGTTTACGGAGACAGGCTTACTGCCGTAATTCACATAAATGCCCGTACTGTTATCGTAGCAGGTGTAGTAGACATTCTTTTTCACTCTGTAATGGTCAGTGATTCGTGCATAACGCAGATCACCGAAGGCCTCGGCGGCTCTTTCGTACCGGCTCTGTGCCTCGGTTATGGAGTTAAGATAGCTGAATTTGTCGATCTTTTCCTGAGAGGAAAGGTCTGCGGCATACCATTCATAATAGGGCACGGCACCGTATTCGATACATTTGAGAAAGGCCTTTTCACTGTTTTTGCTGCCGTTTACCGGCTCACAGGAATAGTCGGCTATACCGTGGAGTATGGCCTGAACGAAAGGCACTGCCGTGCAAAGCTCTCTGCCGTCAACGGACGCAGAAGCAGGCACATTTACTATCACATCGGCATATTTGACCGCATACATATTTCCTGTGTCAAGCATAAGCCTGCCCGAAGCCGAAACGGCTCCCGTCTGTCCGGAAATGATGTCGGCGGTGTCTGTTTTAAGACGGAAGGCTCCGTCAGTGCAGTCACCGTAAAGAAAAGCTCCCGCATCGTTTATGCACACGCCCTGCACTCCGCTCTCTCTCATCAGAGAAAGCAGAGAATTTGTGCTTTCATCTATTCTGTCCACGGAGATATAAGCTCTGTCCCCGTCTGTAACGGGCTCACCGTCGGGTTTCAGCGCGGCGAAGGAGGTATCCTCAGCCTTATATGCTGATGTCAGGGCTGCGTCCGTGTAAAAGCTCACACCGTTTCCCCCGTAGGCAAGAAGCGCATCAAGCTCGCTCCTTTTACCCGGCTCTGCGGAATACTCTGCCTCTGTTACGGCAGAGGGTGTAAGCACACCTCTCATACGAAGATTAACGTTACCGATACCCTTGGCTTTAAGAGAATCGAGAATTTCCTGCGCCTGAGAATAGGTGGTAAGAGTCTGAGACCTCACCTTTCCCTTAGCATCGGTCACATAATTCTGAAAAACCACACTCAGATTAAAGGGATAATCGCCCTTTTCACCGTCTTTTACCGTCAGCAGATATCCGTTTCGGATAAGCAGCTCTCTCACGGCACCGGCCATTCCGGTGTAGTTCGCACTGTCATAAGAAAGGAAGCGGTAAATAAGCCTCAGCTTTCCCGTGTAGCCCTCATTGCACACATAAGCCCTGTCCTCTGCATCCTCAGCAGGCGTTACGGCAAAGCTGCCGTACACTCTGTTAAAGCCGCCCGACGAAAGAGCCTTCAGGGCTCTGATGCAGGAAAGCTCCTCCCCCTCATCGATAAGCACCGCAAAGGCACTGTCACCCTTTTTCATGCCGAAGGCACCGAGAAGAACGCCCTGCTGATAAACAGGAAGTGAAATGCTCTCGAATTTTTCGGGATTTTCGGAAAGATCCACAGTAGCTCCGCAGCCGTCGGGAAGAAGGATATAATCACCCTCCTCTCCCTTTGTATCAGAGCCGAAAAAAGGCAGAATATCTATGTCGGTAACGACTGCATCACCGTCATGGTTTTCACCGTAAAGCTTGCTGCAGTCAGCCTCTACGGCCAGAGCTCCGTCGGTAAGAGTATAGGAAACGGGAAGAAAAAGATTTATCTTCGTGCCGTCCTCCAGAGTACGCTTGAAGCCGTAATTTACCGTGACACCGTTTTCCCTTTCTTCATAAAGAGCCGAGGAAAAGCCTACACTGTCGCTCTGTGAGGAAAGAGTATATCTGTTACCCTTTATAAGAACGGTAAGTGCTACGGCAGAGGTCTTTTCAGAGCCGGCTTTTTCGGGAAGAGATGACCACAACTCACCCGAGGCAGTGTCGAAAACACTGACCGTGCAGGTTTCACTGTCGAAATAAAGCTCTATCATATCACTTTTGGCTATTCGCCTGAGCTTGTTTTTACTCTTGGAGGAATAAAGAGCCTTATTATCCGTGTCGGCAGAAACCGCAAGTCCGCTCTCCTCCCTTCTGACCGTGTGAGAAGCGGGCACAGACCTTCCGCAGGCAGAAAGAGAAAGCAAAAGCACTGCCGAAAGAAGCGCCGCCGAAAGCTTTTTTAATATATCCATTTCACGTCACCTTTAAAAGCAAAATCAGCATCCCGTAAGATACTGACCGCATTATAACACAGAATTATTAAAATTTCAAATCAGACTCTGTCGCATTTTCAGAAGTATGGCTTTCTCACGTCTGGACACCTGCACCTGAGACATATTAAGCTCCTTGGCAGTGTTTACCTGAGTCATCCCTCTGTAGTATCTGAGCTCTATGAGCCGTCTGTCCCTGTCCTCGAGCCTGTCGATGAGAGTTTTAAGTGCTATGCGCTCGGATATCTCCTCCTCGGGGGAGTCCGTGGGAATGTCTATCTGACTCGTGCCCTTTTCATCCTCACCGGTAAGAGACATGGCAGGCATAGAAACGGTGATAAGCTCTGCCGCCTCACTGACGGAAACTCCCAGCCTCTCTGCCAGCTCCGTTATGGTAGCCTCTCTGCCCAGCTCTTTGGAAAGCTCTTCGCCTGTTTTAACCGCATTTCTCGATTTTTCCTTTAAGGTTCTGCCTATTTTTACCAGTCCTCCGTCACGGAAAATCCTTTTTATTTCGCCCAGAATCACAGGAACGGCATAGGTAGAAAATGCAAAGCCTCTGCTACGGTCGAAATTATCTGCCGCCTTTATAAGTCCTATACACCCCGCCTGAAAAAGGTCATCATACTCCACTCCTCTGCCTCTGAAGCGATTGGCACAGGAATGCACCAGACCGTAGTTATTATCTATCAGCTCGCTGCGGGAAAGATTTTTTTCGGTCACTTACGGGCTCCTCCTCATATCATTTTACCCCGGATTTTTTTATCCAGAGTAACCGTAGTACCCTTACCGACCTTCGAAATCACCCGTATTCTGTCCATCATAGACTCCATAACGGCGAAGCCGAGACCTGCTCTTTCGCCCTTAGAGGTAGTAAAAAGAGGCTCCATAGCTTTTTCTATGTTTTCGATGCCGATACCCTTGTCACGGATTTTCACCCTGACAGTATTATTATCATAAAGGTTAACGGTTATGTAAATTTTTCCCTCTTTTTCTCTGTAGCCGTGAACGATGGAATTGGTAACCGCCTCGCTTACGGCGGTTTTTATGTCTGTTATTTCCTCGATATTCGGGTCCAGACAGGCCACGAAGGCCGACACGGAAACTCTGGCAAAGCCCTCATTGACGCTTCTGGACTCCAGCACCATTTTCAGCTCATTTACACTTTTCATCCCACTGTCTCCTTCACTCTGATTTCTCCTAATTTTTCTATCCCCGCCAGCTTCATAACCTTATAGGCCGAGGGAGACAGGTTGTCCACCTTTATTTTTCCTGAATGGGTTCTCATCAGCTTATACCGCCCCATAACCAGACCTATGGCAGAGCTGTCCATAAAGCTTACCCCGTCAAAGTCAAGAATAAGAAGCTCGGGGCGGCGGAGAATTATGGCATCATCTATTCCCGTTCTGATGAGAGAGGCACTGTGATGGTCTATTTCTCCGTCCAGATAAACCCGTATTTCCTTTCGGGTGTATTCTAATTTCGCAGACATTTTTTCTTTCCTCCAATAAAAAAAATCCGTTATGGGATTATCATAACGGATAAAGGAGTATTAATTTGTAAAAATCAGTCGCCTGAAATAATTTTTCTTATGTCGCTGACCAGATAGAAGGAGCCGCAGCACACGAGCACATCATTTTCCCCCGTAAGGGAAAGTGCCTTACGGTAAGCCTTTTCCGCATCGTCACAGAAAAAAACATTTTCGCAGAGCTCTCTTCCGACCTTGGCGAGAGTCGCAGGGCTTTCCCCTCTTATTTCATCGGTACGGGTAAAGACCACATTTTCACACAGAGGAAGCAGTATTTCAAAGCTTTTTCTGTAATCCTTATCCTTCATCGACGCCATAAGAACTGTTATTTTTTTGTTACGCAGATGCTTTTCCGCCACCGAGCGCAGAGCCCGCATACAGCCCTCATTATGGCCGCCGTCCAGAATAATCAGAGGCTTTTCGCTGACCTTCTCCATACGGCACGGCACCGTAAACGAGGCTATGCCCCTTTCGATGTCCGCATCGGTCAGCCTCTCCCCTCTTTCCCTGAGAGCCAGAGCACATTCGGCCACGGTAATCATATTGGCTATCTGATGGTCGCCCTGCAGACAGGTGTGAAGTCTGAGATTTTTATAAATAAAATCCGTGCCGTTTATGTCGCTTTTCAGCACGGTCAGCTCACTGATATCAGGCGAATAAAAGGCGGATTTTTTCCTTTCCGCTCTTTCCCTTATCACCTCAAAAGCCTCTCTGCTCTGGCCGATGAAATATCTGCCCTCACTGTCTGCGGGATAAGAAACGGTTATGCCGCCCTTACGGATTATGCCGCTTTTTTCTGCGGCTATTTTCTCCACGGTGTCACCGAGCATTTCCGTGTGATCAAGCGAAACCGACATAATTACCGAGGCCACGGAATCGGGAATGACGTTCGTGCTGTCGTGCTCTCCGCCGATGCCCGCCTCTAAAACGACTATGTCGCACCTCTCTCTTTCGTAATAAACGAGAGCCAGAAGCGTAATAAGCTCGAAAACCGTGGGCTGCATTTCCTCGGGAAGCGTCTGCGTCTTTTCCTTTATTTCCGAGACAAGACTGCAAAGACTGTCATCGCTTATGTATTCACCGTCGATCTGTATTCTCTCACCGAAGGAAATGACATAGGGAGAGGTAAAAAGCCCTGTTCTGTAGCCTGCGCAGGTAAAAATGCTGCTCATCGCTCCGGAAAAGGAGCCCTTTCCGTTGGTTCCTGCCACATGAATGAATTTAAGCCTTCTGTGAGGATTTCCGAAAAGAGATAAAAGATTTTCTATTCTCTCGTGCGAGGAGCTTTTCTGCATTTTTCTGAAGGAATAAATAAATTCCGTCGCCTGACTGACAGTCATTTTTCACTTCCCCTTTCCCTGTTTTTACTTGATTATACCATTTCACAGGGATATGTCAACTAATTTTTCATATTCGCTGCTGCGAAGCTCCTTTACGAAGCACACCTCACAGAGTGCCGAAATAAAATCCGTCAGATTTATCCCCGCAGGGCAGAGGGACTCATAGCAGCCCCGTATTTTTATGCCCTCACCCGTCAGAACTCTGGCGAAGGGAAGAAGCCTTTTTTCTCCCGTAATAAGCAGTCCCTTAAAGTACACGGGCACCGTATCGCTGCGGCAGGAAATTATTATCCCCTTTTCGGGAATGGCTGAAAGCTTATCGCTGACGAAAAGTGATATTCCGTATTCCTCCATCAGCCTTTTCGCCTGCGCCTCATAGGCTCTCCTGTTATCCGTTATCACCTTAAGCTCCCCCGCAAAGCTCACCAGACGGCCTATTTCCGTGTGAAGCACGCCCTTTTTATCGATAAGGGTTATCAGAGTCTCCGCAGGATTCAGCACACTTTTCTTAAGTCGGGAAACTGCCGAATTGAAAAGAAGTATATCCCTGAAATAGGATGAAGAATAGCTCTTTATCTGCACACTGCTTTTAAAGCCCTCGGGAAAAATCAGTCCGTCGGTAAGAGAGGCGGTTATCCTTTTCAGCCTTTCCTCCGGTATCTTTCCCTTATGCACCGGCACCTTAATTCTGTAAAAATATTCGTTTTCGGGCAGACTTACCTTTTCGGTTATTATCCTGTCACCCGTAAAGGCTCTTTTCAGCCTTTCCTTAAGCCCCTTTTCCCTTTCGTAAAGCTCTACTGTCCCAAACAAAAAAATCACCTCATAAAATGCTATGTGAACCGAAAAGAAAAAAGAAGCGGTGTTCATTTTTAGTTGGTTTAAGGTAATTTTTTTATTATTATCCTGCACAGGAATTGAAGAACGGCATATTTTTGTGATACAATATAAAAAAACAGGAGGATTCAATATGAGACTTTTACTGGCTGAGGACGAAAAAGACCTGTCCAGAGCTCTCTGCGCAGTGCTCAAGCACAACAATTATTCCGTCGATGCGGTTTACGACGGACAGGATGCTCTCGACTACGGTCTTTGCGAAAACTACGACGGAATTATTCTGGACATAATGATGCCGAAGAAAAACGGCATAGACGTACTTAAGGAATTAAGACAGAAGGGTGTGGACACACCTATTCTCATGCTCACGGCAAAGGCTGAAACAGACGACAAAATAGCAGGTCTTGACGCCGGTGCCGACGATTATCTTACCAAGCCCTTTTCCATGGGTGAGCTTATGGCGCGAATCAGAGCCATCACCAGACGTAAGGCAGAGTTTTCGCCAAATCTGCTCACCTTCGGCAAGCTCTCTCTGAACAGAGCGACCTATGAGCTTTCCGTGGGAGAGGAGTCCATCAGGCTCGGAAACAAAGAATTTCAGATGATGGAAATGCTTCTTTCCAACCCCGGCAGACTCATTTCTACAGAGCAGTTTATGGAAAGAATCTGGGGCTACGAAACGGAAGCGGAAATCAATGTGGTATGGGTTTACATTTCATATCTGCGTAAAAAGCTCAGCACCCTCGGCGCCGACCTTGAAATCAAGGCAGTCAGAGGCGTGGGCTACACCTTGGAAAAAATTTCGGAATAAGAGGGGGACGGCAGTAAGGCTGCCGACGCTTAGTTATGTTAAAGAAACTGCAGCTTAAATTCATAGTAATAACAATGTTTGCCCTCGGCTCTCTGATGCTGGTGCAGACGATGACCGTGAACGCCATCAGCATTTATCAGAAGGATGTGAAGATGAAGGAAATTCTTCAGGTTATTACGGCAAACAACGGTGTTTTACCAAAGGGCTACGACGACACCTCGAGAGAGCATGCGCAGGATATTTTCAATCCCTTCGGCCAGTTTGAGATAACGCTGGAAACACCCTACTCCACCCGCTATTTCGTGGTGGAGCTGACGGGAAATGTGGTCACCAAGGTGTCCACGGAAAACATCGCCGCCGTCGATAACCGTAAGGCTTTGGAATATGCTGCTCAGATTTACGGCACGGAGCCCGGCTACGGCACACTGGATTCCTACCGTTATCTGTACACGAAAAACGGCGACAGAAGCATGATGGTTTTTCTTTACTTCCAGAATGAAGTAAAAGAGATAGCCACCCTGTTTTCTATCTCCGTCACCGTCAGTGCCGTTACGCTTCTGGTGCTGCTGGCCATTATTTATCTTCTCTCTAAAAACGCTATGAAGCCCGTGGCCGAAAGCATAAAAAAGCAGAAGCAGTTCATCACCGATGCCGGTCACGAGCTGAAAACACCGCTTACCATCATTTCTGCCGATGCGGAGGTTTTGGAGATGTGTCACGGCGAAAACGAATGGACCGCCAGCATAAAAAATCAGACCTCGAGAATGAATGTGCTGGTAAAAAATCTCGTGGAGCTGACCAAGCTCAACGAGGCGCAGGACACCTCCGAGAGAACAAATTTCAGTCTGAGCGATGCGGTTATAGAGACGGCCTCCGATTTCGAGTCAAGAGCAAAAATAAACGGTCAGTCTCTCATTTTCTCAGTCTCTCCGAGCATCAGGTATTTCGGAAATGAGGCTGAAATAAGACAGCTGGTTTCTATCCTCTGCGATAACGCCATCAAATACACCGATAAGGGCGGCACCATAAAAATCTCTCTCTACCGCAGCGGTACGAGCACCTATCTTGATATCTTCAATACCACGGAATACGTCAATCCCTCTTCTGTTTCACGGCTTTTCGACCGTTTCTACAGAGGCGACTCCTCCCGCTCGAGAGAAACGGGCGGCTACGGCATCGGTCTTTCCATAGCCAAGGCTATCGTAGACAGGCACAAGGGTAAAATCAAAGCCATCGCCAACGGAACGAAGGAAATAACCTTCAGGGTTACTTTATAATAGTCAATACAGTTGACAAAAGAGCAGAAAAGTGATAAAGTATACAGGTTAAAAATTATAAAAGGATTGGTGAATAATATGTCAGGCCATTCAAAATGGAGTACCATTAAAAGAAAAAAGGAAAAGACTGACGGCGCCAGAGCTAAGGTCTTCACGAAGATAGGCAGAGAAATCGCCATCGCCGTACGTGACGGCGGACCTGATCCCGCATCAAACTCGAAGCTCAAGGACATTATTGCCAAGGCAAAGGCAAACAATGTGCCCAACGATAACATCGAAAGAATCATCAAAAAGGCCTCCGGTGAAGCAGGCGGAGCAAACTACGAGGCTATTATGTACGAGGGCTACGGTCCCTCAGGCATCGCAGTTATCGTAGAAACTCTCACCGATAACCGTAACCGTACTGCCGGTGAAATGCGCCACTACTTCGATAAAAATAAGGGCAATCTCGGTCAGCAGGGCTGTGTTTCCTTTATGTTCACCCGCTACGGTGTTATCGTTATCGAGGCTGAGGATGTAGACGAGGACAAGCTTATGGAGGATGCACTCGAAGCAGGTGCAGTTGACTTCATCACCGACGAAGAGGACATCTATGTAGTCCGTACGGAGCCCAACGACCTCGGCGCAGTCCGTGACGATCTCGATGCCAAGGGCTACAAGTTCGTTTCTGCCGAAGTGGAATACATCCCCAACACGGAAACTGCCCTTTCAGATCCCGAAGATCTCAAGTGTATGGGTAAGCTTTTAGATATGCTCGAGGATAATGACGACGTGCAGAATGTATGGCATAACCTCGAGAATGAGGATGACCTTCCCTGATGTGATTCACACAGGGGAATGAATAATGAATGATTAATAATGAATAATTGTGGTCGCGGGTTAGTTCCTGCGACCGATTTTTTTGTCGGTTCCGCAGAGGATACCGGGCGACCAATATAAAGTTTATGATTATAAAAAAACAATATATTTTTCAAAAAAACATCTGTAAAGGTATTGACTTTTACAGATGTTTTTAGTATAATAACCAAGCTGTAAAGTTAATCTTCTTTACAGACACGGAAAGAGGGGTGAAATAATGGCTAAAAATCTCGATGTTATAATGCTTCTGGATACCTACGGTGAGCTTCTCACTCAGAAGCAGCAGGATTTTATCAGCTATTATTATAACGATGATCTCTCTCTTGCCGAAATAGCAGAGAACGAGGGCATCACCCGTCAGGGTGTACGTGACGCCATCAAAAGAGCAGAAGCTCAGCTTTTCTCATTTGAGGAGCACATCGGACTCTGCGAGCGTCTGGAAAAAATGAGAAAGGGACTCGCTGAAATCAGTGAGCTTACCTGCGTTATCAACGAGGTAAACCGCAGAACCATCCTTTCCCGCGAAATAAACGACGCCGTGGCGAGAATTTCCGTTTTAACACAGATGATTGGCGAATAAACCCGAAAGGATTGATTCAAGATGGCATTTGAAGGTCTTTCAGACAGACTGGAGGCCGCCTTTAAAAAGCTGAAAAGTAAGGGCGCTCTTACCGAAAGCGACGTAAAGGAAGCCATGAGAGAGGTTCGTCTGGCTCTTTTGGAAGCAGACGTTAACTACAAGGTCGCCAAAGACTTCACCAAAACAGTAACCGAAAGAGCCGTAGGCGAAAAGGTTATGGAAAGTCTTACCCCCTCACAGATGGTTATTAAAATCGTCAATGAGGAGCTTACCAATCTCATGGGCGGTACCAAGTCAAGACTCAATACAGCCAACCACCCTCCCACGATCGTTATGATGTGCGGTCTGCAGGGTTCAGGTAAAACCACCCACAGTGCTAAGCTGGCACTTATGCTTAAAAATCAGGGACACAGACCTCTGCTCGTCGGATGTGACGTTTACCGTCCCGCCGCCATCAAGCAGTTAGAGGTCGTCGGTGAAAAGGCAGGCGTTCCCGTTTTCCAGCTCGGACAGATAGATCCGGTGGAAATCGCACGTAAGGCCGTCGCCCACGCCAAGGACCACGGCTATGACTATGTATTTCTCGACACGGCAGGCCGTCTCCACGTGGACGAGGAGCTTATGGAAGAGCTCAAAAACATCAAAAGCGAGGTTCACCCCCACGAAATTATGCTCGTCGTAGACTCCATGACAGGTCAGGACGCAGTCAATGTAGCTACCTCCTTCAATGAGGCACTCGGCATAGACGGTCTTCTGCTTACAAAGCTCGACGGTGACACACGAGGCGGTGCGGCACTCTCAGCCAGAGCCGTCACAGGTAAGCCCATCAAATTCGTCGGTACAGGTGAAAAGCTCGAAAATCTCGATGTTTTCCACCCTGACAGAATGGCTTCGAGAATTCTCGGTATGGGTGATATGCTTTCTCTTATCGAAAGAGCAGAGCAGCAGCTGGACGAAAAGAAGGCTGCAGAGCTGGAAAGAAAGCTGCGTAAAAACAAATTCGATCTTAATGACCTGCTCGACCAGCTTCAGCAGGTAAGAAAGATGGGCCCCATAAAGGAAATGCTTAAAATGCTTCCCGGTGTGGGCAAAAAAATCGATGAGGTAGAGGTAGACGAAAGACAGTTTGACCGTGTTCAGGCTATCATCCTCTCTATGACTCCTCAGGAAAGAGCCAAGCCCGACATCATCAACCCCTCACGAAAGAGACGAATCGCAGCAGGCTGCGGTATGCAGGTAGAGGATGTCAACCGTCTGCTCAGTCAGTACAGACAGATGCAGAAAATGTTCAAGCAGCTCGGCGGCAAAAACTCTAAAAAGATGCAGAAAAGAATGAGAAATATGCCCGGCATGATGAACGGAATGAACGGAATGAACGGCATGGGCGGTTTCCCGATGTAAGTTAAAGACACGAATGTGTTAAAATATCAAACAAACAAAAAATTATTTTATTGGAGGTCATTAAAATGGCAGTAAAAATCAGACTTCGCCGTATGGGCGCAAAAAAGGCACCTTTCTACCGTGTAGTAGTAGCAGATTCAAGATATCCCCGTGACGGTCGTTTCATCGAGGAAATCGGTTACTACAACCCCATGAAGGAACCCGCAGAAATCAAAATCGACGCTGAAAAGGCTCAGAAGTGGATCGCTAACGGCGCACAGCCCACAGACACTGTTAAGGCTCTTCTTAAAAAGTCCGACATCATTAAATAATTGCGGAGGTCGCCACTTTGAAAGAGTTACTTATATCTATTGCGAAGGGCTTGGTTGACGAGCCCGAAAAGGTAACTGTTGACGTTGACGACATTAACGAAGAAGGTGTGGTAGTTTATCACCTTCATGTTGCTCAGGACGATATGGGCAGAGTTATTGGTAAGCAGGGCAGAATTGCAAAGGCTATCAGAACTGTAATGCGTGCAACTGCAAACAGAAGCGACAGTAAGATTTCCGTAGAAATCGACTGATTAAAAAAATTATTCCTCATCGGTAACGGTGAGGAATTTTTTTATGCGAAAAATAAAGGTGCTGAAGGGCGACACTTCAGCACCTTTATTTCTTATTCACCCTTTATCAGCTTACTGAAATCACTGTTAAAGAAATTTTTGGTCGAGTAAGGAATTACTACCGTTTCGGTGTAGCCCTTGGGATGCACCGAGCAGAAAATGAAGCCGTTTTCCGAAAGTGCAGAAGCAGACTCATAAAAGGTTTTGCCTATTTCGTCCGTATCCTCGGGAATGCCTAATGCGGCATCCTCGCCCTTAAGCAGGCTTTCGTAGTCATAGCCCTCATATATACGGTAAATCACCTCGTAAACCAGATGATACTGAGTGTCGATAATTTCCTTGGCTGAAAGGAAGTTACCCGTCTCGACATCGATGATATATCCCTCTACGGTTCTTTCGGGCAGAGTGATAAACTGCTCTGCCGCCTCAGTGGCACCTGCAGTGCCTGCCGGCACCGTGGTATCTGTGACTTCTTTGGCCGGCTGAGGACTGTACTGCGAAAGACCTTCTACGATGGAAATGTAGCCGTTACGGTTATAGGTTACTCTTGCCACGGCGTGAGTGACATAGGGAAGCTCCTTTTTGTCTCCGCCTTTTCTGATAAACCTTTTGTAGTCCTTGTCGGCGGTTTCCGTCTGAAGAGTGTAGTTATTTATAAGCTCGGCAAACATACTGTTTACCGCCTTTTCACCCTCACTGCTTCCTTTGAAATAGGGATATTCCACGTTATATTCCGCATAAACCACTCCATCCTCGGTGACTGCCTGAATGGTCTGCGACTCGATAATATAGGAAAGCTCGTTTTTACCGCTTTCATCCTTTATCATAAAGCCGGTGGCATCGAAAACGGGCTCATGGGAAATACGGATAAGTCTCCATGGGATGTCGTCCTCGCCTGCCTGCTCATTTTTGTCAAGAATAATATATGCCTTAAGATAGCTGCTGTCGGCCTTGTCTGAGCTTTGGTCGTAAAAGCTGCACTCGACATAGTAGCTGCCGTCCTGTATACGCTTCGAGGAGCTTACAGACACTGACACGCTCTGACTGAAGGAATAGTCGGAAAGGTTTGCGAAATAGTATTTTCCGTCGTAGTAATAAAAATCTTTTTCGTTGACATTATGGTTAACGTCAAAGCCGAAGCTTTTCAGTATTTTGTCCACTCTCTTGGCCTTGAGCGCATAAAAGCTATAATCTCCGTTTTCATTGGCAAAGCGGCCGTTAGGATCCGCCTCATTTACCGTAAGGTCGGGAGTGCCGTAAAAGCGACTGTAAATTCCGCCGCCGTCATAAGGGCGAAGAAACTCCATAACGTCTACGATAACATCCTCTTCTCTGTCGAAGCCGTTATAGGCTATGACGGAAATTTTCGAAAGGTAGTCCTCCAGCTCTGCCGTTTCCGAGGAAGACAGACCTGAAAGAGCCAGAGCCATAACCGTGTCCTCATCCTTTTCGAAAACATCGGTGCCGAGACTCACGCCTACCAGTGCCCCTATGCCGACAAATGCCACCACCATAAGAGAAATAATGAAATTAAAGGCTCCTCTTTCTTTCCGTGACATTTTTTTCATCTTTTGTCTTTCTCTCTGCTGCACGGGCTGAGGCCTTTCCTTTTCCTCCGGCTTTTCGGGCTCCGGCTGAGGCTCAGTGCTCTCTGCGGCATAAACAGGCACGGAGAACTCATCCTCCGCTTTTTCGTCGGAATAAGAGGAAATATCCTCAAATTCTCCTAAGGCAAGAGAGACTATTTCGTTTATATCTTTTTCTTTTTTCTCCGTCCCGCTGATGGGAGTATCACATTCGGGACAGACTGTAAGGTCATCGCTGAATATATTTGCACAGTTTTTACAAATCATTTCTTAAACTTCCTTTTCTCTGTATTCTGCCCCTTTTTATATCAGGTCGAGAAGCTCTGTAATGCTTTCGATTTCTGCGGCAGTGTTCTGTCCGAGTCCCTTGCCCTTGAAATCACCGTAGTTCATTCTCACTACCTGCATATCGGCACCGAGAGCACCCTGCACATCGTTTACGGGATGGTCACCCACGAAAAGTGCTTCTTCGTTTTTAACGCCTGCTCTTCTGACTGCCTCGTCGAAAATACGGCGGTCAGGCTTGTAAATGCCGATATCGCCCGAAACCACTACCACATCAAACATATCTCTGATGCCGGCAGTGTCAAGCTTTATATTCTGAAGTGAGGATACACCGTTTGTAATGCAGCCTAAAATATAGCCCTTTTCCTTTATAGCCTTGAGCACGTCCAGCGCACCGTCAAGCATAACTATATATTTGCCGAAATCATAGTTAAAGGAATCGTAAAGCTCCTGTAAGGGAGGATGGTTTTCCCATTTCCACAGCTCTATCATCTCAGGGAAATATACCTCTCTGTCCTTATAGCCGCCGTCAACGTGCTCCTCCATTTCGTCGAGCTTGCGGAGTCTTTCTTCTTCGCTTATATCGGGAAAATATCTGGTAAGAAATGCTTCGCAGTAAAGTCTGTAAGCACCCTTTCTGCTCTGAAGAGTATCGTCAAAATCAAAAAATACGGCTTTTACATTTAATTTGCTCATTTTTCCACGCTCTCCTTGTAAATCTCTTTTGCTTTGGTTATATCTTTACTTACCGCCTCTTTCAGCTCGGAAAGAGAGGGAAACTTTTTTTCTTCTCTTAAAAATTTCATAAGGCTGACCTCCACTCTTCTGCCGTAAAGGTCACCGTCGAAATCAAAAATACAGGTCTCGCTTCTCATATTCTCACCCGATACCGTAGGTCTGGTACCGATATTGGTTACAGAGGCATAAAGCCTTCCGTCTATTTTTACCCTTGAGGCGTAAACGCCGTATTTAGGAATGATAAAATCCTCGGGGAAAAACTGATTTATGGTCGGAAAGCCTAATTTATGGCCTATTCCGTCTCCCTTTTCCACCGTAAAATCGTAGGTGAAATAATCACCGAGCATATAATTTGCCCTTTCTATTTCACCGTCATTTATGAGATGTCTGATTTTCGTGGAGGAAACTGCCTCCTCACCCAAATAAACGGGTGAAAGAGAATAAACCTCGATGTTTTTAGGCGTAAGCTCATTTTTCAGAGTTTCGGGACTGCCCTTTCCGCCCTTGCCGTAGTGATAATCATAACCGCATACTACTACCTTGGCATTAAGCTGACCTAAAAGAATTTTTTCCTCAAACTGCTCGGGAGAATAATTCATAGCCTCACGGAAGCCGAACTCGAAAACCTCAAAGCCCATTTCTTTAAGGAGACCTCTTTTTCTTTCTTCGCTTAAAAGAATAGGCGGAACCTTACCTGTGAGAAGCTTACGGGGATGAATGTCGAAAAGCATTACCACGGGCGTAAGGCCCTTTTCTTCTGCCATTTCCAGTGCCTTATTCAGAACTGCCTGATGCCCCATGTGTATGCCGTCGAAATAGCCGAGAGCTACCGCAGTACCCTTCGCCTTTTTCTCTTCGCAGAGCATTTTCATTCCCCCTTTCTGATATTTCAGATCCGACTGTTTAACCTACAAAAACTCTTTTTACCTTAAGCTCGGTTCTTTCTGTGTCTATCTCACCTATTCCGAGGAATTTCCCCTCCGGTGAATAAACATTATAAAAGCCCGGCTCTTTTTTACCGCCGAAGCGGTTAATGTCAAGACCTCCCCCGTTCGAAAAGCGCTTCGCCTGAGGAGCGGTCACCCTTATTTCAGGGTATTTTATAAAGGAATCTACGGGCATAAGAGCCTCTGACAGAGTGCCCTCCTCCTTCATTTTCTGAAGCTCACTGAGCGTGAAGCATCTGTCGATAGTGACACCGTTTGCCTTTATTCTCCTCAGAGAGGTCATAACAGCACCCGTTCCCAGCTTTTCTCCTATGTCGGAAATAAGTGAGCGGATGTAGGTGCCCTTGGAGCAGTGAACCTCGATTTCGTATTCGTTCTCCTGTGCATCGGTAAGGCTTATATGAGAAATGCGGACCTGTCGTTCTTCTCTTTCTGTTTCTATGCCCTGCCGTGCAAGGTCGTAAAGACGCACACCGTCTTTTTTTATGGCCGAGTACATGGGCGGAAGCTGTAAAATGTCGCCCTTAAAGGACATTACAGCCTCTTCCACCCGGTCTCTGCTTACATTTACTTCCCTTTCGGAAAGAATTTTCCCCGTAATGTCGAGGGTGTCCGTGGTCTTACCTAAAAGGAACCGTGCCCTGTAGGCCTTGTCATGGTCGGAAATGAGCTCGATAAAGCGTGTGGCGTGCTCCATAGCGATAACCATAACACCCGTCGCCATAGGATCAAGAGTACCCGTGTGACCGACCTTTTTAGTATCGAAAATTCTGCCCAGCTTTTTAGCGGCGAGAAAGGAGGTAATACCCTCCTCTTTATCTAAAAATACGAAGCCTGTCACACTGTCACTCCCTTTCAGATGATATTTTCTGTTATATAATCAATTACCTTTTTCTTAGCTTCTTCTACAGTGTCGGCGAATTCACAGCCGCCGGCTCTGATATGACCTCCGCCGCCGAAGTGGGCGCAGATTAAAGAAGCATCATAGTCCTCGCTCGTACGGACGGAAACGCCTGTTTTGCCGTTATCCTCTTCCTTTACGGTGATACCAATGCCCACACCCTCTATCTGTCTGGTGATAGGCTTGATGGCGTCGAGAGCGGACTTATCCACACCGCAGTCGGAGAGCATCTTTTTCGTCACGCTGATAACCGCTACCTTACCTCCGCAGAACATTTCGAGGCTTTCGTAGCATAGCTTTTCAAGCATTATGCTGCCGAAGGTTTTCGTGTCAAACATAAGCTCATTGATTTTACTGTGGTTAGCACCGTCGGAAATAAGCTCAGCGGCAATAAGGTGGGTTCTCGGTGTAACATTCGAATATTTAAAGCAACCCGTGTCCGTACTTATACCCGTATAAACACAGGAGGCTATATCACTGTCTACGGAAACACCGAGAGCCTTTATCACGAGATAAATTATCTCACAGGCGGAAGCACTGTCAGGCTCCACATAAGTTTCCGTCGCAAAATGCTTCGAGGACTCGTGGTGGTCGAGGGAAAGATCAACCCTATCGCCGTACTTTTCTGCGAAGCTGTCACCTAAAAGCTTCTTTTCGGCCACATCCACGCTGACGATAAACTGCTCATCGAAGCTATCCTCCGTAAGTCCTTCATAAAGATAGGCATATTTCGAGGGAATTTCGTCGTTGTTGAGAAGCTTCGCTCTTTTACCCATTTTCTTAAGTGCTCTGAGAAGAGCAAAGCCGCTGCCGAGGGTATCTCCGTCAGGATTACGGTGGGTAAGAATGAGGATGTCGTCAGCCTCTCTCAGTCTTTCTACAGCACGTGAAAACTCAATTTTCATCCTCTGTTCCTCTTTCGTTTCTACCGTTTTCCAGCTTTCTGAACATGTTGAAGCCCTGCTCGACAGAGTCATCAGCCACGAACTTAAGCTCAGGAGTTTTTCTCAGATGAAGACGTGAGCCGACCTCTCTTCTGATGAAGCCCGTAGCCGCTGTAAGGCCTTTGACGGCCTCCTTTGCTGAGTCGATTCCCTTTATGTCGCTGACATAAACCTTGGCAAAGGAAGCGTCGGAGCTGACCTCCACACGGACTACCGTGAGCATTTTACCCATAACTCTCGGATCCTTGAGCTCTCTGATAACAGCTATAACCTCACGCTTTATATCCTCGGATACACGGTTAATTCTGAATCCTGCCATTATATTTCCTTTCCGAATCAGAGATTAATTCGTGATTAGTCTCTGTATTCTTCCATAATGAATGCTTCGAAAATGTCGCCTTCCTTGATGTCGTTAAACTTCTCAAGGCCGATACCGCATTCAAAGCCTGTCTGCACTTCCTTAACGTCATCCTTGAAACGGCGGAGAGAGGAGATGGAATCCTCTGTGATAACGATACCGTCACGGACGACACGAATCTGTGCACTTCTCTGCACCTTACCCTCGAGAACATAGCTGCCGGCGATTTTACCTGCAGAGGAAAGATTCATAACTGTTCTTACCTCAGCCTTACCGAGCATAACCTCACGGTACTTAGGAGCGAGCATACCCTTCATAGCTGCTTCGATTTCCTCGATGCAGTCATAAATGATTCTGTACATTCTCATTTCTACTTTGTCACGCTCTGCGAGTGTCTGTGCGTTTGTATCGGGACGGACATTGAAGCCGACGATGATAGCGTTTGAAACAGCGGCGAGCTGTACGTCACTTTCATTGACAGCACCTACACCGCCATGGATAACGCAGACCTTGACCTCCTCGTTTGTGAGCTTTTCGAGGTTCTGCTTAACTGCTTCCACGGAGCCCTGAACGTCAGCCTTTACGATGATGTTAAGCTCCTTCATCTCGCCCTCCTTAAGTGAGGAGAAGAGATTATCGAGAGTAACCTTCTGCTGGGCGCCCCACTCTGCCTGCTTGGCATCGTGCTTTTTCTTTTCAACGAGTTCTCTGGCAAGCTTTTCGTCAGAAGCTACGTCGAAGGAGTCACCTGCATTGGGAGTGGTGTCGAGACCTGTGATTTCTACGGGAACTGAGGGACCTGCAGTCTTTATCCTCTGACCTCTTTCGTTAGACATAACTCTTACACGGCCCACTGACTGACCTGCCACCACGATGTCACCTGCATTAAGTGTACCGTTCTGAACGAGAAGCGTAGCGATGGGACCGCGGCCCTTATCGAGTCTGGCCTCGATAACGACACCCTTAGCGGCTCTGTTCGGGTTAGCCTTAAGCTCTGCCATTTCAGCTACGAGAAGGATGGACTCGAGAAGTGAGTCGATACCGAACTGTGTCTTAGCGGAAACGGGAACACAGATGGTTTCACCGCCCCACTCTTCGGGAACAAGGCTGTACTCTGTAAGCTGCTGCTTTACTCTGTCGGGGTTTGCACCCTCTTTGTCCATCTTATTGATGGCTACGATAATCTGAACGCCTGCAGCCTTGGCGTGGTTGATAGCTTCGATGGTCTGAGGCATAATACCGTCATCAGCGGCTACGACTAAAACTGCGATGTCCGTAGCCATAGCACCTCTGGCACGCATAGATGTGAAGGCGGCGTGGCCGGGTGTGTCGAGGAAGGTGATCATCTGACCGTCAAGGTCAACTCTGTAAGCACCGATATGCTGAGTGATACCGCCTGCCTCGGTAGCGGTAACGGAGGTGTTTTTGATAGCGTCAAGGATAGAGGTCTTACCGTGGTCAACGTGTCCCATGACTACTACGACGGGATCTCTGGGAAGAAGGTCGTCCTCGGTATCCTCGTGGTCGTCGATAATTCTTTCCTCGATGGAAACAACTACTTCCTTTTCTACCTTGGCACCGAGCTCTGTGGCTACGATTTCTGCAGTATCGAAGTCGATGGTCTGGTTAACTGTAGCCATAACACCGAGCTTGAACATTTCCTTGATAACCTCGGCGGCTGTTCTTCTTAAAAGCTCAGCGAGCTCACCGACGGTGATTTCCTCGGGAATTTTAACCGTAAGAGTCTTTTTGGCTCTTTCAGCGGCAATTCTCTTAAGTCTTTCTGCCTCGGTTTCTCTCTTAGAGGAGCGGGTACCCTGCTTTCTGTACTGCTGGCTCTTCTGCTTGAGCTTCTGCTTGTTGGAGCCCATTTCGTGCTCACGTCTGCCGCCCTGAGAGGCCATTTCATCATATTTTTCATTGTATTTTTCCAGATCGACATTACTGCTTCTGGTGTCAACGTGTCTCTTTTCACCCTTGGTACGGGACTGGATGAGCTTTTCCTTCTGTTCCTTTTTAGGCTGCTGAGCGGGTGTCTGAGGCTTTTTATCCTCGGCCTTTTTAGGAGCAGCTTCCTTCCTGGGCTCAGGCTTTTTCTCTGCCTTTTCATTTTTTGCACCCTGCTTCTTTTCTGCCTTGGGAGCCTTTTCTTCCTTCTTTTCGGGCTCTGCCTTTACGGGAGCCTCCTCGGCCTTCTTGGCTTCTGCCTTGGCTACCTTCTGTGCTTCTCCTGCGGCAAAATATGCATCGAAGGATGCAACCTCGTTAGCCTGTGTTATAGTTTCAAAGATATAATCCAGCTCTCTGTCCTCGAGAACAGTAGTATGCTTTTTGGGTTCCTGTGAAATCTTTTCCAGAATCTCTATAACCTTTTTACTGGTGCTGCCGAAATCTTTGGCAACCTCATGAACTCTGTATTTTTCTCTGGGCATAGTATCAATCCTTTCTGTCTGAATTGTTCGTATATTTGTCTGCTGCGGCTTTACCGAAGCCCTCATCGTCAAGGCTGATTACTGCCGCCTTGATTCCGATGGCCTTCGAAAGCTCGCCTGTGGTATAGTCAGTGAAAAGCACGGGGATGTTTTTTCCGCCGTAGCTGCAGGCGTGGGTAATTTCCCTTTTCAGTCTGTCAGAACCCTCCGAGGAGAGAATAACAAGCTTCGCTTTATTTTTCACGACAGAGGAAATAACTGCATCGTGACCTGTGCTGAGCTTGCCCGACCTTCTCGCCATACCTAAAAGAGAAAGAAATCTGTCATTCACCTTTTTCCATCTCCTGTCTCATCTTATCCATAACATCCTCAGGTATAACGCAGGAAAGCGCCTTCTGAAATCTTTTCGCCCTGACTGCCTTTTCGAAGCACTCGCTGTTTCTGCAGACATAAGCGCCTCTGCCCGCCTTTTTACCGACGAGGTCAAGACTGATTTCGTATTCCTCGGGAGCATTTTCGTCCTCGGTCTTAACTTTAGTTTTGACCACTCTGACCAGCTCCTTCTGAAGGAACATTTCACCGCAGCCTAAGCATTTTCTCATGGGCATTTTTTTATTCATTTATTTGCCCTCTCATTCTTCAGCTTATTCGCTTACCGCACTCAGAGGCTTGATGTCGATTTTCCAGCCTGTGAGCTTGGCAGCAAGTCTTACATTCTGTCCCTTATTACCGATAGCCAGTGAAAGCTGACTGTCAGGAACTACTACTCTGCAGCTCTTCGGGCTTTCGCTGATAACCTCGACAGAAATAGCCTCTGCGGGAGCGAGAGAAGCAGAAATGTATTTTTCGGGCTCTTCACTGTAGGAAACGATGTCGATTTTTTCGCCGCAGAGAGTTTCAACGATGTTACTTACACGCTGACCTCTGGGACCGATACATGCGCCTACTGCATCTACATTTTCGTCATTACTCATAACGGCAATCTTAGTTCTGGAGCCTGCCTCTCTGGAAACGGAGATAACCTGAACGGTGCCGTCGTAAATTTCGGGAACCTCGGTTTCGAAAAGTCTCTTAACCAGACCGGGATGCTTTCTGGAGATATTGGCATAGCTGGTGCCGCTTTCTTCCTTTATGGAAGCTACGAACACCTTGATAAGCTGACCGGGCTGGAGAACCTCGCCGGGAATCTGCTCGTTTTTGGGGAGAATAACATTTGCTCTGCCGATTTCGATGGAAGCGTCGCCTGTGTCGGGATAGACGATATTTACCTTAGCGGTAACAACCTCCTGATCTCTTTCCTGAAGCTCTTTGGCCTTGAGCTCCTTTTCAGCCTCTCTGATACCCTGACGGATAACGCTTTTGGCTGTCTGTGCCACGATTCTGCCGAACTTTTTAGGATCGAGGGTAATCTCTACAAATGAGCCTACCTGTGCGTTTTCATCGTAATTTCTGGCCTGCTCGAGAGTCATCTCTGCGAGGGGCTCCTCGATTTCGTCCACTACGGCGATTCTTACATAAACATCCATAGTCTGCTTCTCGGGATCGATATCACACACTACATTGTCTCTGTTTCCGTAGCTGTTTTTGGTTGCTGAAATTATTGCGGCCTTGATTTTTTCATACATATAGTCCGCAGGGATACCGTTTTCCTTTTCGAGCAGTGCGATTGCCTCAAAAAATTCTTTGTTCATTTTTTCTGTTCATCCTTTCTCGGTTCTTTACCTTTGATTACATTTCAAAATCGTCCGCTTTAATCCATGAGGCTTCCTTTTTAGTAAAGGTGAAGCCGCTTTCGTCGGACATTCTTATGGTTATATTACCGTCGTTATAGTCCTCGAGAATTCCGCTGAACTCTCTTTTACCCTCGACGGGACGTATCATTTTAACTTTGATTTTTTCTCCCACGTAAGCGGTAAAATGCTCGTCTCTGACGAGATCCCTTTCCACTCCGGGAGAGCTTACCTCCAGGAAATAAGCCTGCTCGATAGGATCGCTTTCGTCCAAGGGCTTATTGATGGCGTGTGTCATATCCACACAGTCATCGATGCTCACTCCGCCTTGCTTGTCGATGAAAATACGCAGATACCAGTCGGCGCCTTCCTTAAGGAAGCGGACATCCCATATGCTCAGTCCGAGCTCCTTTGCCAAAGGCTCTGCCATTTCCCAGACGAGGGCTACGGTGTTCTTTCCCTTTGCCATAAAATCACTCCTTAAATAATATTCAATTGTAGATTTTAGCAATAAAGAAGAGCGGACCTCCGAAAGCCCACTCTAAACTACACTACTAACATCTGTATAATATCATACTTTTCCCCATAAATCAAGTATTAAGAGATATTTTTTTCGGAAAATTCCCTTTACCTCAGAACACATTTATGATATTATACTATATAGTATGAAAACAAAGGAGATTTTTTATGGAAACATTACTCGCATCAATGAAGGAGCTTTTCTTCACAAATGTACCCGCCTCGGTGGCAGTTATCGGTCTGGCAGCCTACTTTTTCGGCATGGCAGTGGTGTTCATCGCCTCTCCGATTAAAAATGCCGAAAGCTTTTCCGTCAAGCCTGTAGACAATGCGGGAAAAACAGAAATCCGTGTTTATTACGGCGGTATTTCCTTCGCTCTGGGCGCCTTCCTCGTTTATCTCACCGTGGCACTGGGCACACCCGTTTACTCACTCGTGGGCGGTCTTTTCTTCTCCACCACCGTTTTAGTGACCAGAACCATCTTCCTTTTCGTGGATAAAGGCTGGAAATGTCCCTATACCAAACTCGCTATCCCCGCAGAAAGCCTTTTCGTAATCGCTCTGTGGGTATGCTTCATCCTTTCAAAGACTCTCTATTAATGAAAAGAGGAAAGATATGATTTATCCGATTATTCCTAAACCGCAGAAAATTACCGCAGGTGATACCGTAGTTTTCACGCTCACGAAATACTGTGAAATCAAGGGTGCGGAAAGGTTTCCCGAAGCAGTAAGCAGTCTCAGAAAATTTCTCGATGAAAGCTTTTCTCTCGAGCTTCTCGGCAGCGGCAGAGAAACAATTACTCTCGGCCTGAGTGACGAAATCGGCAGTGAAGAGGGCTACACTCTCTCCGTAAAGGAAAACGAAATCCTTATCAGAGGTAAAACCGCTGCAGGCGTTTTTTACGGCATACAGACCTTAAAGCAGATGCTGATGTACGGTGAGCTTTCCCTCTGCAGTGCGGAAATAACCGATGAGCCAGCATTCCCCTACCGAGGCTTTATGCTCGACTGCGGCAGATACTTTTTCACTAAAGAGGCAGTCTTCACCTTTCTGGAAATAATGGCGCTGCATAAGCTGAATCACTTCCACTGGCATCTTACCGAGGATCAGGGCTGGAGATTTTACAGTGATAACCACCCTCTGCTGACAGAAATCGGCTCCTACAGAAGCCACACGAATTTTAATTCGGTTCCCCATAGCGGCTATTATACCAAAGAGGATATGATGGAGATAGTGGACTATGCACACTCCCTTCACATAAAGGTAATTCCCGAAATCGACACACCGGGACACACCGTAAGTGCCATCGCCGCCTACCCCTTTCTTTCCTGCTTCGACCGTAATATGGTCACGGCTACCGGCTGGGGTGTAAAATACGACGTTCTGTGTGTCGGCAAGGAAAGCACCTTCGACTTCATACAGTCTGTTTTAGACGAGGTTACGGAGATTTTCACCGACGGCATCATACATATCGGCGGAGACGAGGTGCCCACGGAACGCTGGAGGCTCTGCCCTCACTGTCAGAAAAGAATGAAGGATGAGGGACTCAGAGAGGAGAGCGAGCTGCACACCTACTATCTTGACAGAATAGGCGCATATCTGCGCAGCAAGGGTGTGGAGGTAATTATGTGGAATGACCGTGTAAAGGATTATATGCCCGACAGCTCTCTGTGCTGGCAGTTCTGGAACACGGATATGGACAAAAATGACATTTCGGGAGAAATAAAAAAGGGACGTTCCTTTATCATCTCCCCCGAAAAGGCCTATTATCTCGACCTTCCGTACGGACTGGTGGATCTGAAGGCCTGCTATGAATACGATCCCTATATCGAAGGCATCACGGAAGAAAGCAGGCATCTGCTGAAGGGTGTGGAGGCCTGTCTGTGGACGGAATTCGTCCCCGATATGGAAAAGGCCGGCTACTGTCTCTTCCCCCGTCTCGGTGCCATAAGCGAAAGTGCCTGGACCAAAAAAGAAAATAAAAGCTTTCAGGACTTTTCTGAAAGACTCGAAGGCTATTATAAGCACATAAAGGCAATCAATCTGAATTATGCCACCGCAAAGCAGGCTCTTCCCGAGGGCATCAGAAAAACGGCCTCCCGCCTTTACTGGGAAAGACGCAGACTATGCTGGGGCGGTCTCGGAAATGTGATAACCAATAAACAAATAGAAAAGAAATACGGAAAGAAGGAAAAATAAATGATCAAGCTTATCCCTATGCCAAACAATCTCACCGTAAAGCAGGGCGACTGCTTTATCTACAGAAACAGAGTTCTTTTACATATCGACGAGGAGCTCGCTCCCATCGGAAAATTTGCAGAGAAATGTCTGTGCGTAAAAACAGAGAAGGCAGAAAACGAAAGCCACATCGAGTTCATCTTTGACGATACCTTGGGCGAGGAAACCTACACCCTTAAGGCCGAGGGCTACGGCGTCAAGGTTTTCGCAGGCACCTACAGCGGTGCCTTCTACGGACTGATGACTCTCAGCCAGCTCCTTCTCACCGATAAAAGCGACAGTGAAACCCTCACCTGTCCCCAGCTCATCATCGAAAAGGACTCCCCGAAATATTCCTGGAGAGGCTTACAGTTAGATGAAAGCCGCCACTTTTTCGGCAAGGATACCGTAAAGAAATATCTTGACTTTATGGCTCTTTATAAGCTTAACCGCTTCCACTGGCATCTTACCGATGATCAGGGCTGGAGAATAGAGATAGAAAAATATCCTCTTCTGACGGAAGTCGGCTCCTACAGAAAGGGCAGTCAGATGCACGCATGGAACTGTCCGGAATATGAAGAGATTCCCCACTCGGGCTATTACACCAAGGATGATATCAGAGAGATTATCGCTTATGCCAAAGAACGCTGCATAGAAATCGTTCCCGAAATCGACTTCCCTGCCCACTGTGCTTCAGCCATCGCAGCCTATAACCATCTGGCCTGCCGTAATATTCCCTGTGAGGTCTTTGACTTCTGCGGTAATGTGCTGGCAGAATCAAAGGGACTGAAAAACTGGAACAGACCTCTGTGTCTCGGCAAGGATGAGGTTATCGACTTCGTAAAGGATGTAGTGTCCGAGGTGGCAGAGCTTTTCCCCTTCCCCTATTTCCACATCGGCGGTGACGAGGCACCTCAGAACGAATGGAAGAAATGTCCCGACTGTAAGAAGCGCATCAAGGATAATAAGCTGAAAAACGAAACCAATCTTCAGGCCTGGTTCACCAATGAAATCAATTCCTTCCTCAAATCCAAGGGCAAGACTATGATAGGCTGGAACGAGGTGCTTAACTCTCAGAACACGGATACGGATGTTATCGGTCAGTACTGGACCACGAGAAAGGGCGAAAATGTTATCAGACATCTGAAAAAGGGCGGCAGAGTCATCCTTTCGCTGCATAAGGATTTCTACTTCGATATGGCCTATGACTACTGCACACCGAAGGGCACATACACCTATAGCCCCGAAAAGTCAAAAATCAAAAAGGACCTCAAAAACAATGTTCTCGGCCTCGAGGGTGAAATGTGGACCGAATGGATAACCAATGAAAACCACATCTTCTTTATGCTCTTTAACCGCGGTCTCGCCCTGAGTGAAAACGCTTGGAGCCGGAACAAGGATTTCAAGAGCTTCAAGGCACGTCTGCAGTGTCACAAGGCTCTTATGGATGAAATGGGAATTTATTACGGAAATGACCACATCACCATGAAAAAGAACAAGGGCTACAAAAAGCGTCAGGCTAAAAAGCACGGCTTCACCGTAAAGCATAACGATGCCGAATTCAGACTCGACGGCATTTATAACAAAGAGCAGATAAAAAAGGCCAGAAGACTGCAGAGAGAAAAGGCTGCAGAGGAAAAAGCCAAGGATATCGATGAGCTTTTCGAAATCGCTATGGACAAGGTAGCCGAGCTCGTGTTTGAAGAAGACTAAAAAAGGATTATTACGGTTACATAACGAATAGTTTTAACAGAAAAAAGGTCTGTAAAAAAAGAGCAGACCGCATAAGCCAAGATAAACAGAGGGTTTCTACGGATTGAAAAATCCGTAGAAACCCTTTAAAACATTAAAAGAATGGCAAAAACTGTGTTTTCGGTTTGTTCATTCCGGCATTTTTCACGCCCCAAAGGGGCTGCCGCAGTAAGCGCAGACCAAAAAGCAAAACAAAAACAGATGTGTTTAAGTTGCTTCTGACTTATAAAACACATCTGTTTTAATTGTTTTACGGAATAATATGGTGTTGCATATAATAAATAT
>SVPD01000060.1 GCA_015066045.1 Oscillospiraceae bacterium
CACTTTAAAATGCGAAATAGCTTTGCAAGAAAAGGCAAAAATCACCGATAATGCTGACGCATATCGGTGATTTTTAACGCATTATTGTGAAGTTATTTCACTTTTTAAAGAAATACTGCCTTATGGGATGTCAGCGTTACAACCCCTTTTATTTTTTATTCGGATATATTGTCCAAAAGCTCTTTGACAGTAATCTGCGGATTATCGATACCGTCTATGATAGTCTTAAGGAAATTCCTGTGCATCTGTCTTATCTGCTCCTCGGTAGAAAGCTTCACACGGTACATATAGTACACATCCACACCCTTATCCTTAGGATTAGGAATAGTAATGGCATAAAGCGGAGTAAAGTATCTGCCGAGATTATAGGTCTTGAAGTGGAATCTAAAGGGGAAGCTATCATCGATAGGCACGGGAATCCAGGAATACATAAGAGAGTTTGCACCCTGAATAGGACCGAAGTTAAAGAGCTTGAGAGACATATCTCTTGCCTTTGTGTAGGGGAAATCAAGATGTCTGTAAAGAGAGGTTCTGATTTTTACGAGCTCTTTGATAGCCTCTGCGAAGGTTAAATCCTCACTGAGCTTTGAACGGAAAATAAGCGGCTCTGCCATGCATCCGCTCATATTCTTTTCCTTGACTGTGGCACGCTTACCGCATACAGTCATCATGGAAACATCATCAATGCGGCGGTTAACCGCTGAACAGTGAGAACGAAGTCCCATTACGAAAATACTTTCCGGAGAAATCTGATTTTCCATGCAGTAATCAAAGATTTTCTTTGTATCCTCGGGACCGATATGCTCTACAACCATATCGCACTTATTGTAGAGCGGATTATATGCCATCGGTACTCTGATATCCGGATTCTTTTTCTTTTTACGGTAGGCATCAAGATATTCATGGCCGTGAACGGCAGCGTAGTAGGGCTCACCGTTTTTAAGGAAGTAATCCTTATAAAACTCCTCGTGCTTCTTTTGCTTTTCTTCGTTGCTGCATCTTTCGAGCTGCTCCTGCACATATTCCTCATAGCTGTCGAGAGCAGGAGGTATTTCGTAGCCCTTAAGAAGTGCTCTGTAAACACGGAAAAGGTCCATATAAAAGCCTACTATGCCCAAAGCATCGATTACAAGGTGGCTGAAGCAGCTGTAAACACCGCTTTCTCCGCCTTCCGTAGAGAAAAAGTAAATTCTGAAAATCTCATCCTTAAGGAAATAGCAGGGCTTCTGGGCGTCAGCATCAAAGAATGCCTGCTGCTCCTCTAAAGAAGCGAAGTGCTTACGCTCAACCTTGAAAGTATAAGGCTCGATAAAATACTGCTTAACCTGTCCCTTAATCTTGACAAAACGGATACGGAAGCTTTCGTTTCTCTCGATTTCCATATCGAAGGCCTTCTGTAAAAGGTCGAAATCGAGCTCACGGTCTACGGTAACTGAGGTAGGAATCTGCACCTGCTGCTTTTGGAGATTGAACTTGTACATAAGGTACATTCCGTCCTGTGAATTACACAGGTCATAAAGCTTCAGGCCTGAAACATCCTTTTTCTTTGCAAACATAACTTTTACCTTATTCTTCTATGTGTGAGAAGAAGAAATCCTTTCTTTCATCAGTATTTATAACTGTAACGGGCTTGATCTGATTGAGAACCTTGCCCTGTTTTTTAAGCATTTCTCTGTAATCTGCATAGGTGTCTTTTTTGAGAAGGAGAATCTTCGGTGCATCGATCATATTCCAGCGGCGGTACTTGAAGTACTTTTCATTGCTTTCATTAAGAAATTCGTCGAGAGCCTTTTCCATTTCTGCGACGGTTTCAGCAGAAATTTCACCTTCGGGCTCTGCCAGAAGCATATAGCGAACGATAGTAGACTCTGTATCGCCGTAGAAGCTATAGCCCTTGAAGCTGACACCGAATTTTTCCTGCACCTTGCCTGCTGCCCAGTCAACCATCTGAGTGGTTGTCTTTTCATTGGCAATGTTCATAGCAAGATTATTTCTGTAAAGGAATTCCATTCTGGGTGTTTTGTTATAGAAGCCTGTGATGCGTACCACGTCTTCTATTCTGTAACGGTAAAGACCTGAGAAGTTAGTAACTACGAGCTCATACTCCTTGCCCTCTTCTACCTCACCTACCGTGAGAGGTCTCTCACAGTCAGGATCATCGACAGGAATAAACTCAAAGAATACGGATTTGGGCATAAGAACATAATCGTTTACATTAAGCTCTACAGGCATAGCCATATAACCCTCAGCGGCAGCATAACCCATATTATGGATAGGAGCGTCACCGATGTATCTTCTCAGCTTCTGAACATAAAACTTAAGAGTAGAGCCGACCATACCGTAGGACCACATAAATTTCGGCCAGATTCTCGGTGCGATAGGATCGTCGAAGCCCTTTTCACACTCACGGCGGATTTCATCAGCTCTTTTGGGATTAGGCTTAAACTTCTTTTCGTACTTGGCACGAAGCTCGGGAGGACATTTGATGGAAGGATCGATGGTACCTTTCTCTATATCCTTGCATACCATTTCCCAGTTGTTTTCGAAAAATTCGAACATAATGGTGAGAAGAGTTACAACCATAGAGCCGATGTATGTAACATCACGGTTTTCCAGAGCGAAGCGAAGGTGGAAATAAGTCGAATCGACCGCATCCTCGTTTTCGGGATACATAAAGTCATTCGGTGTGGTCATAAAGAACTTAGAGATAGGCTTAAGATAGGTAAAGGGAACCTGACCGGCACCGTTACACATTTTACCGTCAGCCATCTCGTGTCCGGTAAGAACGATAGCTACAGTACCTACCTGCTTGGGGAATTTTATGCCCTGCTTTTTAAACCAGCGTGACGCACAGGCGGGAGTGGCTGCAAAGCCTACTGACTGCATATAGAAAAGGTCACGTCCCGATTTGGGAAGAATTTTCGGCTTACCTACTGAGCCTGATGAGGAGCAGTAACGGTGACATTTGGCTGCCATCATAAGGTTACTCTCTCCGTTATTTATCATACGGTCCACGTAATCGGAATAATCGTCATAGGTGGTAAAGGGAACATTTTTCTGAAAATCCTCTACAGATTTTATCCTGTCAAAGCCGATTTTTTTGCCGTATTCCGTGTTTTTATTTTTCTCGAGAATAGACATGAGGAGCTTTTCCTGAGTTTCTGCAGGAATCTGCGAAAAGTGGTCGATGCTGGTAAAGACCAGACTTCCGAGTTTTACACCAAGATCTGAAAGTGCCATTTTTTTACCTCTCTCTTTAAGTTTTTTTAAAATGGTACTTTTCGTAATTTTAACACGCTTTTTTCTTTTTTGTCAACAATAAGAGCGGAATAATTACAAAAAGTAAAAATTTTTAATATTTTCATATCGAAAATACACTATTGTTTATTTTACTTGAAAACGCCCGTTTTGTCAACAATATATGAACAATGTTAAATATTATTTACATCAAAACAATAAAAGGGTGACAATCACTACGGCCGCGCAAAACGAAGCCTCTGCAGCTTACACAGTCTTATTGAACTTTGATATACATTTATGCTATAATACTCACGGTGATTTTGTGATAAACTTCAAATGGAACGGCTTTGACTTCACTCTCGTACACTTCGGCAAGGGTGTTTTCAATGAGGATATGGCAGGTCACACGAGGACGAGGTTTATTTATAGCATAAACCGTAAAACACAGTTTTTGCAATTATCTTATGTTCTTTTAATGTTTTAAAGGGTTTCTGCGGATTTTTCACTCCGTAGAAACCCTCTTTTTGTCTCGGTTTATGCGATCTGCACTTTTTTGCAGCCCCTTTTAACGCATTATTGTAATGCTGCTTTCTTACCGCTCGGCGGCACTGAAGGTCAGGGGTTAATTCGTTGCTTTTTCCCCGGCACGGATTTTAGCCTGCTCATAAAGCTTCATAATCTCGTCAAGATGCCTGTAGTTTTCTGCCTGTGCAAGAAGCTTTTTAGCATCAAGATAGGGCTTGGCGGCACGGTAATAAATTGTATTCTGATGAGTTGCTTTTTTGATTTCGCCCGCAATTTCTTTTTTGGTTTTCTGCAGCTGCTTCACTTCAGCTTTCAGCTCTGCAGCCCTTTCTCTGTTCTTTTCTTCTCTCGCCTTTTTCAGACTCTTAAGAGCCTCGTGAAGCTTTAATTCGAATTCATCCTCAGCTTTGAAAAGCTTGTCAAATACACTGCTGTCAAACTCTTCAATTCCGTCGGGATAGTACTTTTTAATCGCCTTTTCTGCAACCTTGGCACTTTCAATCTGCATAAGGATATTACGGCGTACCTCTTTTTCTTTTTCCGTAGCTTTGGGCATTTGTCTTGCCTCTTTTTTACTCGGAACTCCGATGCTCATATAACCGTCAAGTCCCGCATCAGAAACTCTTTTTGCGTGCTCAAGAGAAACCTCACCGTACTGAGTCGAAAATCTCGAAAGCTCATCATTGACACGCTTCGCAATTTCTATCCTTTCATTTACGGCAATAGCATCTCTGTATTCGGCCTTCGCCTTTCGGATAAGCTCCTTATTCTTTGATTTTCTTGCCCTGACAATACCCTCCTTAGTAACGGGAGCAGCTTCCTTTTCTGCATATTCTCTCGCTTCCTTGATAATTTCAACGGCTTCAATAAGCTCATTATCCGAAAGAACACCGTTACCGTAGTCCTCGAAAAGAGCTCTGATTTTAAGAACACTTATCATACCCTTCTGGTCAACCTCACGAAGGTCATAGAAGAACATCGGGATAACATTGAGTACGGCACCGACTATTGATGCCACGACAAGAACAGTACTGATGCTTATAAAATATTCCTTGTCACAGAGAACGTCGTACACCCGATCGGCACTGTAGCCCAAAGAAACTGCCACGGTTTCATTAAGTCCCGCTTTTTCATAAATCGCAGGAAGCACACCGCTTGTGGCAAGAGTGATAACATTACCGATAAGGCCTACTGTCGCAAACATACCGTCAATTCTTTCGCCCGTGATATACTGCTGATAGTCACGTATATCCGCCTGAATACTCGGTCCGAGAAGATGTCCCAGGGAAGTGATAAATCCGTTTACGAAATTGCAGATCAGAAGGAACCAGATAATGCTGGGATTTCCTGTCATTCTGACTATGGGAAGCATAGCTGCAATAAGGAAAATATTTAAAACATTAGAAAAAACGAGTATCTTCTTTTTGCCGTATTTTCTTATCAGAAAGGGTGCGGCTATGTTATTCCAGAAGCTTGCATTACCTGCAATCGCAGTAATTACGGAATACTGTCCTGCGGTGCAGGCTGCCTGATAATTATACATCCAGCCCATAATGTTACCGAAGGAGCCTTCCAGAAATCCGAGCCACCCTGCGACAGAGATAATCCAGAAATATTTGTTTTTGGCAACCGCTCTGAGTGCATCGGTAAACTTTATCTGTATAACGTGAGTTTTAGCCTGAACGATTTTTTCCTCCGTGTTTACATAAGCGAGCAACGATATTACAAAGCCCGCAACGAGCATAGGAGGATAAAGGGCACGGAAAACCCTCATATCGTAAAGAGTATTTTCACCTGTTATGAGCTTGGCAAGAAGAGGGAAAATTATACCCACTACAGACGGTGAAAGGTTTTCTACGACACTTCTGACGGAAAGAACATCGGAGCGTTCGATACTGTTCGGTGAAAGAACATAAATAAGACTGTCAAATGCGTCATTGTAAAAATAAAAGAAAAACTGAAAGCCTATGTTGCAGACAAGAACAACGGCACACTTCCAGAACATAGACATACTCTCATAGGGTGCAATAATGAAAACTGTACCGATAACCGCAGTAGGTATACCCATTGAAATAAGGTAAGGTCTGTATTTACCCTTCATTGAACGGGTGTTATCTATCATTCTTGCCCTTAATGCGGTAAGAGGAAAGCCGGAAAGCACACCGATTATGTACAGAATATAAATCTTTGAGGGAGGTATTCCTATAGTGTTACCGATGAGGGTATTTCCGACTGAAAGTATCATCTGATTGACACAGTAGGCAATAAGCTTCTGGCCTATACCGCCGGCAGAAAGAGAGGCAATCTCCTTAAAGCTCATATATCTTCCTGCAGGCGGCGTTTTCCAGTGCTTTGCAAAGTAATTCGGTAAGGCTTTGATTTTATTCATTCTATCACGCTTTCTTTTTTGGTACGGTTAATACTTGTCTTATAACCCGGTACTGCCCGTCGTATCATCTGTATCGGCAAAAAGCACTGAAGCAGCCCCTCCTCCGAAGCTCTCCGTAATAAACCTCAGCATCAGAAGGGAGAGGTATTTCTTTGCCTGAGAATGATTGCGGTTTATGCACCTATTATAATTCCGAATTGTAAGATAGTCAATATGATTTAACACAAGATTTCTTCATTTGTCCCCTTTATTTCGCCGTCAAAAAAATATCCTGACTACCCGAAAAAAATCACCCTCTTAAGTTCTTTGGTAATGCTGACGGTACACTTCGTCCAGATGTCCCATACGAAAGAATTGAAAGGGCAACACCGCCGAGGATTTTACTCCCCGGCGGTGTTATTTGTGTTTATTTAACCTTTACATTCTTTACACTGCTCCATGCAGAGTAGATTTTCTTACTGCCCACTGTCTTATAGGCTCTGACCTTTACATAATACTTTTTGCCCTTTGAGAGCTTTTTGA
>SVPD01000061.1 GCA_015066045.1 Oscillospiraceae bacterium
ATTGCGGTGGTTTTGTCACTTCATCAAACCAAAAAAATATCTCAATAAAAACTGCTTTGCACCTTAATTTTCAGATAGTTTTGATGAAGAAAAAGGCAAAAACGCTCGTAATCCTTGCGGATTATGAGCGTTTTTAACACAGTTATTCGCAAAAATAGCGAAATTTAAGGCTTAAATTCCTTATGATGTGTCGCCCTTCAGGTGACTGAAAAAGCAAATATTTATTTGCAGCACCATATTATTCCGTATAATAATTAAAACAGATGTGCTTTAAAAGTCAGAGCTTTAAACACATCTGTTTTTTGATTGTTTTACTTTATTCGGTCTGCTCAGAAACCCGTTCGGTTATTTTACTGCAGTGTTGGTCTCACAGGGCAGAATATTATAGGCCGTTCCGTCACGGTCAATCATGCTTATGGGTATGTCGGGTAAAAGCAGATGTATGGTGCCTATAAAATCGTTACTGTTGGCGCCGGGGAAGCCTGTTACGAGAGTGAGAGGCTTCTTTTTGGCGATGTGGGCACAGACGGTTATGATGGGATCGTCACTGAAATAAACGGCCATTTCTCCGCCCTCCTTCTGTGCCGTCTGGTAAAGGCTTTCCAAAACCTCGGGCTTTACGGGGTTTTCATTTTTATTAAGCGGTAAAACGGAAACTACCTCCAGCTCTGCGCCCCATTTGTCAGATAATACTTTTCCTGCTTTTACCAGAGCTTCTGAGGACTGCTGCGCCGTAACACAGACCAGAACAGTTCTTCGGTTATTCACGGAAACATTACCTCCTTTTCGTCTTCATTCTATAACGGATAGCTTAATGTAACCTAAAACTATTATATTTTTCTGTCTCCGCCTTTAGTCCCTATGTAAAAAAATGACGGAATTTTCTTGTAAATAATCATCGCTTGTGTTATACTTAATTGATAATACAATTAAAGGAGGTCTTCATTTGGCAGGTAAATCGAAAATCAAGGCACATTTCGGAAATTTTTATAAGTACCGCTATCTGATTAATGAGTTAGTCAGTAAAAATATAAAGCTGCAGTACAGAAATTCTGTTTTAGGTATGTTCTGGACCTTTCTGCAGCCCTTGCTTACGATGATAGTTCTTTCCGTGGTTTTCAATAATATATTCGGCAGAGACTCAAAGGACGTGGTGAACTATCCTGTTTTTCTTCTCTGCGGACGCTTGCTTCACGAGTTTTTCACCTCCTCCACCAAAACGGCTATGAAGTCCATCCGCTCCAGAGCCTCCATAATAAAAAAGGTATATGTGCCGAAGTATATCTATCCCCTTTCGGCAGTCATTTCCAAATTCGTAACCTTCCTTATTTCTCTGCTGGTGCTGGTAGTAGTTATCCTTTATTTCAATATTACGGAAAAAAACCCCATCACTCTTACGTCTAACCTTCTGTGGGCAATACCTCCGGTTCTCGTTCTGTTCTTTTTCAGCCTCGGTGTGGGTATGATTTTAGCGACGATGAATGTCTTTTTCAAGGATATAGAAAACATCTACGACGTTTTCTGCCTGCTGCTTTTTTACGTAACTCCCATCGTTTACACCGCTGATCGTCTGGGCTATGCCGAAAATTCCCCCGTAGGAATGATTATCAGACTTAACCCTATGTACGGCTTCATCGAAATGTTCAGAGGCGCAGTAATACACGGAGCGGAGTTTTACACCTACTTCAATATGAATCTCTTTTACTATTGCTGCGGCATAACGGTTCTGGTTCTCATAATCGGCTTTACTATGTTTTACAGAAAGCAGGATAAGTTCATTCTGCACATTTAAGCCGCAGAGAAGCTATTAAAAATCAGATAAAGGCGGTGAATTGTTTGAGTAAATACGCAGTTGAGGTGGACCATGTGAGCATGCTCTTTAATATGAGCAGCGAAAAGGTCGATAATATAAAGGAATATTTCGTCAGACTTCTTACCCGTAAGCTGAACTACGATGAATTCTGGGCGCTCAGGGACATCAGCTTTAAAATAGAAAAAGGCGACAGACTGGGCGTTATGGGCTTTAACGGTGCCGGTAAAAGCACACTGCTGAAGGTAGTGGCCGGTGTGCTGAAGCCTACCACCGGCAGGGTGAAGGTAAGAGGTGTCATCGCTCCTATGCTCGAGCTCGGTGCAGGCTTTGATATGAACTACACAGGCAAGGAAAACATTTTTCTTTACGGTGCCACTATGGGCTATTCCCGTAAATTTCTCGAGGAAAAGTACGATGAAATAGTGGAGTTTTCGGAGCTGGGTAAATTCATAAACACTCCCATGAAAAACTATTCCTCGGGTATGAAGTCACGTCTGGGCTTCGCCATAGCCACGGCAGTTAAGCCCGACATACTCATTCTCGACGAGGTTCTGAGTGTCGGCGACGCCGCCTTCAGAGAAAAAAGCGAGCAAAGAATACTCGACCTTATGGAGGACGGAGTAACGGTGCTTTTCGTTTCCCATAACACGGACAGAGTAAGAAAAATCTGCAACAAGGCCATTATCCTTACCAAAGGTCAGATAGTGGCCTCGGGCGATGCGGACTCTATATGCAACATCTACACGGAAATGGTAAACAGTAAATAAAATTGACTAATCCTCTATGTGGGAAATGACGATTTTTTTTGTTATAGTTGCTTTTTCGGTGTAAAGAATATATAATGGTATCTGCCGGGTAATCGGCGACTTTTAAAAAAGAAAGGGGTTATGACATGGCTGAGCAAAAGCAAAAGTTAAATGTCAAACTGACCATACTTACCGGCTTCGGTTTTATGGCATCTTCCATAGCATGGGCAATCTATGATCCGTACATCACAAAAATTCTCAACAAGCTTCTTTCAGAATCAGCCTTCGTTACGAGCTTAAGTGCAAAGCTTAACGAGGCTATTCCCTTCCTTGCTGAATTCGCACGTTCACAGGGTGAGGATGTAGGCTTCGGCTCGAGTATTTCTCTGGTACCGCTCTTTATCGGTATCATTATGACCTTCGATAACATCTTCGGTGTTATCTTCCAGCCGACCTTCGGAAAGCTTTCCGATAACTGCCACTCAAAGCTCGGTAAAAGACGCCCCTTTATCGTTTTCGGTGCGCCTGTATCAGCCTTACTCTTTGCGATAATTCCCTTTGTCGCTCTGAAAACAGGCAGTCTTCCCGCTACGATGGTATTCATCATCCTTTTCGTTTTCACCATGTCACTCTGGAGAGCACCCGTCGTCGCTCTTATGCCCGACCTTACACCTCCCGAGCTTCGCAGTGAGGGTAACGCCATCATTAACCTTATGGGCGGTATCGGCTCTGCAGTAGGTATGGTAGCCGGCACACTGGCCGCTGCTATCTATGCACTTCTTTTCGGCAAGGCAACAGAAGAAAGTCAGACCTTCCCCATCGTATTCATTATCGGCTCTGTGGTTATGGTAGCCGGTGCTCTCGTTCTTCTTTTCTTCGTCAAAGAGCAGGACAGCAGAGTTCAGATAAAGGCAGACCGTAACATGGCTCTCGACACGGCCGCAAAGAAAAAGGCCGAAAAGGAAGCTCAGAAGGCCGAAAAGGCAGCCAGAAAGGCAAACAAGCTTTCAGCAGGCGAAAGAAAGAGTCTTCTCTTTATGCTCGCATGTCTTTTCTTCCTTTTCTGCGGTACAAACGCTATCACCACCTTCTTCTCACTCTTCGCACAGGAAATCCTTCATATGGCTACTGCACAGGCTACCATCATTATGGCTATTTTCGCCGTATGCTCAGCTGCAGCCGCTATCCCTGCAGGTAAAATGGGCAGAAAGATAGGCAGAAAAAAGACCATTATGGCCGGCCTTTCCGTGTTCATTTCCGCATTCCTTGTCTTCTTCCTTGTCTTCACCGTAATGGTTACAAGTCAGGGACTTTCAGTCAATAAATATGTTCAGTCAAACAAGGTTTACGCTAACATCGACACTGCAGTGAACGAGGTTAACACCACTCTCAAGCAGGAGCATAACGACGCCGTAGAGGCAGGCACTGCCGAGGGCGAATATGAGGCTCTCACCATCGACGGCTACATCGAATATCTCAATGCTCCCGCAGAGGGCAGCTCCTATGAAATGATTACCGCTGCTCTCGAGGAAAACTCAGGCGGTGAGTTCCATCTGGACAATCTGATATCTACCAGCAATAACATCATCGGTAAAGAGGTAGCAGAGGGTGCCTACGGTGAAGCTCTCAGCAATATCAAAGAGTCAGTGGACGGAATAGTAAAGGTTCTCAAAATTCTCATTTATCCCGTTCTCGTTCTGGCAGGCTTCGCAAATATGTTTATTACCGTTAACACTCTTCCCCTCGTGCTGGAAATCGGCGGTATCGATAAGGTGGGTACCTTCACGGGCTACTATTACACCGCTACCTTCTCGGCACAGATCGCTTCTCCCATCGTTTACGGTGCGGTGGCTATGGTTACGGGTACGTATATGTCCCTGTTCTATTACAGCCCCATTGCCTTCCTCATCTGTCTCGGTCTTATCCTGTTCGTAAAGCACGGTGAGGCTATTTCTCAGGACGTTATTGACAAGATTGAAGAAGAAAACGCAGACTGATTTTTAAAAGATAATCAGCACTCTTTGAGTAAAATCAAAGGGTGTTGATTTTTCGTTGACAAAATGTTCACAATTTGATAGAATGAAATATGCAATCAAGAGTTATTCTTGCTCTAAGAAAAACTATTTATAAACAGGAGGGTTTATAATGAAAAAGCTTTTATCTCTTCTTCTGGCAGTTATAATGCTTTTCTCTGTTATGCCCGTAGCTTTGGCGGCAGACGGCTACAAATGTAACTGCGGTGTAACACCCATTATCTATGTAAAGGGCAGAACGAACATCTACAAGGACAGATATTCTGAGCTCAATGACGAAAATATGGCGGAAACCAATCTTACAGGCGATAAGGAGGAGCTTATCAAATCTGCTCTTAACATCGCTACCTCTTTAGGTACTGCCTTGCTTACAGATGAGTGGGACGAATACTGCGACGTTCTTTTAGAGGAGGTCACACCCCTTTATGACCAGTATAAGCTGAACAATGACGGTGAAAAGGACGAGGGAAGCAAAACCGGCATCGATCCTAACTGGGATGTGGAAAACATCATCGAGGATTATAAAAGCAAGGGCATCAGAACCGGTCACACAGGCAATGCTACCTACTGGCCCCAGTATATGCAGTTCCAGTACGATATGCGTCTGGATCCCCGTGAAAACGCCAAGGATCTGAAAACTCTCATCGATGCTACCAAAGAGCTTACCGGCCATGACAAGATAAACATTATTTGCCGCTGCGAGGGTAACGTTATCTTGAATGCTTACTTCAATATGTATACTGAGGAAGCAAAGCAGGAAATTGAAAGCGTTATTATGTATAACAGTATCGCTTCGGGTGCAGAGATAGCTGACGAGCTTTATTCTAACAAGGTTGACCTTGACGCAGATGCTATGAACCGTTTCATAAACGGCTTCCTTGACACCACTCCCGTTACAGAGCTTATCAAGCAGACAGTGAATGTGCTGACTTATTCGGGCGTTATCGACGGTGCTCTGGACTGGGTTGAAGGCATTTACGACAAAATCTGCCTTAATCTTATGCCCCGTCTTATCCGTGAAATCTTCGGCACCTGTCCCGGCTGGTGGGGTATGGTAAGCCCCGAGGCTTTTGAGGATGCCAAGGCCTTCGTTCTGGAAACAGACAATGCTGACGGAAAATATGACAGGCTTATCGAAAAAATCGACGCATATAATGAATACAAGAAAAATGCCAGAGGTGTTCTCGAGCAGCTGCAGGCAAGCGGTGTAAAAGTGTATGTTATAGCCAAATACGGTGAGCAGATTTATCCCGTAATCGAGGATGCGGATATGCTCGGCGACGGCGTGGTTTCTCTTCATAAGCAGACCTTCTGCGGTGCTACCACCTCTGAAATAGATACCACTCTCGATGAGGACTATATCGCAGACCGTATCGAAGCAGGTTTCGGCGACTACATTTCTGCTGACAAAAAGGTAGATGCCTCCACTGCAGCCTTCACCGACCACATCTGGTACATTAAAAATCTGGCACACCATGACTATCCCTGGAGTGTGGAGTTTATGATGTGTGACATTCTCAATAGCGGCAAATATACCACAGTGAACGATCTGGAGGATTATCCCCGCTTTATCCACTATGAGGAAACGATGGAGTTAATCTTTAACTTTACGGAGCCGGCTCTGGTAGGTAAGCTTACACCGCTTACAGAGGAAAATGCCGACATCTCCAAGGATACCACAGACACCTCCTCGAGATTTGCCGTGCTTATCAGATTCCTTACCGCTCTCATTAACTTTTTTACATCACTGTTTACTAAATAATTATAGTGTGATAAGGGAAAAAGTAAAATAAGGGGCTGTAAAAAGTGCAGACCTCATAAACCGAAATAAACAGAGGGTTTCTACGGATTGGAAAAATCCGTAGAAACCCTTTAAAGCGTTAAAAGAATGACAAAAACCTTTTTATTTTTGACTAACGGGAGGAACTGCCTTTGTGTGCACAAAATGCACTTTCTTTCCTTTTTTTGCGGCATATTCCTTTAAAGCTGAAATTTCACTGTCGTTTT
>SVPD01000062.1 GCA_015066045.1 Oscillospiraceae bacterium
TATAGAAAGGAAGATTTCATATGAAAAAGATTTTAGGTATTCTCGTAGTAGCCATGCTTTGCGTATGTATGCTTGTTCCCACTGCATCAGCAGCTCTTTCCGACATTGAGCTTGACGAAATTGCAGACGGCGTAGGCGTAGAGGACTTAGAAGAAATGGAAGCTGCTCTTGACAAGTACTTGGCAGGCGATTCATCTGCCGATAACACCACTGCTCCTGCTGCTTCTTTCGCTACAGGCACCCTCGATCTCAGCTGGCTCACAGGCCTTCTCTCCACTGCAGATACTACTGCTATCACTGATATGCTCAGCGGTTTTGATGCATCAAACCTCGAAGACCTTCTCGCTGTCGTTTCAGAGTCAATGTCAGGCGCAGGTATTGACCTTGCAAACTTCGACCTCAGCGCTCTCGGTAGCTTCGATATCACAAGCGTACTCAGCAGCACAGCAGTTCTTTCCGGTGGCGAAACACAGGATATGGCAGCCACAGTAACAAACCTTACTGCAGGTCTTGCTGAAACCCTTAAGAGCGGTCTTACCGCACTCGGTCTTGATACTGCTACTATCGAAGGTATCCTTGATAACGACATCGTTAACTTCTTTGCTAATATGTACATCGGCTTCATCGGCGAGGTAGAAGAAGAAACCACCGCTGAAGAAACCACTACTAAAGAAACTACTACAAAGAAGCCCGCAGTTGTTACCACCGAAACTCCTAAGACAGGTGACACATCAGCAGTTGTAGTTGCTATTGCTACTCTTGCCGTTGCTTCAGCCGCAGCAGCAGTTTGCCTTAAGAAAAAGGAAGACTGATTCTATTCTAACTTTTTTATAAAAAAGCTATAATAAAACACTCCTCTCAGTGAGGAGTGTTTTTCTTGTAATGTAAAACCACGCGTTGGACGCGTGGTTCGGGACAAATTATATAGTTGAATAGAAAAGAACCCTTCGTATATAACAAAGTTGCAGTCTGCCAACGACAACTGAGAATACAAAGGGAGTTATTCGGTGTGTTTGAATAACTATGATATTATACCATAACAAAATATAAAAGTAAAACATTTGGGTATAGTTACAAATTAAAATAATATAATAATGGATTATACTTTAGTGATAAAAAACAAAATATAAAAAATTTTGAGTAGTGAAAATCAAGCATCACTTTAGAATTTTTCAACTAGTCAAAACGCGGTTGGCAGTTAAACTTACGCGTTGACGCGTCCCGCGAGGAATAGAGGGCTATGCCCGCATGTGAAAAACCACCCGTTTGACGGGTGGCTGTTTATTTGTCGGCTTATATGCCGGCTTTTTCTTTTACGGTCGGAATATCAGTTGACCACATTTCTCGGCTTACCCTCCAAGAAGGCCTTTATGTTACCCTCGAAAATATTCATCAGCCTTGTTCTTGCCTCCAGACTTGCCCAGGCGATGTGGGGAGTAATTATGCAGTTATCACATTTAAGCAGAGGATTTTTTTCGTCTGCAGGCTCCTGAGTGAGAACGTCGAGACCGGCACCGGCGATAACACCAGTGTTCAGTGCCTCGGCTAAGTCGTCCTCTACTATTACGGGGCCTCTCGAGGTGTTTATGAGGTAGGCGGAGCTTTTCATCTTCTTAAGAAAGTCCGTGTTTACCATCGCCTCTGTTTCGGCGGTGAGGGGACAGTGAAGAGAAATAACATCGCTTTCTCTGATAACTCTTTCCTTATCCGTGAACTCGACCTCTCCGAAGCCGTCGTAGCTTTTAGTGTTCGGTGAATAGGCGATAACCTTCATGCCGAAGGCATTGGCTATGTTGGCTACGGCAGAGCCTATCTTTCCGAAGCCGATGATACCGAAGACCTTGCCCCGAAGCTCTGTCAGGGGAGTTTTCCAGTAGCAGAAATGCTCGCAGCGGCACCAGTCTCCGTCTTTCACGCTTTCATTGTGGATGGCCACGGCATTGGTCATTTCCAGAAGCAGAGCGAAAACCAGCTGAGCCACACCGTCGGTACTGTAGGCGGGTATGTTTGAGACGGGTATATTTCTTTCTCTTGCCGCCTTTACATCTACCACATTGTAGCCCGTGGAAAGAGTGGCGATAAACTTAAGAGAGGGGAGAGCCTCTATTATTTCTCCGGTAATGAGCTTTTTATTGGTTACCACGATGTCTGCATCCCTGCATCTTTCGAGCACCCTTTCCTGCGGTGTGCAGTCGTATACGGTGTATTCGTCCACAGTGTCGCCGAGCCAGTCCCACGAAAGGTCACCGGGGTTTTCCGTGTAGCCGTCTAAAATAACGAGTTTCATATTTATCTCCTTTACATATTTATTTCCGAATTAAAGTATAGCATATTTATCTTAAAAAGTACATAGCTATAAAAAATATGTATTTTGTTTTAAAATTCAAAAAAAGGGTTGACCTTGAGGAGTATATATTATAAAATGAAAATGTATAATAATGTAAAATAGTGTTTTTATGTCCTGATATCACCGTGCTTAAAATCGAGGTGGTCTGATTGAAAAAAGAAAAGAGCATTCGTTATGTGCTGAATGCTTCAGCCTTCTTCTGCTTTGTTTTTGCTCTGGCGCTGGCGATTCTTCTGCGCCTTTTTAAAGAGGAGCACTTTCTGCAGTGGTACAGCAGATATACCGACACGCTTCTGTCTTATGAGATATGGATGCAGGCCTACGGTGCCTCAGCGGTTTCCGTTATTTTTATTCTTCTGAATTACACGGTGAAGGCCGTGATTCCCTGGTTCCCTATTTCGTGTATATGCGTGGTCTCGGGAGCTTTGTTCAGCTGGTATTATGCCATAATCATAAACACCGTCGGTCTTGTTATTCTTTTCTCGGTAAAGTTTTTCTGGGGAAGAAAATTCGGCGGCGGAAATGCAGAAAAAATACTGCGTAAATACGACACGGTCTATAATTTCATCGATAAAAGTAAAACAGGCTCACCGCTTGTGCTTTTCGTGCTTCGGTTTATGCCGAGCGTACCCGTAAATTCCGTCAGCGGTCTTTACGGAGCCACGGATATTTCCTATGTGACCTTTTTACTGACGTCCGTAGGCGGCTTTGCCTATAAGCTTTTCTCCTACACTGTCATCGGCAGAAACGTTTTCGATCCTGCTTCTGCCAGCTTCATCGTTCCCTTTATGGTGCTTTCCGTGCTTTCGGGAATGGCTCTTCTGACTATCAGCGGAGTGCTGAGCATTTCGCCTCTTAAAGATAAATAACCAAAGGAAGGTTGATTAAAATGATAAATTCAAAGGAAATGGAAAAATTACTCAAGGAGCAGAGCCTTGATGAAAGCTTTGCCGTTGTTTATGAAAAGGAAGCATACGGCACACAGTATGCGAGATTTCTCGAGGTTCTCGCCGCATTCCGTGAGCTTTTCGACGAAAAGGGCGAAAGAGAGGTTTCTCTTTTCTCCGCTCCCGGCAGAAGCGAAATCGGCGGCAACCACACTGACCATAACCACGGACTCGTTCTTGCGGCAGGCATCAGCCTCGATGCTATCGCAGTGGCCGCCAAAAATGACGAGGGCATCATCCGTATCAAATCTGCAGGCTATCCTCTCGACGAGGTAAACTGTGCAGAGCTCGATGTGAAGGAGGCCGAGGCGGGTAAAAGTCAGTCTATCATCAGAGGTATCGCTTCCCGTTTCGTTCAGCTCGGCTATAAAATAGGCGGCTTCGATGCTACCACTGCCTCGCAGGTGCTTTCAGGCTCAGGTCTTTCTTCCTCTGCGGCCTTTGAGGTTCTCGTGTGCACTATGCTTAACCATCTTTATAACGACGGTAAAATCGATCCCGTGGAAATCGCCAAAATTTCTCAGTACAGTGAAAATGTTTACTTCGGTAAGCCCTGCGGTCTTCTCGACCAGATGGCCTGCTCCGTGGGCGGCTTCGTTTCCATCGATTTCGAGGATACCGATAAGCCTGTTATTAACAAGATTGACTTCGACTTCGCTTCCTCAGGCCATAGCCTCTGCATCGTAGATACCAAGGGCAGTCATTCCGACCTTACCGACGAATATGCAGCCGTAAGACTCGAGATGGAAAGCGTGGCAGCTTACTTCGGAAAAAAGGTTCTGCGTGAGTGCGAAAAGAAGGACGTTTTGGCTAACGCAGGTGCTATCAGTAAAAGGCTCAGCGAAAGAGCAGTTATCAGAGCTCTTCACTTCTACGGGGAAAACGAAAAGGTGGTTCTGCAGGCAGAGGCTTTGGGCAGAAATGATTTTGAAGCCTTTAAGGAGCTTATCATCGCCAGCGGCAGATCCTCTTATATGTATAATCAGAACGTTTACACCTGTAAGGCTCCTACCAATCAGCCTCTTTCTCTTGCTCTGGCAGTCAGTGAGCAGATTCTTTCAGGCAAGGGTGCCTGGAGAGTTCACGGCGGCGGCTTCGCAGGCACTATTCAGGCCTTTGTTCCCAATGAGCTTATCGCTGAATATACCGACGCTATGAAGTCCATTTTCGGTGACGATGCCTGCTATGTTCTTTCTATCAGACCTTACGGCGGCGTAGCCTTAGCGTAAATACATATCGCAGCAAACAGTAAAATCAAACAGAAAAATACGGGCAAAAATTAATTCTTAAGGAGTATACAAATGAAAAAACTATACAAATTAATACTTTGCACCTTTATGTGTGTGAGTGTAATTTTTACCTGTTCAGCAGTTATATCGGCGGCATCCAAGGTTGCCACTGTAAAGGGTGTAAAGGCTTCCTCCGTTTCGGCGAGCACGATAACTCTCAAATGGAAGAAGGCTTTGGGCGTTTCCGGCTACCGTATCTACAAATACAGCTCGAAAAAGGACAAATATGTCTATCTTGCCGACACGAAAAAGACTACCTATAAGGATTCCTCTCTTACCGCAGGCAAGGCCTACAAATACAAGGTCCGTGCATATAAGATTAAAAATAAAAAGAGAACCTACGGAGCTTATTCGGATGCGGTAAAGGCAGTTACGGAGCCTGCTAAGGTTACGGGCGTGAAGACTACGTATCTTGGTGCCACCAATGTAAAGCTCAGCTGGAAAAAGGCAAAGGGTGCCTCCGGCTATGAGGTTTTCATTTACGACAGTAAAAAGAAGGCCTATATTTCCAAGGGCACCGTAACCAAAAACGGCTGCACACTCAAAAAGCTTACTTCAAACACCAAATATAAGGTAAGAATAGCCGCATACCATAAAAAGGACGGCAAGGTTTACGGCACCAAATCAAGTGCATTTACCTTCAGAACCGCTCTTCCGGATGTGGGCAGTCTCCGTCTGACGGCGTCCGATACATCGTCATTTACCATCAAATGGAGCTCGGTAAAGGGTGCTGACGGCTATCAGGTTTACCGCTATGTGGACTCTACGGGTAAATGGAAAAAGGTAAAAACCACCTCAGCCACCTCCTACACTCTGAAAAAGCTCGAGCCCGGCACATCTTATGTATACAAGGTAAGAGCCTATAAGGAGAATGACTCAAAGAAAAATTACGGCGGCTTTTCGTCACAGGTTACTGCCGGCTCACTTCCGAAGGTGCCTACAGGTCTTGCCGCAGCTACGGATAATAAGGTTATCCGTCTTTCGTGGAAGGCCAACGGCAAGGCTACGGGCTATGAGGTCAGCAGATATAACGCTGCCAAGGGTAAATGGGAGGTTATAGGTAAAACCTCAGACATAACCTATACCGATGACACTCTCACCGAGACCAGCTCCTATACCTATAAAATAAGAGCTTATGTCGGCAAGGAAAACATTTTCTATACCGACTACACACCCTCGGTCACACTTTTCTTTGAAAGCAATTATGTTGCTCCCAGTCCCTACAGTGCGGCTCTGTCCGCTTCGGGCCTGGTAGGCTTCCTTTACGATGCCAAGGAAAACTGCTTCTACACTGCGGCTGATCCCTGGCAGAGAAGAGTAGGCTATAATGAAAGCTTTGATGTGGGTGCCTCCTTGGTAACTATATACATCGACACCGTGAGAATCAAATACGAATACGCAGATAAGGACTGGATGCTCCAGCTGTGGAAGGGACAGTACGGACTACTCTTCTACGGTGCAGAGGTAGGCCTTTATAATAAGCCCAAGGACAGAAGTGTCGAGCATTACGACTGTGCTGCAGACGAAGAAATGCTTAAAATGTCTATGGAGCTTTATAACGGCGGAGTAAAGAAATTCTCCCGTCCCTACGGCTCCTATTGGTGGTGCACGGGCTTCGTTCCTCTTACCCCGTTTACGAACTTTATGACTCACGATGCACGTGAAAATCTTCGTCTTGACACACGTATTACTATGAAGGACTACGATATGCTCACGGCAGTAAGACGTGCTCTCGATAGCGAAGAGGTAATCAAGGAGGGCGTAATTTACAGTATAAACGGCCTTAATCTTTACATCTCCTATCAGTAATAAAGCTTCACTGTCAGCCGGTGCGGACAAATACTCCCTTGGGCGGCACTTCATAAGGAAGTTAAGGTTTTTATTGGCTATTTTCCGCTTTGACATTGCGAAAAACCACCGTAATACGCAAGTATTGCGGTGGTTTTGTCACTTCCTCAAACCAAAAAAACATCTCAATAAAAACTGCTTTGCACCTTAAAATTCAGATAGTTTTGA